>NZ_JBWMBB010000010.1:0-275908 GCF_056521305.1 Rhodoferax sp. RT4P68
CATCAAGAAGGAGTCCAAACCGAAGAAGTTATCCACACCATGAGCCCCGCTGGGCTCGATCCAGGGTGGGTCAAGGTTCGATGGAAATGGTGGGTCAGGAATACGTGGAAATCAACAGGCAGAGCTTCGATGCCGCGAACGAGCGCGCGCTGCAAAGGTTCCGCGCACACGCGGAGCAGGACGATGCCGCGCGCGCGGAAACCATCTACCACATGCTGCTCGGCGCACGCGTGCCGCTGGAAGAAGTGGATGCCTTGTGGCACCGTCGATGGCGCGGCCCCTGGCTAGCGCGGTCGACGACCTGTCGGAACCTGCGCAGAGCTACCTCATGGCCAAGCTCGGCCGCAGCGTCCCCCTGGACACGCTCAGCTCCTTCTCTCCCACGGTCCTCACTGCGTTGCTGGCCACCTCAGGCCCACGCCTCTTGCGGCGCCTCGGTCCCGAGGCGTTCTTGACGTTGCTGGATGCCCATCCCACAGTAGTCGATGCCGCGGATGTGCGGGGGCTGTACACGGAAGCGGTCTATCGCACCGGCCGATGGAGCCGCCTGCGCGATGCGGGCGCGGGCCGCTCGGTGCCGAACCGCGCCATCGCGGCCGCCGTGGCCTCACTGGCGGAAGCGAGGCTCGACGAGCTCGCGCGTCTGGATGCACCGGCGCTGCGCTCCCTGCGCTTCGTGTTGCGTTGGGCAACGCGCGATTCGCTGGCCGACAGGGTTTTGTTCGGGCCCGCCGAGCGATTCTCCCGCCTGGCAGAGTCGCCGGCGGCGGTTATGGACATGCCGGAGATTGCGTGGGATTTCGCGACATTCGTGGCATGTGGTGAACAGCGCCAGCTTCTCGCGAATTTCCAACCGGTGCTTGAGCGTGCGAGCGAACTCGCGCGCGGAACCACGCGCTTGCCCGATGCCGGGGCGGGCAGCGATGCGCTGCGTATCCTCTCGTTCTTCGAGACCGCCCCCGACCGGCCCTTGCTGAAACGCGTCGATCTCGACAACCACTTCGCCACCGTCAGCAGCCGTGAGGCTGCCGTCTTCTGCTATATTTTTGTCGACCGGTCGGGCATGCGGTCGGCGCACCCAGCCGGATCCCAGGTGGTGGCCCCAGTGGATGACGGTGACATCCAGGAGCGAGGCCGCGCGCTGGTAGAGCGGCTTCGGGCATTCAAGGGCAACTTCGTCATCGCGGATGTCGGCATCACGCGCGAGTTTGCCGCGGTCGTGCGATCGTGCATAGCGTCGGAATCGCCCCAAGCCGCCGAGTGGGCGCTGCGCGTGCTGGCTGGAAAACATCCCGACTGGCTCGAACCCCTGGGCGGCGCCCTCGGCCGTGCCTTCGGTGGCGACGTCCCCACGCGTATCGGCTGGTTTTCGAGCATCGAGAAATACGTCGGCAGCGGCGAGCGGGTATGCAGGGCACGACAGAACGCGGACGGTCGCGCCATCCTGTCGCTTGCAGACGAAGCATCGAGTCTCAGTGAAGCTTTTGATGCTTACGAACGCGTTCTGAGCGAGCATAAGAGCTCGCCGGAATCACAGGATTTTATGGCGCTCTCGAAGTCGTTCAGAGACTGGGTATTCATGATCGATAGACTTGCGTCGCAGCGCGGCGCTCACCCGTAAAGCACATCGGCAATTGCCAACGGTAGTGGCGCAGTTGCATGGTAAGCGTATGGCCATGGCACCTTGAAATGCTCTGCCTGGCGCCCGAGCGTCGGGGCTATGTCTACTGCGGTAAGAACATTCATTCGCCCTACCTGTGGAGCCTCTCGAACCACTACACCAAGGGAAAAGTTCGTACGACGCGAACGCGGTGTCGAAACAGTGCGGCGCCGCCGAGATGCTGAGAGCGCTGCGCGAGGCCGAGCTTGTGGATCTGTGATCGTTGCTATTTAGAAGAATTTATGCGCCAGGCACACTCTCGACCGGCTGCCGCCACCAAGGCGGCGGCGCTCGCCCAGACCATCGGTCTGCTCTTCGGTGCACAGACCTTGCATGTGCAAGCCGAGCCCACAGGTGGTCCGGCGGAGTATGCGTTCCGCTGGAGTGCGGCGCAGGCCCAGGGCCCGAGGACCATCGAGGCCGCCGCGAAATTGCTCGCGGTGAACGACAAGAAGCCGTCGATGTATCGGGTCGAGTACGCCGTGTTGCCACGACCAACTGGACTGCCCGAAGGCGTCGGGGTCATTGCCCGCCAGCGGACCGAGCTGACGGGGAAAGAGGCAGCAAAAGTCGAGTCCTCGTATAAATTCCGTGCCTCCACCGCGTTGGGCGCATTGGCGCCCGAATCGACGTTTCCCTGCATGCTGAAGTCCGCCAGATGGGAGTCCGAGCTCGATGTCGGCTGGAGTTCCGGGCCTGGCGACGCCGGGCCGCAGACTGCCCTGCCCGCCCGGCCGCCTGTCACCACGGAGGTCCACTCGCGGACGTGCAGTACTGCGGCAACCCTGGAGGCGGCGTTGGGCCCCTCGCTCAAGCTGCCCAGGCCACTCAACGATCGGTGCGCCGCGGAGATGACGCGCTACAAGGATGGTCAGAGGAACCTCAAGCTGGAGCAATGGCGGATGCCTGGTGGAGAAACCTTGCTGGAGGTATCGCGCAAGGTCGGGAAGGACACCGCCCAGGCACGGCTGCAATTCCAGTCAGATGTCGTCGGTCGCCTGGTGGCGCAAGGCGTGCGGGCGACCCGGGAGAGCAAGACCGAACTGAGCAGTTGCCCGTGACGCGAACGCCCCAGCGCTTCCGCGCTTCCTGCGCTTCCTGCGCTTCCTGCGCTTCCTGCGCTTCCTGCGTTTCCTGCGTTTCCTGCGAATGGATGATGTCAGGCCGTGCACCTCGCAACATACTTTGTCCGCGGCCTTTGGCGTGTGGAGCCGATCGCGTTCGCGCCCGACGCAATCGTCGAGGTCGCAATCGATCTCTGGCGCGGCCAGCGAGAAAGCAGCCTAGCAAGGAGACCCTGTCATGAAGATGATCGACCCGGACCGGTTGGCCCGTTACACGCGGATGATTGCTGGCAAGCACGGAGGCCTGGAAGGACTAAGCCACGTGGTCGGCAAGGTCGCGAAGCAGCATGCGACTTCTCCGATCTCGAGAGCACCGCCATGTCAGGTCCACTGGCCAAGTGAGCCAGTCCAGCCGCGCGTCGCGCCAGGCCATCTCGCGGCTCTTGTGCTCAAGTTCGAGTTTTTGAGAACCGAGCGTGGTGCCAATGGTGCCGCACCCAAGCGGCGCGCACCATTGGCGCAAGCACCGTTACCAGCAGCGCCAGCACACGTCCGATGAGGCGACTGGTACAGCAGGTCACCTGCAACTTAGGTGGCCGCTGTCAGGGCAGGCCGACTGGATCGCCCCGGGGCGATTCAAACTGATACCGGCTCGTCGGTCATTGAGCGATGAAGGGGCTGGTCGAGCAGACGCAAGGGGATGAGACGTCTGGCTCGTTGGTGCAGCCATGGACGGGCGGTCTTGAAGAATCAGGGTGAGCGTCCGGCGGCCCCACATTGACGCCGCTCCCGGAACCCGGAACGCTGTCGGCCGGTCGCTGCCGCGCAGCACCTACTTGCCGGCTGACGCTCCCGTTGCGCTCGGTTGCCAGCGATGCGGTAGCAGCGCATCGATGCGCGAGGCCGGATGGCTGTGGATGCGTGCCAGCACATCGCGCAGGTAGGCCCAGGGCTCGACCTTGTTCAGCTTGGCCGATTGCACCAGGCTCATCACGACGGCCGCGCGCTCGCCGGCCAGTTCGCTGCCCACGAACAACCAGTTCTTCCGTTCTTCCTGTTATGGGTAGCTGCCCATACTCCCGCGTCAGCGGGTTAGTCCAACAGGAATTATGCGAACTGCGCTCTTATGCGAAATCGCCGTCAGCACCCCTGCGCACCACCAGGCGCAGCAAGGTCTGCGGCGATCCGGGCGAGCGCTGGACTTCGCATAAAAGTGGGTATCTCCTGCGGTGGCAACACCACATCAGGAGATTTCCATGGACGCGCTCGATTCCCTTCATCCGGTGCCAGCCGCCTGGCTGCGCAACAGTGACCTTGCGCCGTTTGTTCGACCTACTTGCAGCGGTTGGTCGAGCGCCACGCCGCGAACACGGTCCGCATGTACGTGTATGGCGTGGCGCACTTTCCGCACTGGGCACGCCGACGCGTCGGCGTACGAGATCTTTCCGAAGAGCACGTCCAGTGCTTCGTTGACGGACACCTGCCGCGCTGTACATGCTCATCGCCCGTGCAGCGTTGCAAGCATCAGGTGCGAGCCGCGCTTCGCCAGTTCTTGATCACCCTGGTTGATGCCGGTGTGCTCATCAGCACCCGTCGGTCCGACGCGATCGAGGACCAGCTTGTGCGCTTCGACGCCCACATGCAACAGGCCAGAGGTCTGGCCGAGACGACGCGGAGGTCTTGGACCATGATGTAACCCTGATAACGAAACTGGCCTCGCCTCTTCGCTCAACGCCGACCTGATACCGATACACGAGCCAATGTTTTCGTGACCTGCGCAATTCCAGTGAGAGGCGATTTTCGAAAGCCGCTGCTTCTTCCATTTGGGCTCGGCAACGAACACCCTGGACAAAATTCCCTCGCTACGAGTGACAGAGGCAGCGGCTGCAGGTACTCAGCTTCGAAGTCCTGCCGAATCGGGCTGACTGTCAAAAGCCGTCCATCCAGATCCTGGCCGCAGGTTATTTGGTGCCGGGCCACTAGTGAGTCCGTGGATGCTTTGGCACTATTTCCGTCAGTTCTCCACCGTCACCCACACCTCTCTAGTTTTACTCTCACTCAATAGGTGACCGCTCAGTACAGTGACGCAGGCCGTTCCAGGGTGGGTTGCGCGGATGAGAAGGATGCTGGGCAGTCCTGCAGCGGTCAACACCTCGCCGTTGCTAGCCGACATGGCGGAAACAAAAGCGCCAAGCATATTCAGCACATCTGCGCCGGAACTGATCCGCGCCCCTGTCGCCCTAATGAGCAGAACGTCGTCTTTTTGTATGCTCAGATTCGATGTCAGCGCTGCGACATTCTGGACTTCAATTAATCTCGGCATTCAGCAATCCATATGGCGGACGAGATGCAAGGCGCCACGATCAGACAGGAACTTCAACATCCTCCGTTGCCGGCCAGCCGTCCACGGAGTGCGGCTGCGCGGTTGCGGACTCGTTGTCTCCATCCGCCGCGACAAGGGTGCGTCCGGCTTTGGGATATATCTTGCTTGCGTACGTGCAATCGGTTGCATTGATGTCATCGCCGCCCGTGATTGGGACATTGTCTTTAGTGATCTCTGCTGGCAATTGATAGCACATGATTGATGTTTGATCCGGTGCGGTGCCCATCAGCGACGCCTCGCTGAGAGAAGTCAACACCTGTGAATCAACGGTCGCCTTATCCCATCCATAGGTCTTAAGGAACCACGCGTAGGCCTTTGTTGGATCAATTCGAGCAACGAGCGCTTTTCGCATGTGCTCGTGTGGAAATCCCAGCGTGTGGCCAGCCTCGTGGCGCACAACCCGACGAAATTCCGCTTCGGAAGTGTTGATCGTGAACCCTTCCAAATTCATGGTCTGGCGATTCTTCGGGATATGCTGAATATCGGTCCCAAGATAGGACCAGTATCCACCGGGCTCCCTTGAAATGCGCACGTCGCCAACTCCTGAGGTCAGTACAAACGAAATTCCGCAACACTTACTCCATGCGTTAAGATGATCAACAATTCGAGTTTTCAGATCAGCGGGTGTGGTTTCCATGAAGCTGACGCTCAGTCTGCGAAGTTGCGGCCCCCAATATTTGGTAGTTAGGACTGCAATTCGCATCGGCTCATCAACCAACGGTCGGCCGGTCATCGCGGCCACAGGCTCAAGAGCAGGAGCGTTGACCGGGTTGACCATGCGGGCAGTGAGGGCGGCCTTTATAAGCAGACGTTGAGGTAACGATTTGACCATGCAGCCCGGTGCATGGTGCTCACCAGAATCATGGATGTCATGTGCGTGGCCTTGGTGCGAATCGCCGGTGCCGGACTGGCTGATGGCGGATGCCGCAACTTCGGCGATACGAGAAAGGGCGTCACGCAGCCGATCGTCTGTGTACATGGTGGCCTCCGATGAAATTGTTAGCGAACAATGGTTTGTGCGCCACGACAACAGGCGATAGCGCACGCTTTTTTTACCCCAATGCAGACGCTGACGCATGCACAAGATTGATGATGATGCGCCATACGGCAAGGGCGCTGCGTCTCAAAAATTGGCAGCACACTTGTTCATATCGGCCAGCACCTTTTCCATCTCCGCGGCTTGCGCTGCAGCTGCAAGCATAGGATCCAACGGGCTTCCCATTGCACGCGCGGCCTGTGCTCCAACTGCCAGCGTCGTCTTGGTCATTGCCTCCTTGATGGTGCTTTCCAATTGACCCAAGTCGGGTGTTGCAAGCTGCACAGTTACCTGCGCTTTTCGTAACTTGCGCCGAACTTCGCGGATCGACTCGTCGAGGTCGGAACCTGTGAACGGGAGGTAGGCTTTGGGTCGAAGCGCGCTGATCATGCACAGCATCGCGTCAGCCGCCTTCTCGTAGTTGCCAGCCTGAACTGTCAGCGCGTACCTATCGGTCACCAACGACGCGCCGGACGCGAGGACGGCGCCTGAGATAGCGGCTTCGACCGACTTGGCAAGCCCGCCCACCACTCCTATAACGCCGCCGACGACAGCAATGTCGCTGCCGACGTATCCCCTTCTTCTTATCGAGTCAGCGGTGTCTTGATAGCTGTCCGCGTAGATCTTCAGGTTATCAAGCGCTTCCTGCGTGTTGGTTGGGGGGAGTAGCCCTCCGCGGCTGTAGTCAGGCGTGGTACGACCCGCCCCGGTCATTGGGGGCGGTTCCTTGACCGGAATCGGGTATAGGTTCGAGCATCCTGTGCAGGCCGCGACCAGCCAAACAGCCATGAATCGCGCTGAGATCCAATTGAGCATAAAAAACCTCCATCGAAGGGTTAGGTGCACGCTCCATCTCTGGCGAACCTAGAATGCGCAGCGCGAGATGAAAATAATCATCTAAGCAGTAAAGCGCAGACGGACAAGGCCGTCATCATCTGAACTGAGGAGGTGAAGTGTGAGCGTCTGGCCATGGCACCGTCTCGGTTGCGCTGGCATAGCCGTTTGAAGTTGTGGTTCAGGTCGCGCATCTTTCGCTTCTTTCCGTTCGTCTTCTTCCTCATCCACTTTTGCCCGCACGAAGTGCGGAAATGAAAGCCGACGGCCGAGGCCGCCCGGGTGTCTGACAGTCAGGTCAGTGTTTCTGTCCGTCCCCGGCGCCATGGCGCAAGGGAACTACGAGGGACGCGGACACCACTCCCGTGTGTGCAAGAACTTCCAGCTGGTCGCCGGCGTTGCACGCGCTGTGGCGCCGCGCGGTGTGCCTGCTGGCACGTCGTTGCGCGGGGACCATCCACCCGAGGTCCATGGGATGTGCGAAGCACATGAGGGGTGATCCGTGACGGGGATCAGTCGGCGCAGCGTCGTCTGGCAACCCATGCGCATCGGATGCCGCAGGGGCATCGAGAACGAGGGCGGGGAGCCCTGGAGGAAAGGCCACTTCAGGAGCGGCCGAGCCCGTCACTTCGGGCCGTCACTTCGCGCAAAGCGCCTGGACGTCAGGCGTGGCGCGGACTTACAGCGTCGTCACTGTCAGCAAGCTTCCAGTGACGACGCAAGGCGCTGCGTGCGAAGGGCGTTGCAGCGCATCGGCGCCATCGAGGCGGCGTGCCTGAAGCCAGGCGCGCCAGCCACGATGGCGGCGCACAGCAGCATGAGCTGCCGCACCTCGGCGCAGGCCAATCTGCGCGCTTTACAAGTCCGTCCCGCGAAGGTCTCGGACCTCATGTCGGCCAAAGAGCCGACCACCTCGGGGTCAAAGACCACCAAGCAGGTAACGACTGCGACGCCGTGAGCGCGCCCTCGATGGACGCAGGGATCAGGGATCCCATGGGAGCTTCCAGTGAAGCACAGGAGGGCCGACGCATCCAGTAGACGCCCGCAGATGCCCGCAGATGCCCGCGAGAATGCCCGCTTGTGTGGACGTTCTTCGGTGGCAATTGATCCCTGCACCTTTGCCCTATGCGCCACGCCGCCATATGCTGTCCGAGCGCGAGTTCCGACTGCTAGACTTCCTCCGTGCGCGCGCGCTGAACGTCGATTGATGTGCCAGTAGTTTCACCGCAGACCAAGCATCCTGTGGGGTAAATCGTGGGGGAAATGCAGTCCCTCAAGCCGATAGTTCATGGAGATCAAGCACTTGCAGCGCATGTCGCGCTTCAGGTGCAAAACATTGAGTGAGTTCCCCAGACCGGAGCTCCATTGAAGTCCACTTGGAACGACTCGCCCTGGTCCGCGGCACGTTCACCGTGTTGGAAGACCTGGATCTGTCGCTCAAGGAATCGCGGCTCGGCCTGATCGGCGCCGACGGTGCCGGCAAGAGCAGCGTGCTGCGCCTGATCTGCAGGCTGGGCACGCCGTAGCAGGGCCGCGTCAAAACGTCTGAACGAGCCACGCCCCTGAGTGATCAGACGGAGCGCAAGTACGCATCACGGCCGGGGTGCCTTCGCCAACGCCAGCGTCGTCACTGCCGCCGCCTCGTCCACCGGCGCGAAGCGAGCGCCGAGTGCGCGCTGCAGCGCCACCACCTGCTGTTGCTGAACGGTCAAGGCCACCGACAGGCCGATCTCCGCCAGCTGCGCCGTGCGCTGCGCGTCCAGCAACTCCAGCATGTCGGTGCCACCGGCCTCGAAGCGCCTGCGGGCCAGCTGCTCTGCGATCAACGCCTGCCGGGCCTGCGCCTGCAGGGAGGCGAGGCGGCGCTGCCCGTGCCGCACCTGGGCAAGCGCACTCTCCACCTCTTGCAACGCCAGCAGCACGCACTGCCGATAGGCCAGCAGCGCCTCACGCTCACCCGCCTTCGCAGCCTGCAGCCGGGCGTCGATGCGCCCGTGGTCGAACACGGGCAGCGACAGGCTCGGCGCTGCGAGCCACGAGGCGCTGCCGGCTGCCCCCAAGCCCGAGATGGAACCCGCGACGACGCCGAGCACGCCGACGATGGACAGCCGTGGCAGAAACTCTGCGCGCACCGCCTCGACATCCAGAGCCAGCGCCCGCAGGCGCGCCTCGGCGGCCTGCAGATCCGGCCGCTGCGCCGCCCACTGCGCGGGATCGGGCAGTCGCAGCGCCACTGGCAGCGGCGATCGGCCGGCCTCTGCGGGTGCTTCGTAGCCGGATGGTGATTCGCCCAATAGCACCGCCAGCCGATGGCCGGCGATAGCCAGCGCTGCGTCCAAGGCGGGCAAGTGCGCCTCGGCCGCGGCCAGTTCGGTGCGCGCACGCGCCTCGTCGAGCGGCGATGTGTAGCCGGCCGCGACACGCCGCAGCACGAGGTCCAGCGTGGTGCGCCGGTTCTCCACCACGCGCTGCGCCAGCTGCATCTGCGCCCGCGTGCCGTTCACGCTGAACCACGCCTGGGCGATCTCGGCACCGATGGCCAGGCGCATCGCCGAGGCGTCTGCCTCAACCGCCCGGGACCGTGCATCGGCGGCCTGCGCCGCGTTGCGCAGCCGGCCGAAGAGGTCGATCTCCCACGACAGGCTGACTGCGGCCGACACGCTGTCGCCGCGTCGGTCCTCGCTAGGCGCCCCGGGCGCCTCGAAGCGGCTGAGCTGCTGTGCCCGTGCGCCAGCGGCGACGCCTGCACCAGGGCGCCGCTCGGCATGTGCGCCTGCCGCCAGCGCGCGCGATTGCTGAACCCGCTCGGCGGCCTGCTGCAGGTCGAGGTTGGCCCCCAGCCCGCGCAGAACCAGCGTGTCGAGCACCGGATCTGAAAGCACGGTCCACCAGTCCGACTGCGCCATGCGACCGGCTGGCATGCCCTGCCCTTGTGCGAACGCCGTGGGCAGCTCTGCCGTCGGCGCTGCCTGCGGCGGCGCCGTGCCGCATGCGGCCACCAACGAAGCCAGCGCCACCGCGGTCAAGCTCATTTTGATCATGTCGTTCTCCTCATTGGGCCGCTGCCAGCGTGACCGCGCTTCTCACGCGAGGCCGCTGCAACAGCACGTAGAACACGGGCGTGAAGACCAGGCCCGCGACGGTGACCGTCAACATCCCGGCAAACACCGCCATGCCGACGGCCTGGCGCATCTCGGCACCGGCCCCGCTGGCGAAGACCAGCGGCAGCACGCCCATCACGAAAGCCAGCGAGGTCATCAGGATCGGACGCAGCCGCAGCCGCGCGGCCTCGACCACGGCATCGACGGCCGAGGCGCCCTCCTGCTGACGCCTGCGAGCGAACTCGACGATCAGGATGGCGTTCTTCGTCGCCAGCCCGACCAGCACGACGAGCCCGATCTGCGTGAACAGGTTGTTGTCGCCCCCGCTCCACCACACGCCACCCAGCGCACCCAGGATCACCATCGGCACGATGGTCAGCACGGCCAGCGGCAGGCTCCAGCTGCCGTACGCGGCAGCCAGGATCAGGAAGGCCAGAACCACTGCCAGCGGGAACACCCACAGCCCGCTGGACCCTTCCTGGATCTGCTGGTAGGTCAGGTCGGTCCACTCGGAGGTGAACCCGTCCGGCAGCGTGCGGGCGAGGATCTGTTCCATCGCCGCGACCGCCTCGCCCGAGCTCACGCCCGGCGCCGGCATGCCCGACAGATCGGCCGAAGCAAATCCGTTGTAGCGACCCACCGGATCGGGACCGGTCGTCGGCTGGCTCGACACCAGCGCGGCCAGCGGCACCATCTGGCCCTGCGTATTGCGGCTCCACAGCCGGTCCAGCGCGGTGGCGTCGCTGCGGAACGGCGCGTCGGCCTGCACATTGACCTGCCAGGCGCGACCGAGGAAGTTGAAGTCGTTGACGTAGAGCGAGCCGAGGTAGACCTGCAACGACTGGTAGATGGCCTGCAGCGGCACACCCATGGCCAGCGCCTTCTCGCGGTCGACGTTCAAGGCAAGCTGCGGCACCCCCACCTGGTAGCCCGAGAACAGGCCCACCAGCCGCACATCCTTGCCCGCTTCGGCGATCACCGCACCGAGAGCGGCGTTCAACGCCTCGTGGCCCTGTTGCCGCCGGTCCTGGATCTGCAGCTTGAAGCCACCGGCCTGGCCGAGGCCGGGTACCGGCGGCGGCGGGAACATCGCGATGAAGCCTTCGTCGATGGCCTGCAGGCGGCCGTTGAGCGCACCGGCAATGGCGCCGGCGGCCAGGCTCGCGCCCTTGCGCTGCTCGAACGGGTCGAGCATCGTGAAGATGACGGCGCTGTTCGGGCTGTTGACGAAGCCGTTGATCGAGATGCCGGGGAAGGCCACCACGCTCTCGACGCCCGGTTGCGCCAGCGCCATCTCGGTGACCCGCTGCGTCACGGCCTCGGTCCGGTCGAGCGACGCGCCAGGTGGCAGTTGCACGATGCCGACCAGGTAGTACTTGTCCTGGGCCGGCACGAAGCCGGAAGGAACACTCTTGAAGCTCCAGACCGCTGCGGCGGCCAGCACCGCGTACACCACGAGCAGGCGCAGGCCGCGCTGCACGCCGGCACGGGTCAGCACCGCGTAGCGCTCCGACGCCCGCTCGAAGGCGCGGTTGAAGCCGCCGAAGAAGCGCGCCAGCGGGCCATGGCGCTCTTGTGCATGCGGCCTCAGCCACATCGCCGACAGCGCAGGCGACAGCGTCAGCGAGTTGATCGCCGACAGCACGGTCGAGATCGCGATCGTCAGCGCGAACTGTTGGTAGAACTGGCCCGACAGCCCGCCCATGAACGCGGTGGGGATGAACACCGCCGCGAGCACGGCGGTGATGACCAGGATCGGCCCGGTCACCTCCTTCATCGCGGCCAACGCGGCCTCGCGCGGCTTGAGGCCGCGTGCCAGGTGCCGCTCGACGTTCTCGACCACCACGATGGCATCGTCGACCACGATGCCGATGGACAGCACCAGGCCGAACAGGCTCAGCGTATTCAGCGTGAAGCCGGCCGCGTGCATCACCGCAAGCGTGCCCACCAGCGACACCGGCACCGCCGCGATCGGGATCAGCGACGCGCGCCAGTTCTGCAGGAACAGCAGCACGACGAGCACGACGAGGACCATCGCCTCGGCCAGCGTCTGGATGACGTTGCGGATCGAGGCCTTCACGAACAGCGTGGGGTCGTAGGCGATACGGTGGTCGATGTCCTGCGGGAAATCCTGCTGCAGCGTCACCATCTCGGCGCGCACTGCGGCGGCCACCTCGACGGCGCTGGCGGCCGGATCCTGCACGATCTGAATGCCGACCGCCGGCTTGCCATCGAGCAGGCTGCGCAGCGAATACGAACTCGCGCCAAGCTCCACACGCGCCACGTCCTTCAGGCGCAGCTGCGCGCCCATTGGGCCGCTGCTGAGCACGATGTCGCCAAAGGCCTCGGGTGAGCTCAGGCGCCCGGCCACCGTCAACGGCAGCTGGTGCGCGCTGCGCGCATCGGGCTGCTGGCCCACCGAGCCGGCGGCAACCTGCAGGTTCTGCGCGCGGATCGCCTCGACCACGTCACCCGCGACCAGGCCGCGCGCGGCCATGCGGTCGGGGTCGAGCCAGACACGCAGGCTGTAATCGCCCGCGCCCCACACGACCACCTTGCTGACGCCCGGCACGCGCAACAGTGCGTCGCGCACTTGCAGCTGCGCAAAGTTGGACAGGTGCAGCAGGTCGTAGCGGCCCTGTGGCGAGGTGAGGTGCACGACCATCAGCATGTCGGGCGCGACGCTCTCGCTGACGACGCCGAGCTTGTGCACCTCGGCCGGCAGCCTCGGCAGCGCGCGGGCCACGCGGTTCTGCGTGTCGGTCTCGGCGCGTGCCGGGTCGGTGCCGGCGCCAAAGGTCAGCGTCAACAGGTAACGCCCGTCGCTGCTGGCGTTTGAGCTCATGTACTGCAGCCCGGGCAGGCCGGTCAGCTCGGTCTCCAGCGGCGTGGCCACCGTGTCGGCGATCACCTGCGGGTTCGCACCCGGGTAGGCAGCGCGCACCTGCACGGTGGTCGGCATGACGTTGGGGTACTCGGTCAGCGGCAGCTTGCCCAACGAGAGCAGGCCGGCGAGCAGCAGCACCAGCGACAACACGATCGCGATGATCGGTCGGTCGACGAAGAGTCTGGCGAGACGGTTCATGGTGAATCACTCCCCCTGCATCAGGAACGGTCGGGCTCGGCGCCCTTGTGCGCCTGCCCCTGGCCTTGCAACTGCGCCGCTGGGCCTTCGGACAGCACCGGAACGACCGCCATGCCGGGACGCACCCGCATCAGGCCGGAGACGATCACCTGCTCGCCGACTTTCAACCCCTCGGTGACGATGCGGTCGGCGCCCTGCGCAGCACCGACCCCGACCGGGCGGTACTCGACCAGGCCGGCCTCAGTGACCACGAGCACGAAGCGGCGACCCTGGTCGGTGCCGATGGCTTTGTCGGGCACCAGCTGCACCGGCTGGGCCATGCCCGTCGCGAGCTGTGCACGCACGTACTGGCCGGGCATCAGGCCAGGCATCGCGGCGTCGACACGGGCGCGCAGGCGCACCGTTCCGGTGGCCGCATCGATGGAATGGTTCGTGAAGTCGATCGGCGCCAGCGCCAACTCGCGCCGGCCGTCGGCATCGAGGATGCGCGCCTTCCAGCCCTTGGCGCCAGGGTTTTCCGCCAGGCGCTGCAACAGGCCGCGATCGGCCACGTCGATGTGCACATGCAGCGGCGCAAGGCTCACCAACGTCGCCAGCGGGGTCGTGTTGCCACCAGCAGCAACGAAGTTGCCAACCGTCACGAGCGCACGGCCGATGCGGCCGTTGATCGGCGAACGCACCAGCGTGAAGTCGCGCTCCAGTTGCGCTGTCTGCAGCGCCGCTTCGGCAGCGGCACGGCGCGCCTGGGCTTCGGCATGCGCGGCCACACGGCGTTCCAGCTCCTCGCGGGCGATCGCGCGGTCGGCATGCAGCTGGCGCGCCCGCTCGGCCTCGGTGGCGGTCAGCGTCTCGCGTGCCTTCGTCAGCTGCAACTCGGCGCGGGCGCGGGCAAGGGCTGCGTCATAGGGACTCGGATCGATCTGGAACAGCGACTGGCCGGCACGCACGGCGTCGCCTTCGCGGAACAGCACCGCCTCGATAGGACCCGCCACGCGAGCCTGCAGTTCGACCTGCTGCGCTGCCTCGACACGGGCCACCTGCGTCGGGCCCGCCTCGATCGCAACGGATCGGACACGGGTGACCGGCACCGTGGGCGCCTGCGGGGCGGCAGCGGAAGTCGCCTGCGCATCGGGCACGGCAGGCTGGCAAGCCGCAAGCAGCGCGGCTGCGAGAACGGAGGTCGCGCCGATGGCCAGTGTGGCCGGCAGGCTGCGCCGGCGCCGCAGTCGGGGCACGTGGGAGGTTGTCATGTTCGGCTCCTGGGAGTTGGGATGCCGCAATGGTGGGGATTGCCGCGGTGGCAAGGTCAAGCGCCGGCCGCAGGTCGCCACGGGAGCGCGAACGCGGGTGGCACGGCCCTGACTTGGCGCGGCGCTGGGTGCGGCGGAGTCCCCAAAAGCCGCGCTTGACCTTCCTACAGTGGAAAGGTGGAGACTTCGCTCCACGGTCCACTCACTCCAACGGAGAACCCATGAACAGCAGCATGAACATTGGCCAGGCGGCCAAGGCGGCCGGCGTCTCGGCAAAGATGATCCGCCACTATGAGCAGGTCGGTCTTGTCTCCACGGCGCAGCGGACCGACGCCGGCTACCGCCAGTACAGCGCGGCCGACGTCTCGGTGCTGCGCTTCATCCGGCAGTCCCGAAGCCTGAATTTCTCGATCCAGCAGATCGCCGATCTGCTTGGCCTGTGGAGCAATCGGGGCCGCGCAAGCCGCGAGGTCAGGCAGGTGGCACAACGGCACCTGGACGACCTGGCCGAGAAGATGCGTGAGATGGCCGAGATGAGACTTGCGCTGGAGCGGCTGGTGGCGTCCTGCCACGGCAGCGACGATCCGCATTGCGCGATCCTGGCCGAGCTGGCTGCCGACAGTCCCGCCACGCCAGACCCCGGGAGTGTGGGCCGGCAACCGCTGCGCAAGTCATCGGCGCGCGCGATCAAGCCTGTCGCCAGGACATCCGCCGCATCGTCGCCCCATGCCGATCTGATGGCCTGGACGCGCCAGGCCCACCCCGTTCACGGCTCGCACTGAGCATCGGCAGGCCAGCAGGCCGCCACGCCCGACCGGAGGGGCTCGCCGGCCGCCAACTATCGACATCGCCCAGACGGCGGCATGCCCAGAACGCTTGACCTTTCCACAGTGGCAAGCTCGATCATGGAGGCATCGACAACCCAAGGAAAAAAGCAATGCAAGTCTTCCGCGTAGATGACATGACCTGCGGCCACTGCGTCAGCACCATCACCAAGGCCCTCAGGGCCACTGACAAGGAAGCCAGGATCACCATCGACCTGGCCCAGCACCTCGTCATGGTGGAGCCGACGGAGGCGGACGCGAAGGAACTCGGCGACGCCATCGCCGAGGCCGGCTACACGCCGGTGCCGGTGCAGGCCTCAACAGTGGTGGCGGCGCCCCCCAGGACGGGTGGCTGCTGCGGGTGCCGCAGCTGAAAGGTTGCGAGGCCATCGCTGGAGCTCACGCAGGAGTCCGGCAAGCCCTCTGCGTGGGACTGCGCAACCTTGAGCCACATCAAGCCCGCGCAGCCGGCACTGCCTCATGCTGCTTCACACCAACTTGGGAGACCACCATGAAGCTCGCACTGGCACTATTCGGCGCATCGCTCGTTCTCGCGGGTTGCGCCATCGGCCCCAAGGAAGAGGACCACGCCGCTCATCACCCGCCAGGTGCCGGGGCGGCCGCACCGGCGGCGGCCACACCCGGCCACATGGACTCGATGATGAAGTCGATGCAGGAGATGCACGACAAAATGATGGCCGCCAAGACCCCAGAGGAGCGGACCAGGCTGATGCAGGAGCACATGAAGCTCATGCAAGACAACATGGCCATGATGGGCCGGATGCGCGGCGGCGGCAGGGGCGGCATGGCGATGGGTGGCGGCATGCCCATGAGCCCGGAGATGATGGGCAAGCGCATGGACATGATGGAAATGATGATGAAGATGATGATGGACCGCGAGGCGATGAAGCCGCCAGCGGCCAGGTAGACAGGCGAGGCTTGCCATGCGTTTCCAGGAGCCCGCTGCACCATCGCGCTGGCGCTCGCCAACGGGCATCTTCATGCTCATTGCCGGCGCTGTCGGCATCTACTACCTGCTCACCGAGCACCTGACGCATGTGCGGCAGGCCATCCCCTACCTGTTCCTGCTGGCGTGCCCGCTGATGCATTTCTTCCACGGGCACGGGCGCCGTGGCCATCGCGACCCCGGGCAGCCCGAGGACCACTCATCAACACCGTGACACGAAGGCCGGGCCTGGCGGTCACGTGAAGGCCGCCACGCTGGCCCCGTGGGCTTGCCGCCTGCGTGCCGGGCGCCGGCCTGGCGTTCACCCAGCGGCAATGGCTTCGCGCCTGCGCCAACGCGCCGCTTGACCTTCCCACCGGGGCAAGGTCGACACTGCCAGGGCCAACAGGAGAACGCCATGACCGACCGCAGCAACACGACCCACGATCACACACATCACCACGCCCCAGCCGCAGGCACCCACGTGATGCCCGACGGCACGGTGATGAAGAACGCACACGACCACCACTCGGCACACGCCCATCACGACCACAGCCATCACGCCCACGGGCCTGCAAAGTCAGCTCCGGCAGGCGACCAAAGCCAGGTCGAGTACACCTGCCCGATGCACCCGCAGGTGCTGCAGATGGGACCGGGCAGCTGCCCCATCTGCGGCATGGCGCTGGAGCCGGTGCTGGCAACGGCCGAGCAAGGCGAGAGCCCCGAACTGCGGGACATGACGAAGCGCTTCTGGATCGGCGCGGCGTTGACGGTGCCGGTGTTTTTCCTCGAGATGGGCGGCCACCTGACGAACCTGAACCACCTGGTCGGCCAGCAGCTGTCGAACTGGATTCAGCTCGTTCTCGGCACCCCGGTGGTGCTGTGGGCCGGCTGGCCGTTCTTCGTGCGTGCGGCGGCGTCGGTGAAACACCGCAGCCTGAACATGTTCTCGGTCATCGCGCTGGGCACGGGTGCGGCATGGCTCTACAGCATCGTCGGCACGGTGGCGCCGCAGCTGTTTCCCGCGAACCTGCGCATCGCGGGCGGCGCCGTCGCCATCTACTTCGAAGCGGCTGCGGTCATCACGGTGCTCGTCTTGCTCGGCCAGGTGCTCGAGCTGCGCGCACGGGAGAAGACCTCCGGGGCCATCAAGGCCCTGCTCGGGCTGGCGCCCAAAACCGCCGTGAAGGTAAACACCGACGGCAGCGACGAGCCCGTGCAGGTCGACGCGATCCAGGTCGGCGACCTGCTGCGCGTGCGCCCGGGAGAGAAGGTGCCGGTCGACGGTGAACTCACCGACGGCAAGGGCAATGTCGACGAGTCGATGGTGACCGGCGAGCCGATTCCCGTGGCCAAGGCCGTCGGCTCCAAGGTCACGGCCGGCACGCTGAACCAGACCGGCGGCTTCGTGATGCGTGCGGAGAAGGTCGGCGCCGACACCCTGCTCTCGCAGATCGTGCACATGGTGGCAGCCGCTCAGCGCAGCCGCGCGCCCATCCAGCGCATGGCCGACCAGGTCGCGGGCTGGTTCGTGCCCGTGGTGATCGGCGTGGCAGCGCTGACCTTCATCGCCTGGCTGGTGTGGGGGCCGTCGCCGGCATTCAGCTATGCGCTCATCACCGCGGTGGCCGTGCTCATCATCGCCTGTCCTTGTGCGCTGGGGCTGGCCACGCCGATGTCCATCATGGTGGGCGTTGGCCGAGGCGCCCAGCACGGCGTGCTCATCCGCGATGCCGAGGCGCTGGAGCGCATGGAGAAGGTCGACACGCTGGTCGTCGACAAGACCGGCACGCTGACCGAAGGCCGCCCCAAGGTCGTGCACATCGAACCCGCGCCGGGCTTCACCGCACAAGCCGTGCTGCAGCAACTCGCCAGCGTCGAGCGCGCGAGCGAGCACCCGTTGGCAATGGCCATCGTGATGGATGCACAGGAACGCAAGCTGACACTGTCGCCGGTCACCGACTTCGACTCGCCCGTCGGCAAGGGCGTCATCGGCACGGTCCAGGGTCAGGTCATCGTCTCAGGCAGCGCCAGGTATCTGGCCGAGCACGGCATCGACACGGCGAGCCTGACGGAGACGGCCGAGGCCCAGCGTGCGAAGGCGGCCACGGTCATCTTCGTGGGCGTGGGCGGCGCTCTGGCGGGCTACGTGGCCATCGCCGACCCAATCAAGGCGACGACGTCCCAAGCCCTGCAGGCGCTGAAGGCCGCTGGCGTGCGCATCGTGATGCTGACTGGTGACGGCAAGACGACGGCCGAAGCCGTCGGTCGCGAGCTCGGCATCGACGAGGTGGTAGCCGAGGTGTTCCCCCAGGACAAGGCCAAGGTCGTGCAACGCCTGAAGTCCGAAGGCCGTGTGGTCGCGATGGCCGGCGACGGCGTCAACGACGCCCCCGCGCTGGCTGCGGCCGATGTCGGAATCGCCATGGGCACGGGCACCGACGTGGCGATGGAGAGCGCCGGCATCACGCTGCTTAAAGGCGACCTGATGGGCATCGTGCGGGCGCGGACGCTCTCGCACGCGACGATGAAGAACATCCGGCAGAACCTGTTCCTGAGCTTTGCCTACAACGTGGCGGGCATCCCACTGGCGGCCGGCGTGCTGTACCCGTTCTTCGGGCTGCTGCTGTCACCAGTGGTGGCTGCGGCGGCCATGGCGCTGTCGTCGGTGAGCGTCATCGCCAACGCGTTGCGGCTGCGCACGACGAGGGTGGACTGACGCGCGCAGGCACGCACGTGCGCCACACCCGCCCGCGGTGGCCTGCCAGGCCGCCCCAAAAAGCCGGGTTGCGGCACCAGGCGAGCGAGTTTCCAGGCACGACAGACACTTCGCTTCGCACCCGAAGCTCAGGTGCAAAATGCCGCGCAAGCCCGGTGGCCCGCCTGCGCGGCGACCGGTGACCCCGAGGACACGCGGGCGCCCAGGGCACACGCCCTAAAATCCGCGCCTTCATGCATGCCCGCAGCGCCGCCCTGGCGCAGCTTTCCCGTCTGGATTCCCCCATGAGCGACACCCCCCTGCAACCCGGCCTGGCCGATCTGTCCAAATCGTTCGAACCTGCCGCCATCGAGGCCCACTGGGGGCCGGAGTGGGAGCGCCGAGGCCTTGGCGCCGCCGGCGTGCGCGGCACGGGTCAGCCCGATGCGGGCGCACCTTCGTTCGCCATCCAGCTGCCGCCGCCCAACGTCACCGGCACGCTGCACATGGGCCACGCGTTCAACCAGACCATCATGGATGCGTTGACCCGCTACCACCGCATGGCCGGGTTCAACACGGCGTGGATTCCCGGCACCGATCACGCCGGCATCGCCACGCAAATCGTGGTGGAGCGGCAGTTGCAGGACCAGAAGCTCAGCCGCCACGACCTGGGCCGCAAGAACTTCGTTGCCAAGGTGTGGGAGTGGAAGCAGCAATCGGGCAACACCATCACCACGCAGATGCGCCGCATGGGCGACAGCGTGGACTGGAGCCGCGAGTACTTCACGATGGACGACAAGCTGTCCAGGGTGGTGACCGACACCTTCGTGAAGCTCTACGAACAAGGCCTGATCTACCGTGGCAAGCGCCTGGTGAACTGGGACCCGAAGCTGCAGTCCGCCGTGTCCGACCTGGAAGTGGAGAGTGAGGAAAAAGACGGCTCGCTCTGGCACATCGCCTACCCGCTCACCGATGGCTCGGGCAGCCTGACGGTGGCCACCACGCGGCCCGAGACCATGCTGGGCGACGTGGCCGTGATGGTGCACCCCGAGGACGAGCGCTACCAGCACCTGATCGGCAAGACCGTCACGCTGCCCTTGATGGGCCGCGAGATCCCGGTCATTGCCGACGACTACGTGGACCGCGCCTTCGGCACCGGTGTCGTGAAGGTCACACCCGCGCATGACGTGAACGACTACGCCGTCGGCCAGCGCCACCAGCTGCCGATGATCTGCGTGCTGACGCTGCAGGCCACGGTCAACGACGAAGCGCCCGAAAAATACCGCGGCCTGAACCGTTTCGTGGCGCGCAAGGCCATCGTCGCCGACCTGGACGCCATCGGCGCACTGGTCGAGACCAAGAAGCACAAGCTGACGGTGCCGGTCTGCACGCGCACCGGCGAGATCGTCGAGCCCATGCTGACGGACCAGTGGTTCGTCGCGATGACCAAAGTGTCTGACCAGGACCCGACCGGCAAGAGCATTGCGCAGAAGGCCATCGACGCCGTGAAGTCCGGCGAGGTGCGCTTCGTGCCCGAAAATTGGGTGAACACGTACGACCAGTGGATGAACAACATCCAGGACTGGTGCATCAGCCGCCAGCTGTGGTGGGGCCACCAGATCCCGGCCTGGTACGACGAAGACGGCAATGTGATCGTGGCCCGCAACGAGGCCGAGGCCCAGGCCAAAGCGCCCGGCAAGACCCTGCGCCGCGATGAGGACGTGCTGGACACCTGGTATTCGTCCGCCCTCGTGCCCTTCAGCACCATGGGCTGGCCGGAGCAGACCGACGCGCCGACCGACGACTACAACCTGTACCTGCCCTCCACCGTGCTCGTGACGGGTTACGACATCATCTTCTTCTGGGTCGCCCGGATGATCATGATGACGACCCACTTCACGGGACGCGTGCCGTTCAAGCACGTCTACATCCATGGCCTGGTGCGCGACGCGCAGGGCAAGAAGATGAGCAAGTCCGAGGGCAACGTGCTGGACCCGGTGGACCTGATCGACGGCATCGCCCTGCCCCCGCTCTTGGACAAGCGCACCACCGGCCTGCGCAAGCCCGAGACCGCGCCCCAGGTGCGCAAGAACACCGAGAAGGAGTTTCCCGAGGGCATTCCGGCCTACGGCGCGGACGCGCTGCGCTTCACGTTCGCGGCGCTGGCGTCCCTGGGCCGCAGCATCAACTTCGACAGCAAGCGCTGCGAGGGCTACCGCAACTTCTGCAACAAGCTGTGGAATGCGACGCGCTTTGTGCTGATGCATTGCGAGGGCCAGGATTGCGGCCTGGCCGAGCACACCAAGGCGCAATGCCAGCCCGGCGGTGAGTTCCACGGCTACATGCACTTCAGCCAGGCCGACCGCTGGATCAGCTCGGTGCTGCAGCAGACCGAGGCAGCTGTCGCCAAGGGCTTTGCCGAGTACCGGCTCGACAACGTGGCCAACGCGCTGTACGACTTCGTCTGGAACGAGTTCTGCGACTGGTACCTGGAAATCGCCAAGGTGCAAATTCAGACCGGCGTGAACATGGAAGACCGGCAGGCCGGGCTGGCCGTCCAGCGCGCAACGCGCCGCACGTTGATCCGCACGCTGGAGGCGATCTTGCGGCTGGCCCATCCCATCATTCCGTTCATCACGGAAGCGCTGTGGCAAAAGGTCGCGCCCGTGGCGGGGTTGCCCGGTCCCTCCGTCAGCGTGGCGAAGTATCCGCAAGCGCAGCCGAACAAGATCGACGAGGTGGCCATTGCCCACGTCGCCAAGCTCAAGACGCTGGTGGACAGCTGTCGCAACCTGCGCGGTGAGATGAATGTCTCGCCGGCCACGCGCCTGCCCCTGTATGTGCTGGGCGATACCGAATTCATGCGCGCCGCGGCGCCTGTGCTGCAGGCCCTGGCCAAGCTCAGCGAGGTCAAGGTGTTCGACGACGAGGCGGCCTGGCAGGCTGCGGCGCAGGCTGCGCCCGTGGCAATGGTGGGCGACGCGCGCCTGGCGCTGTATGTGGAGGTGGATGTGGCGGCGGAAAAGCTGCGCCTGGGCAAGGAAGTGGCGCGCCTGGAGGGCGAAATTGCCAGGGCCCAGGGCAAGCTGTCCAACGAAGCGTTCGTCGCGAAAGCGCCCCCAGCCGTGATCGAACAGGAGCGCAAGCGGGTCGATGGGTTCACGGCCACGTTACAGAGGCTTCACGAGCAGCTTGTACGATTGGGCTGACATCCGATGCGCGAACCGGACGGCAGAAACCGGTGCGCGCCGCAGCTAAGCTAAGCCAATTTGGCCATCGCCATTTGATCGAAAGTGAGTCCGGCACCCATGTCCAGCTTCCAAAAGACCGTCAACAAAGCCGTTTTCCCCGTTGCGGGACTCGGCACGCGTTTTCTTCCCGCGACCAAGGCGCAACCCAAGGAAATGCTGCCGGTGGTCGACAAACCGCTGATCCAATACGCGGTTGAAGAGGCCTACGCCGCCGGCATCCGCCAGATGATTTTTGTCACCGGGCGCAACAAGCGCGCCATCGAAGACCATTTCGACACAGCCTACGAGCTGGAGAGCGAATTGGAAACCGCTGGCAAAAGGGAACTGCTGGATCTGGTGCGCTCCATCTCGCCGGACGACATGTACTGCTCCTTCGTGCGCCAGCCGCGCTCGCTGGGCCTGGGCCACGCCGTGCTGTGCGCCGAGCATTTGGTGGGCAACGAGCCCTTTGCCGTGCTGCTGGCAGACGATCTGATGATCGGTCCGGCAGGTGGTCAACATGTGCTGGCCCAGATGACCGATGCCTTCAGCCGTCTGGGCACGTCCATGCTGGCCGTGCAGGAAGTGCCGCTGGACCAGGTGCGCCGCTACGGCATCGTGGCTGGCGAGCAGATCAAGGACATTGAGGGCGGCCGGCTGACGCGCGTGAGCCACATGGTCGAAAAGCCCGCGCCTGAAGCCGCGCCGTCGCGCATGGGTGTGGCGGGTCGCTACATCCTGACGCCCGCCGTGTTCGGCCACATCCGCAACCAGTCGCGTGGCGCTGGTGGCGAGATCCAGCTGACCGATGGCATTGCGGCCCTGCTGAACACGGAAATCGTCCACGCCTTCCAGTACGAAGGCAAACGCTTCGACTGCGGCAGCAAGCACGGCTTTCTGGAAGCCACTGTCGAGCTGGCTCTGCAGCACCCCGAAGTCAGCAAGGGCTTTCGCGAATACCTGTCGGCCTTGAAGATCTGAACGCGCTCTTTCCAAACAACAAAGCCGGGGTGACCCGGCTTTGTGCTTTCTGGCGTCGGCGTGCCGGGCCAGTTCAGCGTCGGCGCAGCACGTGGATGAACTCGCTGCCCAGCGTCTGCTGCTCCACCAGTTCGTTGCCGGTTTGCTTGGCAAAGGCCTGGAAGTCGCGCATGGACCCGGCGTCGGTGGAGACCACCTTCAACAGCTGGCCGCTCTGCAACTCACCCAAGGCCTTTTTGGCCTTCAGGATGGGCAAGGGGCAGTTCAGGCCGCGGGTGTCGATTTCCTTGTGGATGTCCATCTTTGTTCCTTGCTGGTTCGCGCGATTCTAGGAGCGCCTTCACCGCGCCATGTACTGCGGCGTGTGCCCGCGCGAACGCAGCCAGTCGGCCAGCGCATGGCCGGTGCCGGCGGGCCAGCACTTCACGTCTTGCGGCGCGTACAGACGGTAGTCCACGAGCTCGGGCGACAAGCGCACCTCGCCCTCGGCCACCGCGTGGTAGGCGATGATGACCTGGTTCATGCGCTGAAAATCGTAGACGCCGATCAGGTTCAGCTCGGTCGCGTCCAGCGCCGTCTCTTCCTTGATCTCGCGCGCGATGCCGCCCTGTGGCGTCTCGCCGGCCTCCATGAAGCCGGTGATCAGCGCGTACATCTTGCCCGGCCAGGCGGCGTTGCGCGCCAGCAGGATCTGGCCCTGGTATTCGATGACTGCGGCCAGCACCGGTGTCGGGTTGTTCCAGTGCGTGTAGTCGCAAGCCGGGCAACGCAGCCGCTCGGTGTCGCCGCTGTCTTCCATGCGCGAAATCCAGGCCAGCGGCGTGGCGCAATGCGGGCAGAACTTGAACGCGCTCATGCTGGAAACACCCCGGTGGACAGGTAACGGTCGCCGCGGTCGCAGACGATGAACACGATGGTCGCGTTCTGTTCGCGCTGGGCGATCTGCTGCGCCACCCAGCAGGCCCCAGCGGCGGAAATGCCGGCGAAGATGCCCTCCTCGCGCGCCAGCCGCCGGCACATCTCCTCGGCGTCGTCCTGCGACACATAGACCAATTCATCGACCATCGACGCGTCGTAGATGGCGGGCAGATACTCCTGCGGCCATTTGCGGATGCCCGGGATGCGCGAGCCCTCGGATGGCTGCGCGCCGATGATGCGGATCGCCGGGTTTTTCTCTTTCAGATAGCGGGCCACGCCGGTGATGGTGCCCGTGGTGCCCATGGCGCTGACGAAGTGCGTGACGCGGCCGTCCGTGTCGTTCCAGATCTCGGGGCCAGTGGTTTCGAAGTGGATGCGCGGGTTGTCGCCGTTTGCGAACTGGTCGAGCACCCGGCCCTTGCCATCGCGCTGCATCTGCTCGGCCAGATCGCGCGCGTATTCCATGCCGCCACTCTTGGGTGTCAGCAGCAGCTCGGCGCCGAAAGCCTTCATGGTCTGCGCGCGCTCGATCGACAGGTCCTCCGGCATGATCAGCAGCATGCGGTAGCCCTTGATGGCAGCGGCCATCGCCAGCGCAATGCCGGTGTTGCCGGACGTGGCCTCGATCAACGTGTCACCGGGCCGGATGTCGCCCCGCTCTTCGGCGCGCAGGATCATCGACAACGCCGGCCGGTCCTTGACCGACCCGGCCGGGTTGTTGCCTTCCAGCTTGCCCAGAACCACGTTGCCACGCGTGGCGTTGTCAGTCGCGGCGATGCGCTGCAGGGCGACAAGCGGCGTGCGGCCGATGGTGTCGGCGATCGTTTGGTAGTGCATGGCCTCACTGTGCCATAATTTCCGGCTTCGCTTTGCGACCCGCCCGGGTGGTGAAATTGGTAGACGCAGGGGACTCAAAATCCCCCACCGAAAGGTGTGCCGGTTCGATTCCGGCCCCGGGCACCAGCCGACAGTCTCATGCCGGCTCACCAAGTCTCATAAGTCCTTAAAAATCAGGGACTTACAGAAGATTCCAGGTTCATCTGGTCTCGTCAGGTTTCACCAAATCTCGCGTTTGCGTGTCCCCTAAGGTGTCCCCCAGAATGGTGTCCACGACATCTTCGTTCCAGGGGGACACGCCATGGGCCAACTCACTGATCTACAAGTCAAATCTGCATCGGCTCGCGACAAGGAGTTTGTGCTTTCAGATGGCAACGGCCTGTACTTGAGAGTTCGACCGTCAAGCAGAACCTGGCTCTACCGCTACAAGCAGTACGGAAAGCAGGTCAAGCTCGGCTTGGGCGCCTACCCGACTGTCACGCTGGCGGCGGCGCGCCGCAAAGCCGAGGAAGAGGCGGAGCGGCTGGCCGGCGGAGACGACCCCAAGGAAGCCCGCCGCGTCGACCGTGAGCGCGAAAGGGTAGCCAGGCTGAACAACTTCGAAGCCATGGCACGCGCATGGCATGCCCAAGCTTGGAAGGACTGCCAATGGTCGGCAGGCTACGCCGACAAAGTGATGGGGCAGATGTCCACGCATCTCTTCCCATGGCTCAAAACCTTGCCTATGGACAAGATCCCGCCCACTCTGCTGGTCCGCTGCCTCCACCGAATTCGAGACAGGGGCTTCCTCGAAACTGCGCAACGCGTGCGCGCATTTGCTGAGCATGTCTTTCAGTATGCCGTTGACCAGGGCGTCGTCGAGCCAGCGAAGAACTTCGTCAACAAGAAGACCGCTGGCCTTCCACCACCGCGCAGTCGCCACTACGCCGCCGTCACCGATCCGCATCAACTCGGCCAGCTTCTACGCGACATTGATGCGTACAGCGGACAGTTTGTGACGCGTGCCGCGCTGCGGATGATGCCGCTGGTGTTCCAGCGTCCTGGCCAACTCCGTTTGGCGGAATGGAAGGACATCTCCCTCGAACAGAAAATCTGGCGCTGCCCTCCGGAGAACATGAAGATGAGAGAGTGGCAAAAGCGTGACATCCGCACGCCCGCGCATCTGGTTCCATTGCCAACGCAGGCAGTGGCCATTTTGCGAGACCTGTATCCATTGACCGGGCCCACCGGCCCGGTCTTTCGCAACATGGCTCGCCGAAGCGACGATAGCCGGTTCATGAGCGACAACACGATGAACAGCGCGCTGCGCACGCTGGGTTACGACACGAAGGAGCAGATCACTGGCCATGGTTTTCGCGCCACGGCCCGCACGCTGATCCGCGAATGCCTTGGGTGGGACAAGGACGTGATCGAGCGGCATCTTGCGCACGTTTCCGATGAAGAGCTTGGCGGGAGCTACGACCGTGCAACCTTCCTCGCCCAGCGGCGCGAAATGGTCCAGGCATGGGCAGATTTCCTGGATGAGCTGGCAGCGGGAAATGGCATCGACGGTGCATCTGCCAAGCCCGATCCACCAAGAGGCCGGGCATGGTCAGGCCGGACAGCACCCGTTGAACGACGCACACCTCGGACTTCCACGACCACGGATGGTGCGCCGACTGCGTAGCAGAAGTACGGTCACTGCGCTGTTGCCATTGCTGGCAACGACGCTTATGAAAACCGATCGCACTCGCTGCGGTATGGACACCGACGGCAAGCCTCGACACGTGCCGCGTAGCGAGCGGCGACACGGCCCTCAAGAATTCCAGCCCGCCGGTGTGCCAACGCAAGCACCTGCGCAGCGTCCAGCAGCTGGACGCGGTACGAGCGCAGCGATCGAATGGCGTCAGGCCGTTCGATCGTCACGAAACCATGGCTCGCGACGGTCTGGCCCGTCTGTGCCTCGATAGCCAAGCGTTGCGCCGACAACTGGATGATGTCGCTCAACTGCGGGCTACCCCAGCGCGTCTTCAACTCGACCAGCACGAGCAGCCCGTCGGGCGTGCGGTAGGCACGGTCAAGTCTGGCGACCAGGTGGATGGGGCTGCGAATGCGAAACCTCTGCTCGATGTAAACGAGTGCGGCGTCCTTCAGCTCGCGGGGCCGAGACAGCCTCTCCACGCGGGCCGCACGGTGCCTGTGCCAAGACAGGACGAGGATCCACGCGAAAGCGACGGCGATCCACGGCCAAATGTTCATGGCACCGCTCCCGTCGAAGCGCGTCCATCGCTGCACACGGCGAGAAACCTGCGGAGCACCACGCGCGCCAAGGGCGGGCCAGCCGGCCAGCGTTCGAGCAAGCGACACATAGAGGGTGCAACGCGGTAGTAGAGAGCCACCAGGCGTCGCCCCCACCAACGCGGTAGCAGCACCGCATCTCGATAGTCGCGAAGTTGCTGTGTTTCCAGCGCATCGGAGCCGAAGACGCAGGAGGCGATGAAGCACCGGCGATCCTTCGCCGCCATACCCTGCGCGAAGTACCGACGGTGTGTCTTGTTTCCGCGCGCCCTCCCCTGCCTCTGCGCCGGCGTCGTGCGCTCGCCCAGGCGATGCGCCAGCAGCATGCGCTGCTCGCAGTACCCCATCTCGGCCAACTGCGTTGCACTGACCACCTTGTCCTTCCGGCTTCGTCGACTGCGCATCGCGGCCTCACTCCGCAAGGGCCGACGCGAACACGGCATTGGTCAGCGCAGCTGCCGCCAGCTCCGGTTCGTGCACCGAGTGCGCCGGTGGTGCCGTCCTCTGCATCACCAGCACGCCCTGTTGTGCCAGCAGCCCGTCGTACGCCAGCACCCGCACGCGGTTGACCCGTTTGCTCCCCTTCGGAAACCGGATCAGTTCGTCGTACAGCCGCGGGTTGTCCGCGCGCGCCAGTTCGAACACAAGGCGGATCGGCTCGGGCGGATCGATGAGGCCGATGTCGTTCATGCTGCTTCTCCCGTGTTGCGTTCCCGATAGGCGGCCACCGCACTGGCAGCCAAGTTCTGACCTGCGAGCTGAAAGCCGCGCACGTTGGCGAACATCGGCTCCTTCACCTCGTGGATGCGGTGTTTCGGAAATGCCGCCTTGACGGCCTTCTTGAACAGGAACGCGCCGCCGCCCACCAGGATGATGTTCTGCAGGCTCTCCGGCGTTTCGATCCACTGGCGCATCGTCGAGACGGCCTGCTGCGCCACGCTCTCGGCCAGCGGCAGGTGCTTCTTGATGTCGTAGGGCCGCTGGAAGATCTGCGGCGACTTGCCGGTGCGCAGCGCGAGGTCGATCGCGTCGTAGTCCCGGTACGGCGTGCCGATGTCCTTGGAGATTTCGTGGGCCATCAACCGCAGCACGTCGGACATGCCCCGGTTGATCGAGCTGGACTGCTTCTGCACCAACCGCATGCCACGCGTGACCAGCCAGTCGAAGGTCCGGGCGCCCGGATCGATGACCAGGCTCTGCTCCGCCCCGATGGTCGCCATCTTCTCGTGCGCCGCCGCGTAGTGCACCAGCGCGCCCTGTGGCTGCGCGACAGCCATCGCCTTGACCACCACCACGAACTTGCCGCCTCCGACGGGATGCCGGCCGACCATCGCCTTTTCCAGCGCCGCCTTCTTCAACCCCAGCAGCGCCACTGGGAGCCCCACCACCAGCAGATCGATCTGCGGCAGCTTCATCAGGCTGAGTGCGCCGCGCAGCAGCGCCATGTATTCCGGCGACTCGGTGTAGTCGTCGTGCAGTTGCTTGGCGCGGAAGGTGTCGGCCGCCAGTCCGACGTCCGGTCCCACCTCGTAGAACAGCGGCCCGATCGGAATGCTCACGGTTCGGCGCCGCTCGCTGGCAGGGACGTCTGCCGCATCGCCGCTGGACGGATAGGCGACGGAAGGAAAGCTGGCGCAGCGGATCTCCGATCCCGCCATGCCCGCCACGTACTTGGTGTTGCCGGACCCGACATCCACCGCTCGAACGATCAGTTCCATCAAAGTGCTCCTTGGTCAAAACACAGTCATCAGCATCGGCAACCGGCCGCCTCCGCGCCACGAGAAATGGGCGCTGATTTGGAGCGATTTCGCGACCAGCGCGCCTGTGGTGGATGCCGTGGCGCAACAGACCATCACCACAGTGCGATCACCCCCCGCAGAACGAACGCCCTGGCCGCGTTGCTGTGTCCACGGTCTCACTGCACTGCGCCGCGTCAACCCCGCACGGTCAGCGGCGCAGCGAGTGGCGGTTCCCACGCAGGCAGTTGACTTAAGTCCCCGCTTGGAACCAGAGGCAGCAAGTTCTCGTGTCAAGCCCGCATGCAGCCTGGCTTTCGGGAGCTTCGGGAAGTTAAATCGCACTCACCACGCCATCCCGACCCGTCAAGTGCCACGCGAGAACACGCGTCCATGTGGTCGCATTCGCCGACCCCCCTTGACGTCCTGCCCTCCCTCGTCATCCACTACAGCTTCCCGAGGGCCTTCCTGGCCCGCTCCATCGCGGAGCAAAGGCGTCGCAGTCGTTACCTGCCCTTCAAGCACCGGCCGTTGAGCCTGGTGTGGCGCTCGCCCCCTGAGGCGTGCGCCCCGAGGACCTGTCGTAGAGCACATGCCTGAACCCAGACCGCCCTAAGGCGAAGCGCTCCCGAAGCGCGTTCAGGCCGTCGATCTTCTGAACCGGCACCCGATGCCCGTTCCCGATCCCGTCATCACCCCGAGCACGCGTGTTGCACGCCGCAAGCAGTCGTGATTGCCCCCGATGGGGCTCCCTGCTTGTCTTTGCTCAAACGCTCGACACCGCCCTGGACTTTCGGT
Source organism: Rhodoferax sp. RT4P68 (assembly GCF_056521305.1). NCBI lineage: Bacteria > Pseudomonadati > Pseudomonadota > Betaproteobacteria > Burkholderiales > Comamonadaceae > Rhodoferax > Rhodoferax sp. RT4P68. Next base: position 29,659 of record NZ_JBWMBB010000010.1, read on the forward strand.
CAAGGGGTGGCCCCATGCGAGTGGATGACGCTACGCACGTTGGACTGATCCCCCGTAGGCGCGAGACCCGATCTCCGCGCCGACGCGCAAGTTGCCCTGAGCGACTGCGCGTCGCAACCCTCCGTGGTCGCAGAAATGCGCAGCCGGAGCCGGATCACCGTTTCATTTTTAAGACCGACCGAGCCGCGCCAGGCAAGCCTGGCCGGCGAACTTTTGGGGACGCGACGCGACAGGGTGGTCGTGCGTCGCGGATATCGACAGACCACCGGCCGCAGCGGATGACGGGATCCGTCCGCTGCGGCCAGCGCATTGGATTCCCAACACATCGCCTCAGGAGATCGACATGGCACGACAACGCTCCGTCCAACCCGCCAAGGCCACCACTGGCCATCTCACTGGCCGTCTCACTGGCGCCGACGAGCAGCGCCGCCAGCCCTGGGCGGAACGCTCGCCCGCGCAGATCCTGGCGCAGTACCGGCCAGGCCATGCTGCACCGCTGCAGGTGCTGGAGGTCCTGCTGACCCTGTTCAACAGCCGGCACACCGCCTTGCAGAAGACCGTCTCGCACAAGACCCGGCAGGAGCGCGCGAACTTCCTGCGCCGCTTCTTCCGCGACCTCACGGCCAAGGCCGGCTTCCGCACAGCACCAGACCCGCGCAATCTGGGCCAGAAGCACGTGCACGCGATGGTGCAGGTCTGGCAGCGGGAGCAACTGGCGCCGGCCACCGTCCAGACCTACCTGAGCTTCCTGCGGGGCCTGGCGTCCTGGCTCGGCAAGCCTGGCTTCGTGCGCCCGCCCGCGTACTACGGGTTGAGCCTGGCCGAGTACGAGCGACACGAAATCGCGCAACGCGACAAGAGTTGGCGCGCGCAGGGACTCGATGCCGATGCCGTGATCGCCCAGGTGGCCGCCTACGATCCGCGCGTGGCCGCGTCGATGCGGCTGATGCAAGCGCTGGGTTTGCGGCGCAAGGAGTCCGTCACGTTCAAGCCGTTCGCCGACGTGCATCCGTTCGAGGAAACCGGCCTGCCTCGGGAGCAGCGCAAGGCCGACCACTACGTGTGGATCAAGGGCAAAGGTGGCCGCGTGCGCTGGATCGAGCTGGCCACCGACACGCAGCGGGCGGCGGTGGCACAGGCGCAATCCGTGGTGTCCAGCCAGGATGCCCATCTGGGCGATCCTGCCAAGACGCTGGACCAGAACCTGCGCCGCCTGCTCTACGTGCTGGAGAAGTTCGGCATCACGCGCCGCGCGTCGGGCGCGACGGGCCATGGCCTGCGGCATGAACACTGCAACGATCTCTACGAAGACGTGGCCGGCGTACCGTCGCCAGTTCGCGGCGGTGGAACGGTGTCGCCAAAGGTGGACCGGGCCGCACGACAGGTTGTCTCGATACGGGCGGGTCACGCCAGGCTGAGAGCGTCACAAGCGTACTGCGGCCAGACTGCGGTGGTTCACAGCACGCGACCGCCAAGTACATCCCACGGTCCCAACTCCACAGGGTCGACCGGTGCCGACGACTTGGGTTGAGGCCAGCGCCAGCGGCGAACCAGATGCGGGGGTTGCGCCCGCTCAGCGGGAGCGCGCGCACTTGAAGAACCTGGCGCTCGACGTGGACCGCTACCCCGACGTGCCGCTGCGCCAGGGCTGGTGCAGACCGCCAGCTGCTTTCGGCGTATCGGGCCATCCTCCGACGCGGGCAGTCTCGGATCGACCGGCCAGGCCGCGAACTGGCCTCCGAGCTGAACGGACCAGCTGACCATCCTGGGCGCCCTGCCGCTGCCCGTGCTGGCGCTGGCCACCTTCGCCGCCATCGCCATCCTGCTGCTTTTCTCACGCCCCAAGACCACCCCAAGACCCGACGCACCAACACCGTCCACATCACCACCCTCGTCGCGCTGCTCGCCTTCGCCGCCGTCGTGCTGCTGTACCAACGCCACACGCGTCAGCAGGCGGCCGAGCAGGCCGGTGCCCAGCAAAGCGTGATGGTGCGTGCCCATTCGCCGGTGCCGGGGCCGGCGAACGCGCAGGTCACCATCGTGGAGTTCTTCGACCCGGCTTGCGAGGCCTGCCGCGCTTTCCACACCTACGTCAAGCAGATCCTGGCCGCACACCCGCGCGACGTGCGGCTGGTCGTGCGCTACACCCCGTTCCACCAAGAAGCCTCGGTCGTCGGCTTGCGCATCCTGGAGGCGGCGCGCGCGCAAGGCCGCTTCGAGCCAGTGCTGCATGCGCTGATGGACGGCCAGCCGGTCTGGGCGAACCACGGCACCCCCGACCCCGACCGCGCCTGGGAGTTCGCGCGCGCAGCCGGCCTGGCATCGAACGCGCCCGCGCCCATGTCGCCACCGGCGCGGCCGACGCGCTGTTGCAGCAGGACATGGCGGATGTGCAGGCGGTCGGCGTGCGCGCCACGCCTACCTTCTTCATCGATGGCGCGCCGCTGCGCGAGGTGCATCCCCGCGTGCAGGCCGAGCAGGTCGAGCAGGCCGTGGCCGGCGTGCGCCGGTAGCACCCGCACAGGCAGCGCCACGCTGCGCTACACCGGTACGGCAGCTGGCCACAGCGCCCGATCCCGCCACGCAGCCTGTCGACCCCCTCACGGCGAGGCCCGCAGACGGCGTCGGTGCACCAGGTACCACGCCGCCGGCACCACCAGCATACTCAGCAAGGGCGCGCTCACCATGCCGCCCACCATCGGCGCGGCGATCCGCGTCATCACCTCCGACCCCGTGCCCTGCCCCAGCAGAATGGGCAGCAGGCCGGCCATGACGACGGCCACCGTCATGGCCTTGGGCCGGACGCGAAGCACCGCACCTTCGCGAATGGCAGCCAGCAAGGTCTGCTCGTCGTCGCGCTCGCCGGCCGCCAACCGGTGCGCGTGGGCGTTCTTCAGATAGACCAACATCACCACGCCGAACTCGGCCGCCAGCCCGGCCAGCGCGATGAACCCCACCGCCGTCGCGACGGAGACGGCATGCCCCAGTGCCCAGACCAGCCAGAAGCCACCCACAAGTGAGAACGGCACGGCCGCCATCACCAGCAGCGCATCGCCGGCCGAGCGGAACAGCACGTACAGCAGCGCAAAGATGAGCACCAGCGTGGCTGGCACGACGACGCGCATCCGCTCGGTGGCGCGCTCCAGATACTCGAACTGGCCGGACCACGACACCGCGTAGCCCGCCGGCATCGCCACCTGGCTGGCGACCACGGCCTGCATCTCGTGCACCACCGAGCGCAGGTCGCGCCCGCGCACGTCGACATAGACCCAGCCCGACAGCCTGGCGTTCTCGCTGCGCAGCATCGGCGGCCCGTCCTGGATGGAGATGCGCGCGACATCCTGCAGCAGCACCGTGGCCCCCTTCTCGGTGACGAACGGCAGCTGGCGCAGGCGTTCGAGCGAGTCGCGCATCTCCCTCGGATAGCGCACGCTGATAGTGAAGCGCTCGCGACCGGCCACGACTTCGCCGACGTTGTCCCCGCCGATGGCGGTCGACACCACGGCCTGCACGTCGGCCACGGACAGGCCCAAACGGGCCGCCGCAGCGCGGTCGACATCCACGTCGATGTAGCGCCCACCGGTGAGGCGCTCGGCCAGCGCGGACGAGACCCCGGGCACGCCCTTGACCGCTGATTCGATCTGCGCCGCGAGCCGGTCGATGGTGACCAGGTCCGCACCCGCCACCTTGATGCCGACAGGGCTCTTGATGCCGGTCGCCAGCATGTCGATGCGGTTGCGGATCGGCGGCACCCACACGTTGGACAGGCCTGGCACCTGGACAACACGGTCCAGCTCCTCGACCAGCCTGTCCGGCGTCATGCCCGGTCGCCATTGGTCGCGCGGCTTGAACTGCACAGTCGTCTCAAACATTTCCAGCGGCGCCGGGTCGGTCGCCGTGTCGGCGCGGCCGGCCTTGCCGAAGACGCGCGCCACCTCCGGCACGGTCTTGATCAACCGGTCGGTTTGTTGCAGCAATGCCGATGCCTTGGAGATCGAGAGGCCCGGCAGCGCCGACGGCATGTACAGCAGGTCGCCTTCGTCCAGCGGTGGCATGAACTCGCCGCCCAGGCGCGACAACGGAATAACCGTCACGGCCAGGACCAGCGTCGCCACCACCAGCGTCGCCTTGGGCCAGCGCAGCACCGCTTCGAGCGCCGGCCTGTACAGAGCCATGAGGCCACGGTTCACCGGATTGGCGCTCTCTTGCGGGATGCGCCCTCGGATGAGGTAGCCCATCAGCACCGGCACCAGCGTGACCGACAGGCCGGCCGCGGCGGCCATGGCGTAAGTCTTGGTGAACGCCAGGGGAGCGAACAGCCGGCCCTCCTGCGCCTCCAGCGTGAACACGGGCAGGAACGACAATGTGATGACCAGCAGCGAGAAGAACAGCGCCGGCCCAACTTCGACCGAGGCCTGCGTGATGAGCGCCCACCGTTCGGTGACGGTGGGCGGCCTGCCGTGCAGGGCCTCGAAATGCTCCAGGTGCTTGTGCGCCGCCTCGACCAGCACGACGCTGGCATCGACCATGGCGCCGAGGGCGATGGCGATGCCGCCCAGGCTGAGGATGTTGGCGCTAATGCCCTGCCAGTGCATCACGGTGAACGCGGTCAGCACGCCCACCGGCAGCGTCACCACCGCGACCAGCGCGGAGCGCAGGTGGAACAGAAACACCGCGCACACCAGCGCCACCACGATGAACTCTTCCACCAGCTTCTCGCGCAGCGTGGTCACGGCCCGGTCGATCAGCCTGGACCGGTCATAGGTCTCCACCACCTCCACGCCGGGCGGCAGGCTGGCCTTCAACCCGGCCAGTTTGGCCTTGACGGCCTCGATAGTCGAACGCGCGTTCTTTCCCGAGCGCATGACCACCACACCACCGGCGACCTCGCCCTCCCCGTCCAGCTCGGCAACGCCGCGCCGCATCTCCGGCCCCAGCTGCACGAAGGCCACATCACGCAGCAGCACGGGCGTGGCGCCGCTGGCAGACAGCGGGATGGAGCGGAAGTCGTCCAGCGACTTCAGGAAGCCCTGCGAGCGCACCATGTACTCGGTCTCGGCCATCTCGACGACGGAGCCGCCCGCAGCTTGGTTCGCATTCTTCAGAGCCTCGACGACCATGCGTTGCGTCACCCCGAGCGCGCGCATCCTGTCCGCATCGAGCACTACCTGGTACTGGCGGACCATGCCGCCCACGCTGGCGACCTCGGCCACGTCCGGCACGGTCTTCAACTCGAACTTCAGGAACCAGTCATTCAGCGCACGTAGCTGCCCCAGGTCGTTCTGGCCGGTGCGGTCGACCAGCGCAAACATGTAGACCCAGCCCACGCCGGTCGCGTCGGGACCAAGCGCCGCCGTGGCCCCCGGCGGCAACCTGCCCTGCACCTGGTTCAGATACTCGACGACGCGCGAGCGCGCCCAGTACGGATCGGTCTTGTCGTCGAACAGGATGTAGACGAACGAGTCGCCGAAGAAACTGTAGCCGCGTACGGTCTTCGCCCCTGGCACGCTCAGCATCGTCGTGGTCAGCGGGTAGGTGACCAGGTCTTCGACGACCTGCGGCGGCTTGCCGGGGTAGGTGGTGCGCACGATCACCTGGGTGTCCGACAGGTCGGGCAGTGCATCCACCGGGGTACGCGCGACGGACCACAGGCCCGCAGCAACGAGCGCGACGGTGGCGAGCAGCACCAGAAAGCGGTTGCCGATGGACCATCGGATGAGCCCGGCGATCACTTCGCGGCCCCGGCTTTCTGCACGCTCAACAGCTCCCAATCCATGGGGCCGCCGCCCTTGAATGTGAAGTCGACGGTGTCGCCTGGCTTGATGCCCGCGAAGGCACCCGCATCCGCCTTGCCGAACCCCATGGTCATCGCCGGCCATTGCAGCGCGGGCACCGGGCCATGCGAAATGGTGATGCCACCGGCATCAGCACTCTCCACCTTGCCGCTGGCGCGGTAGACACCGACCAGCGCCGACGCAGCAGCCGCTGCGGGCATGGGCGACGCAGCACCCATGGCGCCCAGCACCGACTCGAGCCGCGCCTCCGAGTCGATCAGAAACTGGCCGCTGGTCACCACCTCATCGCCCTCGCGCAGGCCTTGCAGCACTTCGAGCTGCTCGCCCAGATCGGCGCCGAGCGTGACCTCACGCGGCGCGAAGGCGCCCCCCTCCTGCCGCACGATGACCACGGCGCGTACACCCGTGCGGATGACAGCTTCGGCCGGCACGACCAGGCGCGAGGCCGTGGCACCGGTCACCTGGAGTTTGAGCAGCATGCCCGGGACCAGCCTGCCCGCCGTGTTGTCTACCTCGAAGCGCGCCTGCAGCGTGCGGGTGCTCGCGCTGATCTGGGGCAGGATTTCCTTGAGCTGCCCATCGAAGGCCAGCGACGGGTCGGCTTGCAGCGCGGCCCGCACCTTCTGGCCGCGCACGAGCCGCACGGCCTGGGCCTCGGGCACTTCTGCCACGGCCCAGACCTTCGCCAGGCCCGCGATGCGAAACAGCGTCATGCCGGGCGACACTGCCACACCCTCGCGTACGCCCAGCTCCGCCACCACGCCGCTGCTGGGGGCACTCAGGGTGAACCGTGCCTGGGCGGTGCCTGTCGCCTCGCTCTGCTGCACCAGTGCGTCCGGAATCGACATCGCGCGCATGCGGTCGCGGGCCGCGGCGACGAGATCCGGCGCGGCGCCCGCCCGCTGCAGCGCCAGCAGCTCGTTCTGGGGCGCCAACCACTCGGGCGCGAAGAGGGTGGCGAGCGCCTGGCCTTTGCGCACCTGCTCCATCGGGGCGCGCACAGCGAGCCGCTCCACGTAGCCGGCCACGCGGGTCTGCACGGCAACGCTCAAGCGTTCATCGAACTGCACTGCACCGACCGCTTCGAAGGACGAGGCCACCTCGGTGCGTTTCACCGTGGCGGTGCGAATGCCCAGGTTCTGCTGCACGCCAGGGCTGATCTTCACGCCGGCATCGCCCGCCGCATCGGCGTAGACGGGCACCAGCTGCATGTCCATGAACGGCGACTTACCCGGCTTGTCGAAACGCGGCCCTGGCACCATGGGGTCGTGCCAGTACAAGGGCGTGCGCTCACCGGCCGACGCAGCGGCGGCCGGCCCCATGCCGGTGCTGGGCGCTGCAGGCTGGGTGGATCGACCTGCGAAGAAGCCACCTGCCGCCAGCAAGATGGCGGCTGCCACCACGGCGGCGATGCGTGCTGCGCGCTTCATGGTGCGACTCCGTCGACGATGGGCTTCATGGCCAGCTGGGCCTGCGCCCTGGCCAGGTCGCGCTGCAGGGCCAGCAGCTTGCGCTGTGCCTGCACCTCGGCATGCCGGGCCTCGAAGAGCGCCGTTAGCGCCGTCTGGTTGGAGCGATACGCCGCCATCGCCAGCTGCGTACGCTGCTGGGCAGGCGCGAGCACCGCAGCGCGGTAACTGTCGACGCGGCCCGCCAGGCGCACGGCATCGCTGGCGAGCGCGAGGTACTCGCCACGGGCCGAGCGTTCGGCCTCCGCCCTGCTGGCTTCGGCCTTGTCAGCCAGCGCGAGCTTCGAAGCGACATCGCGGTCCTGCCGCTGGGCGGGGGCGATGGCGAGCGGGATGCTGACGCCGACCGACACCATGTCCGGGTAGCCGGCGCGCTGCCCGTAGCTCAGCTCCCAGGTCCAGTTCGGGCTGCGGTTCACGCGGGCGAGACCCGCTTCATCGCGGGCCAGCACGACCCCGCGCCGCGCCGCCACCACGGCCGGATGGCGCTCGACATAGTCTGCCTCCGTCACGTCGTCGAAGGCCGCCGGCGCCGCCAGCACGTCCACGCGCGCGCCGACCCACCGCTCCAGCGCCGCGTGGGCAGCCGCCTGCTGTTGGCGCAACTCAGCTGATTCGTCCTCGACCATGCCCAAGGCCGCGGCCCATCCCAACACCTCGTGGGCGCTGCCCGCTGCGGACGACTGGCGTGCGCGCGCCGCCGCCAGGTCCTCACGGGCGTGGCGCTCGTTCAGCGCGGTCCACTGCATGGCCTGTCCGGCAAAGTAGGCGTCCAGATAGGCCAGGCCGGTCTGCAGGCGGACCTCGGCCGCGGTGGTCTGCAGCGAGGCCGCCTCCAGGCCCACCATCGCATCGGCGGCAGCTTGCCGCGCCGCGCGCTTCTCGGCAGACAGCCATTCCTGCCCCACGCCGATGCGCTTCATCGTCATCACATCGCGGGTGCTGAAACGGTCGCCGCCGGAGACGGGCAGGTTATCGATGCCGGCGCGCAGCACCGGGTCGGGCAGCTGGCCTGCGGCGCGCGCGGCCTCGGTGGCCCCGAGCACGCCAGCGCGCGCGGCCCTGGCGGCTTCAGACCGTTGAACGGCCTGGCGCAAGGCTTTGTCGAGCGTGAAAGATTCCGCCCCTGCAATAGCGGGCAACAACGCGACAGCCATGGCGGCTGTGCGCAGGAAAAAAGGGATGGGCATGAAAACTCCGTAGACGTATGGCAGCGATGCCGGATGCGGTCGTGCCGCACCGGCGCCTGTCAGTCAACGGAGTGATTCAAACCCTGAGTCGCAGCGTGGCGAGAAAGACGGCGGCCGGGGGTGGCCGCGCCCGCGGTACGGCCGTCCAGCGGTTGACCTGCGCGTCTGCGGGCAGCAACGTGAACGGCAGCACGAACAGTTGCAGCAGCAGCGGCGCCGCCACCGCCGGGGCCTTCACGGTGTCCAGCGATTGCGGCGCACCAGCAGAAAACTGCGCGCACAGGGCCGGCTGCTCCGCGTCCATGCCCTCGCAAGGCTCGCCTGCGGCCATCCTCTCGGCCATGGCGGCTGCGGTCTGCTGGGCCGGGCAGACGTAGTTCGCCAACGCCAGCTGCGCGAACAGCAGCGAGAGCACCACGCAGAACGTGGTGGTCAGGCGGTGGAACAAGCGTCGGCCCATGGAGGTGCGCAGTCTAGCGCCGGTGGCTCAGCCGCGGCCTCAGTTGGCGGTCTGGATGGACATGACCGTGAACGCACCATTGATCTTGTCAGCCGTGAACTTCACCTTGTCGCCGTCCTTCACCGTGTCGAGCATCTTGGGGTCCGCGACGCGAAACACCATGCTCATGGCGCCCATGTCGAGGTTCGGAATCGGCCCGTGGCGCAGGGAGATCTTGCCCTGCTCCTTGTCGATTTTCCGGACCTCACCCTCGACCATGGGAGCGGCTGCCGATGCTGGTGCGGTTTGGGTTTGCGCCTGTGCGCCAAGGGTGGTGGCGAGAACGGCGGCGGCGAGGATGTGAGAGAGCTTCATGGTGGTTTCCTTCAAGATTGCGGATAGCGGGCAAAGACGGTCTCGCGCCCACGCTTGTCGATCAGCAGAACGACGTAGGGGTCTCGGGTATCCCCCATCTCCATCCCGGGCGACCCGACCGGCATGTCCGGCACGGCGAGCCCGATGGCGGTCGGATTCATGGCAAGCAAGCGCTTGACCTCGGCCGCAGGTACGTGGCCTTCGACCACATAGCCGTTGACGATGCCGGTGTGGCAACTGCCGAACTTGTCCGGCAAGCCGTACTTGCGGCTCACGTTCGAAGGGTCCTGCACCTCTGTGACCTTCACTACCAAGCCGGCCGCCTTCAGGTGATCCACCCACGCGCCACAGCAACCGCAAGTCGGGCTCTTGAACACCTCCATCGGCGGCAGGGACGTGGCGGCAAGAGCCGGCAGGCCATGCGCCGCCGCACCCACAGCCAGCGCAAGGACGACGTTGCGGCGCTTCACTTGACGGTCACCTTGCCGACCATGCCGGCTTCGAAATGCCCGGGCAGCAAGCAGGCGAACTGAAACTCGCCCGCCTGGGTGAACTGCCACACGATCTCGCCGCTCTGGCCGGGCTTGACGTGGGCCATGTAGGCCTCGTCGTGCTCCATGCCGGGGTTCTTCTTCATCTCCACGGCGTGCTTTTTGAGTTCCGCTGGCGTGCCGAGCACCATCTCGTGCAGCACCTGGCCCTTGTTCCTGGGAACGATCTTGACGATTTCGCCGCGCTTGACGGTGATCTGCGCCGGGGTGAAGCGCATGGTGTCGGCCATGTCGACCGTGATCGTCCGCGTTGCCTTCCTGGGGTCGCCTTCCTGGCCGAAGGCCGTCGGCTCGACCTTGGAAGCATCGAACTTGCGCGTGCTGTGGGTTTCGTCGCCGTGGGCAAACGACAGGTTGGCAGCGGTGAGGGCACCGACGGCTGCGAAGGCGACGAGAAGCTTCTTGGTGGCGATGTACATGGTGTGATGTCTTTCGAGGTGGGATCGATCAGTGGCCGGAATGGGCGCCCGAAGGCTTGCGCACCGTGAGCGTGTTGGCGTCCGCTGCGGGCGCGGGTGCACGGGCAGGCTGCTGGACTTCGCCCTGGAACTCATAGGACACGGTGCCGGCCGGATGCTTGTAGGGCGCGGGCTCCTTGTAGTCGCCGGGCCGCACGTCATCGCGCACCTTCACCACGCTGAACATGCCGCCCATCTCGAGCGGACCGAAAGGCCCGGTGCCGGTCATCATGGGTAGGGTGTTGTCGGGCAGCGGCATTTCCATAGATCCCATGTCGGCCATGCCCTTGTCGCCCATCACCATGTAGTCGGGTACCAGCTTGGTGATGCGCTCTGCCACGCCCTTGTGGTCGACGCCGATCATGTTGGGCACGTCATGGCCCATGGCGTTCATCGTGTGGTGCGACTTGTGGCAATGGATCGCCCAATCGCCTGCGGCAGCATCGAACTCGAAGGCCCGCATCTGGCCGACCGCGATGTCGGTGGTCACCTCCGGCCACCGGGCCGACGGAGGCACCCAGCCCCCGTCTGTGCCGGTCACATAGAAGTGCGGCCCGTGCATGTGGATCGGGTGGTTGGTCATGGTCAGGTTGCCCACGCGCACGCGCACCCGGTCGCCGGTGCGGCACACCAGGCTGTCGATGCCCGGGAACACGCGGCTGTTCCAGGTCCACATGTTGAAGTTCGTCATCTCAGCCGTCTTCGGCGTGGCGGCGCCGGGCTCGATGTCGTAGGACGCAAGCAGGAAGACGAAATCACGGTCCACGCGCATCTGGCGCTGGTCCTTGGGGTGGATGATGAACATGCCCATCATGCCCATGGCCATCTGCGTCATCTCGTCCGCGTGCGGGTGGTACATGTGCGTGCCGGCACGCAGCAAGGTGAACTCATAGACAAAGGTTTTGCCGACGGGAATGTGCGGCTGCGTGAGGCCACCGACGCCGTCCATGCCGCTGGGCAGCATGATGCCGTGCCAGTGCACGGTGGTGTGCTCGGGCAGCTTGTTGGTGACGAAGATGCGCACCCGGTCGCCTTCCACCGCCTCGATGGTCGGCCCCGGGCTGGAGCCGTTGTAGCCCCACAGGTTGGCCTTCATGCCGGGCGCGAATTCACGCACGACCGGCTCGGCGACCAGGTGAAATTCCTTGACGCCGTTGTGCATGCGCCAGGGCAGGCTCCAGCCATTCAGCGTGGCGACCGGGTTGTAAGGCCGGCCCGTGCTGGGCATCAGCAGCGGTTGCATGGCAGGCGACGTCTGGTAGACCGCCTCCGGGAGGGATGCGGCACCGACGCGGCTGACAGCCGTGGCGCCCAGGGCGACGGCACCGGCCGTCTTGAAAAAGTTTCTGCGGTTCGACATGTGGATTTCTTTCAATGGCCAGCGGCCGCTTCCGAGGCAGCGCCGGGCGCAGCACCCAACGCACTGCCGCCCGGTGACCGGCCCGTCAATGCGCTCTGCAGATTGGTTTCGGCGACCCAGAAGTCGCGCAGGGCTTGCACGTAATCCGCAACCCCACGCACCTGTTCGCGCGAGTCGGACAGCAGCTCGAAAACGCTGATCAGCATGCCGTTGTAGCGCAGCAGGTTCTCCTCGGAGATGCGCTTGCGCAGCGGCACGACCTCGTCGCGGTAGTGCCTGGCCAGGTCGAAGGCCGTGCGGTAGGCTCCGTAGGATTCGCGCACCTCGGACTGGGCATTGACGGCCACTTCCGCTGTGCGATGCACCGCCTGCAGGTACACCGCTTCGGCCCGGTTGGTCCGCACCGATCCGACGTCGAACAAGGGAAGCTCCAGTTCGATCTCGAACCCGTTCGCCCGCGGGCTTCCACTTTCGCTCTTGTTGGTGTAGCCCACCTCCAGCACGTTGATGAAGCGGGTGGCCTTGGTGAGTCCATAGGCGCTTGCAGTAGAGGCCGCCGCGCGCTTGGCCATTAGCACGTCCAGCCGTTTGTCCAGCGCTGTCCGCTCGGCATCCACCGGCTGCGTTGGTGCTTTCGGCAGATCGGGCAGCCGGTCTGGCAGCTTGAAGCCAAGCTGCTCGCCTGACAAGCCAAGCAGCCTGGTCAACCGCTCGCGCTCGGCTTGGGCTTGCTGCTGCGCTCTGGCCAAGCTCGCGGTCGCGTCTGCATAAAACGCCTGCTCGCGCATCTGCGCCAGTTTGTTGAAATTTCCGGCCAACACCATGCGCCTGGCCAGCTCGTTCGAAGCATCCGCCGCTTCCTTCACCTGGCTGTAGTAGCGCACCAGCTCCTGTGCCGCCACGGCGCCGAAGTAAGCGCGACGCGTCTCCGAGGCGACGCCCACGGCTTCGTAGGCGGCCTGGAACTGCGCCTGCTCGAAGTTGCGCTGCTGCATCTGCGTCGCTCTCGGCATGGTGATGATGCTCAGGATGTTGAACATCACTGCGCGCTCGATCTCGACGACACCGGAACCCGACATCCGTCCGAAGCTCAGCAATGGATTGGCGAGCCGGCCCGCTTGCACCAAATTGGCCTCGGCGATGCCGAGCTGGTGGAGGTTGGCCTGCAACCCACGGTTGTTGAGCAGCGCCAGTTCGACGGCGGTGTCTGCGCTCAAGGGCTGCTGCAGGAGGTCTGCGACGCGCAGCTTGGCTGCACTCGAATCCTGATCGGTTCGCTGCAGGGCGACCGACTGCCCGATTCTCTCCTTGGTGAGATCAGACACGCGGCCCATGCCGCCGTCGGGCGAGTAGGAAGCGCAGCCTGCCAGGACCAGAACAGCGCTTGCTGCCACGGTGATGCGCATCATGGTTTGGCTCCTGGCATCGGATGGCCCTGATGGCCCGGGTTCATCGGCATAGCGTGCCCAGGCATCTGGCCTGGCGCATGCGAGGCGGGGGCGGCACCACTGCCGTGGCCAGATCCGCCGGGTGCCTTGCCCACATCGTCGTTCAGCCGGCGCCAGTCGCCCGCCTTGATGTCCGTCCACGGCTTGTAGTCGGAGAAAGCGGACTGGTAGGACAGCTGTGGCGAAGGAGTGGCCGTTTGGGCGTCAGAACTTGGTTGGGCAAAAACGCCCAACGGCAGGCTCAGCGCCACGGTAGGCGCCAGCCACGGAAGAAAGTTTTTCATGGTTCGAAGACATCTTGAACGCCGACAGTCAGGTCGGCACGTGCCCGCGCGGTGTACGCGCGAGCCCCATCAGGCCTCTATCGGAGGCCTCGCTGGGTCAGATGCTTCGTGGTGGACGCTCAAGACCACCCGGCACAAAGCTCGGGGGGTGTGAGGAGATCAGGACGGATGGAGCCGAGGCCACGTCCGCAGGCGTGAACAAGACGGTTTGGCCGAGCGGCGCCGGTGTCAGCGAGCAGAAAGCTGCACACATGGTGCACTTGTCTTGAGCCGATGTGGAGTCGGAGTGATCGTGAACGGCATGGGGCGCATCTGGGGCCGCCTGGTCGTGTGCGTGCGTCGATGCACCGCCGTGCCCATGGGCTGCTGGCGCATCTTTGATCACCAGCATCTGAGTACTCGGCGCGTCGTCAACTCCAGGCGGGCACAGCATGGCCGCCGCCATCACGCCCCTCAATGGGAGAAGCGCGCACAGAAGAATCAGCAGCCAATAGCGGAGTTGGTTCACAGGTGGACAAGTGCGAAGAGCAGGTGGCAACTTACCGAGCGGAACTTCAAAACGGAAATGGCGCAGGGTTGGCGAAGCGGTCACTACAGCTCAACATCAGGCACAACTGTATCAGTCCAAGGTTGACCTAGAGGCGCAAGGCAGATGACAAATTTGTCACCCGGTGTATGCCAAAACCCGCACCATTTTTCTGGCCGTACAACACGATACGGTGCTCCTCCGCCAATCTACTTTTGCTTGGCGAGCCACTTGTCGAACTGCGCAATCTCCTTCTTCTGCGCCACGATGATCTGCTTGGCCATGGCCTTCATTTCGGGCGACTTGCCGTTGGCAAGCTCCATCTCCGCCATGTTCAACGCTTGCTGGTGGTGAATCTTCATCATCATGGCGAAGTCTTTGTCGGTGTCACCCGTCATCGACATCTTCTGCATGGCATCCATGCCCATCATCATGGACGCCTTCATGTCATGCGGCCCAGCAGCGCCCTTGTGCATCTGACCCATGGGCATGTTGGCGGCCGGCGCCGTAGCAGGGGCAGGGGCAGTTTGGGCCTGGGCTGCTGCAATCCAAAGGGCCATCAACGGCACAAGGCACGTGGCCCTCAGGGTATTGATCTTGCGATCCATCAAGTTCTCCAAATAACGCGTTGAGTGCGAAGTGCGCCATGGCGGCCGGGCTGTCACTGCAGAAATGCTCAAGCCCATTCGCCGGAATCTTGTCGCCGCACTATCGCGCTTCAATCTACAACTCGGCGCTCATGACCGCGTAGGAGGGCGAGACAGCGTAGCGTAGGCACGCACGCTGGCCGATATCCTTAGGTCGTCACGCTGGCGTGTAGCCTGCCTCGACAATTGCCGCCTCTAACGTCTCGCGGTCTTCCGAGGTGTCTACGCGCACGCGGTGGCGGGCGAGATCGATTTCGACCACAGCCTGCGGGTCGGTCTGCTTGATGGCCTTGGTGACGACACCGACGCAATGGCCGCATGTCATGGAGGGAAGCGTCAGTTCGAGCATGGTTGATCCTTCAGGTGGTGAAATCAGGCATGTTCGACCTTGCCACGGTGGTAGGGTCAAGCGAACTTGTGGCAGTCCCTGTTCCATGCAGGGTTTCTAGCGCGGCGTGCCTTGACATTCCCATGATGGGAAGCCTGAGACTTGGCCGCCATACGCAACCTCGGGCTCTCCACCATGAACTCTGCCATCGCACCCCTTCAGCCCGGCGCTCTGCTCGACTGGAGCCTGCCCATCGAAGGCATGACCTGCGCTTCATGCGTGGGACGCGTCGAGCGCGCCTTGCAGAAACTGCCCGGCGTGGTCGAAGCCAGTGTGAATCTGGCGACCGAGGCGGCCAGCGTCCGGACGGCCCCGGACCTCGACCTCGCGGACCTTCGCGCTGCCGTCGAGAAGGCGGGCTACACGGTCGGCGAAAGCAGCGTGACGCTGGCCATCGACGGGATGACCTGCGCGTCGTGTGTGTCGCGTGTCGAGAAGGCCCTGCTGCGCGTTCCGGGCGTGTTGCGGGCCGAAGTGAACCTGGCCACCGAGTCGGCGTCCGTCACGCTGGACGCGCGCCAGATCGACGAGGCAGCGCTCATCGCTGCAGTGGAGCGCGCGGGCTACGTGGCGCGGCCACGGCATGCCGAGTCCGGGGGGGACGCCGGGGCCGGCGCAGCCACCGGGCGAACGTCGGAATGGTGGCCCGTGGCGGTCGCTGCGGCCCTCTCGGCACCGCTGGTGTTGCCGATGGTCGGCCTGCTGTTTGGCCAGCACTGGATGCTGCCCGGCTGGATCCAGCTCGCACTGGCCACCCCAGTGCAGTTCTGGTTGGGCGCCCGCTTTTACCGTGCGGGTTGGAAGGCGCTCAAGGCGGGAAGCGGCAACATGGACTTGCTGGTCGCCTTGGGCACCAGCGCTGGCTATGGTCTGAGCGTGGTGCAACTGCTGCGTTACGGCAACCAGAGCATGCAGTTGTACTTCGAGGCCTCGGCCGTGGTGATCACGCTGGTACTGCTGGGCAAATGGATGGAGACCCGCGCCAAGCGCCAGACCACCGAAGCCATCCGGGCGCTGAATGCATTGCGCCCTGAGACCGCCCGCCTGCGCAGGGACGGCGCTGATACCGAGGTGCCCGTCGCGCAGGTGCGCGTCGGCGACTTCGTGGTCGTGCGTCCCGGCGAGCGCCTGCCGGTGGACGGCCAGGTGATCGAAGGCAGCAGCGACGTCGATGAATCACTGATCACGGGTGAAAGCCTGCCGGTGGCCAAGCACGTCGGCGACAAGGTCACCGGTGGCGCGGTCAATGGAGAAGGCCTGCTCGTGGTGAAAACGACGGCGGTGGGCGCCGAGTCGACGCTGGCGCGCATCGTGCGCCTGGTCGAATCGGCACAGGCCAAGAAGGCGCCCATCCAACGGCTCGTGGACCGGGTGAGCGCGGTCTTCGTGCCGGTGGTGATCGGCATCGCACTGGTCACCGTGCTGGGCTGGGGCTTGACCACGGGCGACTGGGAAGCGGCCATCCTGAACGCCGTCGCGGTGCTGGTGATCGCCTGTCCCTGCGCGCTGGGCCTGGCCACGCCGACGGCCATCATGGTGGGAACCGGTGCCGCCGCCAAGGTGGGCATCCTCATCAAGGACGCAGAGGCTTTGGAAGTGGCGCACGGTGTGACGGTGGTCGCCTTCGACAAGACCGGCACCTTGACCGTCGGCAAGCCGGAACTGATGGCAGCACTGCCAGCCGCGTGGACCGACCGGGCCGCGCTCCTGTCTGCCAGCGCTGCGGTGCAGGCCGGCAGCGAGCATCCGCTGGCTTCGGCCGTGCTGAACACGGCAAGAAGCGAAGGGCTGGCCATGGCGCCCGCAACGGCCGTGCGCGCCGTGTCGGGCCGTGGTGTCGCGGCCGTCGTGGAGGGGCGCGAGCTGCGGCTGGGCAGCAGCCGATACATGCAGGAGTTGGAGGTGGACACGACGACGCTCGCCGACGCGGCGGCCGAATGGCAGGCGCGTGGCTGCACGGTGTCTTGGCTGGCCGAGGTGCCGTCTTCCGGGTTGCCATCCAGTCCACCAGCAAGCGCATCGGCACAGGCACCAGCCTTGCCCCCGTCCCTACCACGTCTGCTGGGCCTGCTGGCGTTTGGCGACGCCCCGAAGGCCAGTGCAGCAGCGGCTGTCACGGCATTGCAGAAGATGGGCATCCGCTCGGCGCTCATCACGGGCGACAACGCTGGCAGCGCCAAAGGCGTAGCGCAGGCGCTGGGCATCACCGATGTACATGCTGACGTGTTGCCCGAGCACAAGGCCGACATCGTGGCGAAGCTGAAAGCCGGTGGCGACCGCGTCGCGATGGTCGGGGACGGCATCAACGACGCGCCCGCGCTGGCCATTGCCGACGTCGGCATCGCCATGTCCACGGGCACCGACGTGGCGATGCACACGGCGGGCATCACGCTGATGCGCGGCGACCCGGCGCTGGTGGCCGACGCCATCGACATCTCGCGCCGCACCTACGCCAAGATTCGGCAGAACCTCTTCTGGGCCTTCATCTACAACGTGGTGGGCATTCCGTTGGCCGCGTTCGGCTTGCTGAGCCCGGTGATCGCGGGTGCGGCAATGGCTTTCAGCAGTGTCAGTGTGGTCGGCAACGCGCTGCTGCTGCGGCGCTGGAAGGGAGCACCGCGATGAACAACGCCGAGCAGTTCAACATCGGCGAGGCCGCTGCGCGTTCGGGGGTGTCCGCCAAGATGGTGCGGCACTACGAGTCACTCGGTCTGCTGCCGACGGTGGCGCGCACCGACGCCGGGTACCGTCGCTACAGCGACAAAGAAGTGCACACGCTGCGCTTCATACGCCGTGCGCGCGATCTCGGTTTCAGCATGGCCGAGATCGCCGAACTGTTGAAACTCTGGCAGAACCGTCGACGCGCCAGCGCCGAAGTGAAACGCATTGCGCTGCAGCATGTCGCTGATCTGGAGCTTCGCATGGCGGCGATGGCTCAAATGCGCGACTCTCTAACGCACTTGGCCGAGTGTTGCCAAGGTGACCACCGCCCGGATTGTCCCATCCTCGACGAACTGTCCGGTCACGCGTCAGTTGCCTCGTGAGCGACAGTTTCCGGCCGGTGCGAGAGTTGTCGCCGGACGAACCATGCGGTCACCAGCGGCAGCAGGACCCACTGCAGCAGCGGCGCCATGCCGATACCGGTGCCAGGCGCCAACGGCATCGTCGGCAGGTAGCGCCAAGTCCCGATCCATTGACCGCGCGTCGCCAGCCATTCGATGGCGGCGGTGATCGAAACGCCGACCCCGGTGAACAAGGCCAGTTGCCAGCCAGTCGCTGCCACGATCCAGAGGCGGCTGTGCGCGGCAGCAGCGACGAGGCCGTATGCAAGCAGCATGATCACCGCGTCGCCGACGGTAGCCTGCAAGCACGCCCTTGTCGCCTGCGCGTGCGGCATGTCGGCCATGCCGGCATACAAGGGAGCTTGCAAGATCTCCCAGGCGAAATTGAGCAGCAATGCGAAGACCGCCACGTTGAACTCGGGCGCGCCCGTCGCGGCATCGATTGCTTGCCTGGCGCTGGTCCCGAGACACTTAGTTCGCCACATGGGAGTCGCGCCGCTGTGCTAGATCGGTGACGGCATTGGTGGCGTGCAGTGACCACCAGCTCGGCCGGGCCAGCAGAAGTCCCAACACCACGAGCAACGGCAGCGCCAGCAACCCGTAGCTGAGATGTTCAACAAGGCCGAAAAGCCAGCCCCCTGCGGCCGAGCCCAGCGCTTGGCCGAGCCCGGCTGCTGCAGTCAAGGCGCCCATCACGACGCCCAGCCTTCGCGGTGAAGACTTAGCGGCCGAATACGCAATCACGGGCAGCACCAGCCCAGTACCTGCCGAGGTCAGACTGACACCCAGGTACATCCAGGCATCTGCATGACCCACAGCCAGGATGGCCAACCCTGCGACAGCCAACAGAAGGCCCGCACTGATCAAGACGCGCGCAGCAATCTTCTCGAGCAGCGACGTGACGAAGAGCAGTGCGTTGATGCCCAACATGACGAGGCTGCACTCCGCGAGCATGATCGCGGCCTGTCGCGAAGACTGGCCGGCCTGTTGCTGACCTTGCAGCACGATGCCTAACTCAAAGCCAGCCAGCACAAACATCACCGTCGCGTTCAACCAGAGCAACCCGACCGGGTTCCCCAGTAAGGGACTCGCCGACTCGGCTTGCGCTGGTGCGTCATGGTCAGATGCCGCTGGCAAGCTGGCCAACAGCCCCACCATCATCACCCCGCCAAGCAAGGCCGATAGCGCCAAGACAACCTGGGCCGACAGCGCAGCAGAGACCGCTACACCGGTGACCCATGGCCCGACTGCATTGGCCGCAGCGCTGAGTGCGGGGCCGAACAGGAAACCCAGCAGCGACATGGCTCCCAACCATGCGAAGCGCCGCGCCCGCTTGTCCGGGGGCGTGTGTTCGGCCACCAGCGCAGCCACCACAGGCACGATGGCCGCGACGAAGAAGCCGGTGGCTCCCCGCTGGGCATACAGGCCCGCGAGACCCGACTCAACGGCGATCGAGAGGGCCAACAGCAACAGCGAACTGGTGACGTACCCGACGAGCCCGATGATCAGGATGCGGCCGCGCCCCAGATGGTCCGAGACGATCCCCCACAGTGGTGCCCCGAGCAGAACGCCCGCCGCGTAAACACTGCTGAGAAATCCCACGTGGCGGGCGACTTCAGCGGCGCTCGCATTCGGTACCACTGACATCAGCCACCCCGGCAACACTGGCAACAGTGACCCATAGCCGGCGGACACGATGAAGACCGAGCCCGCCAACCACCCCAGCTGTACAGGTCCCAGCTCGCTTGTGCGGGGTCGCGGCGCCTTCATGGTCCCACGCTGATGCCGTTCGGGCCTCGACCGACCGGCACCGTCGCGACCACCTTGCGATTGACAATGTCGATCACCGACACGGTGTTGGCGTACGTGTTGGTCACGAAGGCATGCCGCCCGTCCCTATTCACTACCACCCCATGCGCCCCGGCGCCGGTCGTGATCGTCCCGGCCACCTTCATGCTCCCCACGTCGATCACGCTGACGGTCGTGCCCGGCTTCTTCGGCGTGCCTTGGTTGGCGACAAGGACGAGCTTGCTGTCAGGCGTCGCGTGCAACTGGATCGGCACCGGTCCGACTGCAATTTTGCGGATCACCTTGCGGCTCACCGGATCGATCACCGCGACCTTGTTCTCGCCAGACAAAGATACAAAACCCCATCGGCCGTCCGGCGTGAAACCTACCTGCGCCGGGCCTTTCCCTGCCGCGATGTGAGCGACAGGCTTTTGCCCCTCTGCATCGATGACCGACACCGTGCCGTCCTTGAGATTGGCAACCCAGACCTGTTTGCCATCAGGCGTGATTCGAAGGCCGTGGGGCGAAGCACCGACAGCGACGACCCCGACGACGCGCCGAGCCGCGGTGTCCACGACGCTGACGGTGTTGTCGCCGCCATTGGTGATGTAGGCGGTTCGCCCATCGTCTGCCACCACCACATGGGCCGGATGCTTGCCCACGGGCACCTTGGCGACGACCGCATCGGTGCTGGCATCGATGACCCACACCGCGCCGGCACCCGCCATCGCCCCGTGCTCGGCCTTTGGCATTGATTTGGCCGGCATCTCTGCCGCCTTGGCGGGCTCACCATTGTTGGTAACCCACACCCATTTGCCGTCGGGGGAGACCTGCACGTTGTGCGGACCCAGCCCGACCGGGATGCTGCCAGTCTGCTTGAAGCCTGCCGCGTCGATGACGCTGACCGTGTTCGCCCCTTCATCGGCAACGTAGACCTTGCCCGTCGTTGCAGATGCAGACCCGGCAATGGCGAGCACGGCGAACTGGGTGGCAACAAGCAAGCTTTTGATATGGCTGGTGATCATGTGCGAACTCCTGGAAAAGACATTGGGCAGGCGCTACGGCGCCCGCGTTGACTGCAAGACATCATGTGGGGTTCGGCGCGGGTGCCCTACAGCACCACCGGCTTGTCCGGCAGCTCGTTTCGGTCGTGGATGTCCAAGGGGAAGTGCGCCTTCAGTTGCCACGTCACCGCCTGCACGCCAGCCACCACGCCACTCTCGAAGTTCGACTGCCTGAAGGCCGCCTCCATCTGGCGGCAGACCGTGCCCCATACCTGCGAATCCACCTTGGCGTTGATCCCCCGGTCCGCAACGATCTCCACGGCCCGGTCCGCGAGCAACAGGTAAATCAGCACGCCCGTCCTCTGCTGCGTGTCCCAGAGACGCAGGTGCGAGAACAGATCGATCGCACGTTCTCGGGCCGACTGGCCCTTGAACAACGGTGCTCCGTCCAGTCCCCCTTCGACCACGAAACGGATCTCTCCGGCGTGCTCGGCCTCGCTGGCCTGGATGGCCGCTTCGATCTTGGTCAAGATGCCGGGGCCGAAGCTTCGACTCACCTGGCCGTCGGTCGTCAGCAGGTGGCGCGCGATGCGTTGGATGTTCATCTCTACCACCTTCCCGACCCACCGCCGCCACCGAAGCCGCCACCGCCACCGCTGAAGCCGCCGCCACCGCCACCGCGATAACCGCCACGACCACCGCCGCCGTAGTGGCCACCCATGCCGCGCCCCAGCATGCCACCCCCAACCAGGGTCAAGAGCAGCGCCACCACGCCCGCGACCAATGCCATCGAAAGGGCGCCGACCACGAACCAAGCGATCCCCGCCACCACACCGCCCGTGACAAGCGCGCCGGGCACTTTGCCCAGCTTAGAGCGCAGCACGCCGCCGATCGCGAGCGCCAGAATGAACAGTGTGGGCGCGTATTGCTGAACATCGCCAACGCCCTGACTAGACCGGACGCTCGGCGCCGGCAACGCCTCGCCGTCGACCACGCGGATGACTTGTTCAACGCCGGCCGTGATGCCGCCATAGAAATCCTGGCTCTTGAATCGCGGAAGGATGGTTTCGCTGATGATGCGTTGGCTGGTGAGATCGTTCAGCGCTCCCTCCAGGCCGTAACCCACCTCAATGCGCATCGCGCGATCGTTCTTGGCAACCACGAGGATCGCGCCATCGTCTACCTTCTTGCGGCCAAGCTTCCATTGCTCGGCCACGCGCAGCGCATACTGTTCGACTTCTTCCGGCGCTGACGAGGCGACCATCAGCACGGCCAGCTGGCTGCCTTTGCGGGCTTCGAACGCGGCGAGCGTTTGTTCCAACGCGGCCTTCTGCTCTTCGGTCAGCGTGCCGGTCTGGTCGATCACATGCCCTGAAAGGGGCGGCACGGCGACGAGCGCTGCGCTGTGCGTGGACCAGCCCAATGCACACATCAGCAAGCCTGCAGACAGCAGCGATCTGCCGAACTCGAAAGCCCTGTACAAGCTGCCCACTGCCATCATTTGGACGCTCCCGGACCTGGGCCAGCGGGCTTGGGTGGCGCAGTGTCGAACCCGACGCTGGGCGGCTTCGCGATGTCCTTCTCGTTCTCAACCGCAAAAGTCGGTCTTTCCTTGTAGCCGAACACCTTAGCCGTCAGGTTGGACGGGAAGGACCGCACCGTCACGTTGTAGTCCTGTACGGACTTGATGTACCGGTTGCGCGCCACGGTGATCCGGTTCTCGGTGCCCTCCAGTTGCGCTGACAGGTCGCGAAATCCCTGGTTGGCCTTGAGGTTCGGATACTGTTCCGAGACCACCATCAGCCTGGACAACGCGCCGGTCAACTCGCCCTGCGCCTGCTGAAATTTCTGAAACGCTGCGGGATCGTTGATCAGCTCCGGGGTGGCCTGGATGGATGTCGCCTTGGAGCGCGCTTCGATGACCTTGGTCAGCGTGTCCTGCTCGAACTTCGCCTCCCCCTTCACGGTGTTGACGAGGTTGGGGATCAGATCGGCACGGCGCTGGTACTGGTTGACGACCTCAGCCCAGCCCGCCTTGACCTGCTGGTCCGTGGTTTGAAAGGTGTTGTAGCCGCAGCCGCTGAGGCTCAAGGCCGTCACGGCGACCAGAATGGCAATTGGTTTACGCATGGAGTTCTCCAGATATCGAGGTCAATTGGAAGTTCGTGTCGAGGGCCGGCTTGCAACGCGCTGCGAACCGAAGGCATGGTCGTGCCGAAGCGAGAAGTGCAGATAGATCACCGCGCTCAAGAGCGCCGCGAACAGGCACCACACCGAGATGAACCACTGCGCGTAGAAGTAGTACGCGGCACCGAAGGCCACCAGCGCCAGAGCCCCGAAGGCCTTGACCCATCGGTGCGAGGAAAGCAGCGGGCTCGCCGTGGTCGACAGCAGGTACAAAGTCATCGTCGCGGCGGCGAAGAAGTGCGGTGAAACGTATTCGATGTGCTGCCCGGTTGCCCGCGAAACCACCGGGTAGACCAGCAGGATGTAGAGCAGATAGGCGGCGACTGCAGCGCCGCCCAATGCGAACCCAAGCAGCACGCGCCGCCGGCGTCCTGGTGGCTCGACCAGCCATACCACCAGAGGCACGTAGACCGGCCACAGCACATGGGAGAAAAAGGAATATGCGTAGGTCATGACGGAGTTCAGCAGCGGAGCATCCGTGCTCAACGTCAGCCAGACCACGCCTTCGATCAACTGCTGCAGGGCGAACAACAGCGGGACCGCACCGAGGGGCAAGTCACGCCGATCATGCGTGGCCTGCGCCGACCGCAGCGTCAGCGTGCCCATCCCGAGCAAACCTGCGCCTGCAGCAAAACTGGCCGTGGCTGAAAAGCACATTCAGCGTTCCCCTTCCCGGCGCCCAGCGCAACCGGGACACAACGCGAGACGCTCGTCGAAACTGCAGACCGACGACAGGCAACGGCCCGTTATACGGCCGCCACGGTGGTGCACCATCACGCCCCGCTGCTCACTTGGCGGAGCCGGGTCGGGGGTGCGCATCCATGCGCTCATGTTGACGCTTTGGCCGGGGTGCTGGCGCCAGTCGTCGTCGCAGCCGGTGATCCCGCCCGCTTGATGCCAGGGAGCTTGGTGCGCTTGAGCATCAGGGCGTTGATGGCCACCACCGCCGAGCTGCCCGACATCGAGAGCGCGGCGATCTCCGGCGACAGCGTGAAGGGGTAGAACACGCCTGCAGCAACAGGGAAGGCGATCACGTTGTAGCCCACCGCCCACCACAGGTTCTGGTGCATCTTGCGCAGCGTGGCGCGCGACAGTTCGATTGCGCCGACCACGTCGTAGGGGTCGCTCTTCATCAGCACCACCTGGGCGCTTTCCATCGCCACGTCGGTGCCGGCCCCGATGGCGAAGCCCACGTCGGCCTGGGTCAGGGCCGGCGCATCGTTGATGCCGTCGCCCACCATGCCGACCTTGTGGCCCTGGTCCTGCAGTTCCTTGATCTTGGCGGCCTTCTGGCCGGGCAGCACTTCAGCCAGCACGATGTCGATGCCCAGCTCCTTGCCGATGCGCTCGGCCGTGGCCTGGTTGTCGCCGGTCATCATCGCGACCTTGACGCCACGTTCCTGCAACTTGGCGATCGTCGCCTTCGATGTGGGGCGCACCGCGTCGGCAATCGCGATGAGGCCGATGAGCTGGCCAGCGCGGGCCACGTGCACCACCGTGCGACCGGCACCTTCAAGCCGCGTGGCATCGGCCGCCAGCGCCGTCATCGACGCGGGGCTGACGTTCTCGGCCTGCATCAGCTTGCGGTTGCCCAGAAGCACGGTGTCCGTGGCGATGGTGGCGCGGGCGCCCTGCCCGTCGATGTTGGCGAAACCCGTCGCGACCTCGACCGGGGCGGCCCCAGCGCGCTTGAGCACCGCTTGCGCCAGCGGGTGTTCAGAGAACTTTTCCACCCCGGCGGCGACCGCGAGCAGCTGTGCCTCGGTGACACCGGGCGCAGTGACCATCTCCACCACGTCGGGCTGACCGACGGTGAGCGTGCCGGTCTTGTCGAAGACGACGACGGTCAGCTTGGTGGCGTTCTCGAGCGCCGAAGCGTTCTTGAACAGGATGCCGTTCATCGCCCCCAGGCCGGTCCCCACCATGATGGCCATCGGCGTGGCCAAGCCCAGCGCATCGGGGCAGGCGATCACGAACACCGTGATCGTCAGCGTGAGCGCGAACAGCAGCGGCTGGCCCAGCACCCAGAACCAAACAGCGAAGGTGAGCAAACCGACCGCGATGGCTGCCAGCACCAGCCACTGCGACGCCCTGTCGGCGAGCAGTTGCCCCGGCGCCTTGGAGTTCTGCGCCTCCTGCACCAGCTTGACGATCTGCGCCAGTGCCGTGTCGGCACCGACCTTGGTGGCCTTGTAGCGAAAGCTGCCGCTCTTGTTGATGGTGGCGCCGATGACGGGGTTGCCGACCACCTTTTTCACCGGCATCGATTCGCCCGTCAGCATGGACTCGTCGACCTGCGAGCTGCCTTCGGTCACTTCACCATCGACCGGGATCTTGTCGCCCGGCTTGATGACGACGGTCTCGCCGGCCAAGACCTGCGCCGTGGGCACCTGCGTCTCGACGCCGCCGCGCACGACGGTGGCCATGGGCGGTGCCAGGTCCATCAGCGCCCGGATCGCATCTGACGCGCCCGCGCGGGCACGCATCTCCAGCCAGTGACCCAGCAGGATGAAGACCAGCAACACCGCCGATGCCTCGAAGAACACCTCGCTCTCGTAGAAGAACGTGGCGCCCACGCTGAACAGGTAGCCCGTGCCGACGGACAGCACGATCAGCGTAGCCATGTTGGCCACCTTGCTGCGCGCCGCACGCACGGCTGCGACCAGGAACGGCCAGACCGGGTAGGCAATGGCCCCGGTGGCCGCGAAGAAGAGAAAGAGCTTGCGGTCCATCCCAAACGGCACGGAAAAGTTGCCGAACATCTCACCCATTGGCGAGTAGATGAACACCGGCACGGCAAACACCAGGGCCACCAGGAAACGGTTGCGCATGTCGTCGGCCATGCTCTGCATCGACATGCCGGGCGCATGGCCCATGTCATGCATCATGTCGGCCTTCTGGCCGGAAGGGGGGACACCGGGCGCCGCATGATCGGCATGGCTTGCGTGGCTTGCGTGGGCATCGCCGCTCGGCTTGTGGCCCGCCGCATCACAGAGATGGGCCGGAACCAGCTCACCGCGACAGTGGTAGCCACAGTCGACAACGCGTTGCCGGATGGCATCCACCGTGACCTGCGATTCGTCGTAGTGAACGGTCGCGCTGCCAGCCACGTAGTTGACCTCGGCGTGATGAACACCTGGCAGCGTGGAAAGCTGCCGGAGGACCCCCGCCGCGCTCAGGGTCGAGACCAGTTCGCCGACTTCGATGGTGCGGCTTTTCATGTTGCTTCCTTGGTCAGCGATCAGTCCGCAGGCCGCGTCGCGTGGGTTCGCCAGGCCGGCAGGAAGCGTGGTGTGCGGGCTGCATAGGCTTCGAACTCGGCACCGAATCGTTGGCGCATGTCTGCCTCTTCGGTGATCGCAAGACGGCCGTACATGACCAGCAGGATCGGAAACATCACCAGCGTGAGCAGCGTTGGCCACTGCAGCAGGAAGCCCAGCAAGATGAGTACAAAGGCCACGTACTGCGGATGCCGAATCCGCGCATACGGCCCAGTCTTGGCCAGCTCGTTTCGGCGCTGCGCGTGGTACAGCACGTTCCAGGCGCTGGACAGCAAGTAGAAGCCGAAACCGAGGAACACATAACTCGCGATGTGCAGGGCGCCGAAGTGCGGGTCACCCTTTTCGCCGAGCATGGTCGACCACAGATGACCGCTGTTGTGGGACAGCAGGTCGAGGTTGGGGTACCTCGTCTGCAGCCAGCCTGACATGAGGTAGATGCTGAGCGGGAAGCCGTACATCTCGACGAAGAGCGCAACGATGAAGGCAGCGAAGGCCCCGAAGGTGCGCCAGTCGCGCCCGGTCTGTGGCTTGAAGAAGCTGAACGCGAACATCAGGAACAGAGCCGAGTTGAGGACGACCAGCGTCCACAGGCCGTAGCCGAAAGCATCGTGGGTCATGGCTGCTCTCCCTTGCTGGGCGCAGGGCTGGATTCGGGTGAACCGGCAGCTTGTCTGCCGTCTGCCTGGTGACCCTGCCCTCCTCCATGTCCACCATGTCCGCCGTGCATGAACATGTGCATGAACGGGCAAGCTAGCAACAACAAGAATGGCAAGGCTCCAAAGAAGTGGGCGCGGTGTTCGCTCAGCAAGAAGTACGCGGCGACCGCGCCGAACACGAGCAGACCGACTGCATATCGGGAGCGCCAAAAGGACGGCGGCGCACTGTCATGACCGGGCCGATGCGCCGGTGGTGGTGGATGGGCATGGTCGTGATTCATCTGAAGCCTTCAAAAGTCATGCTGCGTATGGCCGCCGCGGTGGGTGGCGGTCAGTCCTGAACAAGGAGGTTGGTGGCCGAGCCGCTCAGCGCTGACCGAACACGCTCGAGCCGCTCACGCACTTCATGCGCGACCCGGGCGATCTCCGGATGGCTAGTCATCTGCATCACCGCCACCGGGTCCATGAAGCCGACGACAAGGCGGCCATCCGCTTCCTCGCGCACGACGACATTGCACGGCAGCAGCAGGCCGATGTCCGGCTCGGCCTCCAGTGCGCGGTGGGCCAGTGGCGGATTGCAGGCGCCTAGGATTCGGTAGGGCCGCCCATCGATGCCGAGCTTGGCCTTCATCGTGGCCTGCATGTCGATCTCGGTGAGGATGCCGAACCCTTCGGTCTTGAGCGCCTCGGTCACAAGTGCGACGCCCTGGGCAAAGGTCTGAGGCTGCAAGACACAATAAAAGCCGTACCTCGACGCTGGCAACGCGTCGTCGTGTGGAGCGGTCATGGCGCCCCTCTCACGGCTTGGCCGGCGTTGGCGGGAGACGATCGACCATCATCTCCATCATGGTCTGCATCATGTCCATGCGCTGCTCCATCATGGTCTGGCGCTCGGCCATGTCGGTCGGCGGGCTCTTGGGGCCGCCCATGCCGCCCATGCCGCCCATGCCGCCCATGCCGCCCATGCCCTTCATCATGCGCATGCCTTCCTGCATGGTCTTCATGTGCTCACCCATCAACGCATTGCGTTCTTCGGGTGTCCTGGCAGCCATCATCTTGTTGTGCATCTCCTGCATGGCGTTCATGTGGTTGGACATCCGGGCCATCTCTGGCGTGGTCTTGCCGGGCATGGATTTAGCAGGGGCGGCAGCGGCGGGGCCCGCCGGGTGGTGCCCCTTGTGCTGGTCGTGCTGTGTGGCCCAGCCGGGCGCAGCGACGGCTGAAAGGGCAAGGGCGAGAGAAAAAGGGCGAACGAACTTCATGGGGGACTCCTTGTCCATTGGAAAAAAGCAGGTCGGGAATCGACCGGGATGGGGATGTGTGGTGCAAGCACCGCGCGCAGTCGTTGCGCTGCTTCGTCGTGCTATCCGTACGCCGAGTACGGATCAGGGCAGGACGGAAGATGGACGCCGACGCGGAGCACGGTGGCCCCGGATCGAGCGTCACATGGGCTACAGCGCAAGTCGCGAGTAGCGAACCCTCAAAGGTGGCCCGACGGTAGGTTCCGCCAGGTCATCCGGCTGGCGCGGCGCCGGCAGGACGTTCGACGAACCGGTCCACAGTGTCGCGACCAGCGGTGCCGGACCGGGGTCGCTGTGGTCAACGCCCGCGTACGTCTTGGGCAAGGTGCGCGTCCCGTCGTCACAAGCCTTCAGACACGATGCCTTGGCGCCGTCCGCCTCGTCGTGGTGGCCTGGGTCCATACGCACCGTGGCGAGTAGCTCGGCAGGCGCAGGGCCGCTCGCTACCAGCGCAGTTTCTGCCGTCGTGGCGTGCGGTTCGTGCGTCTCCAGCAAACAGGCATTGGCGACCGATGAAGCCAGTGCAAACAGCCACACCAACAGCAACAGCAACGCGCTGCTGCGCTTGGTGCGGGTGTTGCCGAAGAACTTCATGGTGAATATGCTGGTATTGGAAGATGCATGCTACGCAGGTGGACACAAGGAACATTGCCCTGCATCAAACAGGACGCGGAGTACGACAGAAAACTGATGATCCAAATACTGCGGCTGGTCGCCCAGGCCGTCTGTTCGTTGCCGCACATGACGAAGTGCATTTTTCTCGCACTGCCGGCAGGCAGGGGTGCGAACGGACTGGAAGTACGCGCCGCTGATACCCTGTCATGCGCAATGCTGCGCGTCCTTCTGACCGTCAGTTGGCAAGCGCGTCTCCCCACCCCACGATCAACACCAAGCCGTGACCACTATCCTGCAACCGCCGCCGCGCGAGACCGCCCGCACCGCCATCGACATGCTCAACAGCGCGTGCTTTTGCTTCAGTCTCGATGAGAAGGCCCTGGCGCATGCCCTCGATTCGGAATTGGGCAAGCCGGGCCTTTCAGACATGCTGCGGCAGCGCTGCCCGCATCTCTTCGCAGCGCTGCCGGTGTTCGTGGCAGCCCCTCAGTTGCGGCGCATGGTGCAGGTGATGCAGGCCGTTGAATCAGTGGTGGCCCTGCCAGCCTATCGTGAGCAGGTGCTGGGCGCCGCGCCAGCGATTGCGAGGCTGGGCACGCCGGCGCCGCTCGGTGCACTCTTCGGCTACGACTTCCATCTGAGCGAAGGACATCTCGGACTGATAGAGATCAACACCAACGCCGGCGGGGCCATGCTCAACGCCGTGCTGGCGCGCGCGCAGCAAGCCTGCTGCGCAGCCGTACATGCCATGGTGCCCACGCTTGCCAGCGTGGTGAACTTCGAGCAGCAGATCGTTGCGATGTTTCGGAACGAATGGATGTTGGCCCGAGGGGCGGCTGGCACGTCTGCCAGCACGCGGCCGCTCGCCAGCATCGCCATCGTCGACGTGGCACCCGAGGGCCAGTACCTCTACCCCGAGTTTCTGCTGTTCCAGCAGTTGTTCGAGCGGCATGGCTTGCGCGCGGTCATCGCCGATCCGGCTGCGCTGGCGTGGCGCGACGGCGTGCTGTGGCACGGCGACCTGGCCATCGATCTGGTCTACAACCGCTTGACCGATTTCTACCTGGAGGAGCCTTCCAGCGCCGCACTGCGTGAAGCGTACCTGCAGCATGCCGTGGTGCTGACACCGCACCCGCAGGCCCATGCGCTGTACGCCGACAAGCGGCACCTGGCGCTGTTCAGCGACGCTGCGCGGCTGCAAGCGCTGGGCGTACCGCAAGCCACGCAGCACACGCTGCTCGAGCACGTGCCTCGCACCGAGTTGGTCGAGCCTGCGCAG
This sequence comes from Rhodoferax sp. RT4P68, assembly GCF_056521305.1. NCBI lineage: Bacteria > Pseudomonadati > Pseudomonadota > Betaproteobacteria > Burkholderiales > Comamonadaceae > Rhodoferax > Rhodoferax sp. RT4P68. The sequence goes on from NZ_JBWMBB010000010.1 coordinate 59,762, forward strand.
GCACAGCGTTTGTGGGATGCGCGCCGCAGCTTGTTCTTCAAGCCCGTCGCAGGCTTCGGCAGCCGTGCGGCCTACCGGGGAGACAAGCTGACCAAGCGGGTCTGGCAAGACATCCTGGCAGGGGACTATGTGGCCCAGGCCATCGTCGCGCCCGGCGAGCGGGTGATCGACGACCCGGACGCGGCGGCGTCCGAGCGGGCCACCAAGGCGATGAAGTTCGACCTGCGCGCCTACACCTACGATGGCGCGATGCAGTGGGTGGCCGCCCGGATGTACCAGGGGCAGACCACCAACTTCCGCACGCCGGGCGGTGGCTTCGCGCCGGTGTACAGCGCGGCCGATGCATCGGGCCGAGCCGTGCAGGCCTGCACGGGCGAGGCCGGCGCGCACGACGCTGCGTACGCTTCCTACGTCTTCCTGCTCGACAACGGCAGCGGTGTCCACGCGGTCCCCCATGCCTTGTACGTTGCGATGTCGCGCGGCGAGGCCACGCTGCAAGCCATGGCGGGGCAGACCTTGCGCCTGGCGGACTGGTATGTGCGCTTGAAAGACGGATCGCCGGACGTTGTCGTCAACGAAACCTACAGCCTGGTGCATTTCGACGCCCAAGGGCGCGCTGGTCTGGTGCCGGCACGCACTGCGGGCCTGCCACCTGAGGACGCATTGGAGAACCCAGCGTGGCCCACTGCTGCGGAACGGGCCCAGATGCGGGCGTTGCTGTAGGCCGATGCCAATACACCCTTGCATCGCTACCTGGGGTGCGACCCGGTGGCGTGGCCCGGTATGGTTCAGTGGGTGTGCCCGTGGTGCGCATCGGGCACGTGACCATGGCTGTGCTCCACAGGGCTGTGACGGTGCTGGTGGCTGTGCAGGCCGGTGGGCATCGGGTCATGGCTGTGTGTGTGGTGGCCGTCGTGATGGGTGTGTGCATGCTCGTGCTCGAGGGCTTCGTGCGTGTGGGCGTGCTCGTGCCGCTCGGCCAGGTGCAACGCGACGCCGCAGACCATGCACACGCCACCCAGGCCCATCAACCATGAGCCGGACCGGTCGCCCAGCGCAAAGGCGCCCAGGGCGCCGATGAATGGCGCGAACGCGAACACCGAACCTGTGCGCGCCGCGCCGAACTCGCGCTGCGCGAGCAGGTAGAAGCGCAGGCTCAGGCCATAGCCAGTGGCACCCACCGCCAGCAAGGCCAATGCCGCCACCAAGCCCGGCACCGGCTCGCTCCACAGCCAGGCCATGACAACGGTGGCCAGTGTGCCCAGCACGGCCTTGACCATGACAACTTGACCCGGATCTCGGTCTGCAACCCCACGCGACAGCGTGTTGTCCACACCCCAGGCCATGGTGGCCACGGTCACGGCCAGCAGCCCGAGCAACTGGACCTGACCGGCCAGGCCTTGCTCAAACACCAACACGACACCGCCCAACAAGAGCAGCGCCACGGCCGCGATGACGCGCCGGTCCAGCGTCTCGCCGTACCAACGCCACGCCAGGATGGCCGTGAACACGGCCTCCAGCGTCAGCATCAGCGATGCGCTGGAACCGCTGGTGCGTTGCAGTCCCCAGGCCAGCGCGACCGGCCCCACCACGGCGCCCATGCCGGCCATGGCCAGCAGGCGCGGCAGGTCGCCACGGCGTAGCTGTGCCTCGCGCGTGGCGGGCCGGCGCAGCAGGGCCGCCACCGCTGCGGCGCCGCCGTAGAGCAGCGCCGCCGTGGTGAACGGCCCGATGCCGGCCCCGAGGCCCTGCACCAGTGGCGTGCTCAGGCCGAACAGAGCCGCAGCCAGCAGCGCCAGCCCTCCTCCGCGCAGCGCGGGTGAAGCCAGATCGCGCCGCATCGCTCACTGCCCCGTGAAGTTGGCAGCAATGAAGTTGCCCGGCAGGCTGTAGAACATGTACAGCGTCTGCTTGCTGGCGTCGGTCACGGCTGGGTTCTTGAAGGTCATCTTCCACTCCTTGCCCTTCTTGCCGTCGACGGTCTCTACCTTCTCGGGCTTGATGGCGGTCCACGATGCATCGAGCTTGCCGCCCTTGATCAGAACCTGTTTGCGCTGATCTGCACAGCCGATGACGACCGACTCGGCGGCAGGCTTGGCGCCGTGGAAGTGGCAGCTACCACCCTCATTGGCGTAGGCAGCAGGCGCCCAGACAGCAGCGGACAGAACGATGGTGGCGATGAAAGACTTGTGCATGGTGCGTTCCTTGATGAAGTGGACGGAGGAGGTAAAGAATGCGGGGTCAGTTGAGCGTGTTGCGGCTGTCATCCTGGGTGTTCTCGATATTCATGTCGTCGTGCACGTGGCGGTGTTCCTGCGCAGGGAAACGAAAGCTGTCCGGGTGCGCATCGTGCTGGTAGCCGTGCAACTGCGTGAACAGCAGGTAGACGCCGGCATAGATCAGCGCCAGGTTGGCCGCGTAGCTGAAGCGCGTGAACGAGGGCCGATGCCGCCAGGCTGCCAGCAGCGCCACCATCGCGGCCAGCGCCGCGATCTGGCCCAGCTCCACGCCCACGTTGAAGCTCAGAATGCGGCCGAGCATCGCCACCGGGTCGTCGCCCAACGGCAACTGCTGCAAGCGCGTGGACAGGCCAAATCCGTGCAGCAGCCCGAAAACAAACACGGCACCCAGCAAGTTCGGCGACTGCATGTCGAACACGCGCTGGAACCCGCCGTTGTTGTCGAAGCCCTTGTAGATCACGCTCGCAGCGATGATGGCGTCGACCAGATAGTAGTTCCAGGTGATCTTGAACCAGGTTGCGAACACCAGCGTGATGCAATGGCCGATGGTGAAGACGGTCACGAACTTGGCCACGTCCTTGAACGTTGTCAGGAAGAACACCACGCCGAACAGGAACAGCAGGTGGTCGTAGCCCGTCAGCATGTGGCTTGCGCCCAGGCCGACGTACTGCAGGTAGCCGCCATCCAGCATGCGCTGTCGGTCCTCCTCGGAGATGCCGTGGGCGAGCCCCACAAGCGGGATGAAGCCCAGCAGCAGCAATGCCAACAAGCGATTGGAGATGGTTCGGGTCATGGACCAGGAGCCCTTTGTGTATTGAGACAGCCCAGCCCGTCGCGATGCGACGGCAGGCACGGTCGCGGAACGATGTTCCGAGCGCGGCAACGCCTTTGGTGGCGTGCCGAGTGAACAGGTAGGGGGTGCTGGCCGATCACCAGCGCGGCGACGGCTCAGTCGGCGTCGCGAAGGCCTGTCAGGCCAGATCAGCGCGGCGCTGCGGAGGCCGCAAGGGGCCTTCAAGGAAAACGGGCGCATGCCCGGTGCCCGCGCTGGGCACGAGAACCGATGGGAGGGGATCGCTTGCGGCCAGCGTCATCGTAGGCGGCAGGCCGGGCAACTGCGCCGCCTGGTTCGCGTGCTGGTGGGGCGGCTCGCTGCCGTCGTCCTCGACGTGCAGCGTCTGGTCGGCATGGTGGTGGTGGTCCACCTCCTGCGCGTGCACGACCATGTGCACGATGACCTCTTTTCGGTGGTCAAGGTGAACGGGCGTCAGCCAAGCCAATGCTTGCCAGACCATGGCAATCAGCAGTAACAGGGCTCGGCGTTTGCAGCTCACAGAGAGGATTGTATTTGGCGATAGCGCTGCGAACGGCTAGCGGACCTTGGTTTGCGCCACGTTGCAGTCCGCAGGCCCCCTGGCGAGTCAGGTGGGCGTCACCTGAGGCTCGGGCTGAAGCCCGCTGACCTCCCGACTGCCACCAGCGGCCGCGCCTGCAGGCTGAGCTCTTCCATGCGCGAGCCGATAGAGCAGCGGCAAGACCAGCAGCGTGAGGGCGGTCGAGGACAAGATGCCGCCGATCACCACGGTCGCGAGCGGACGTTGCACTTCGGCACCTGTGCCGATGGCAATCGCCATCGGAACAAAGCCCAACGACGCCACCAGCGCAGTCATCAGCACGGGGCGAAGTCGGGTCAACGCGCCCTCGCGGATGGCCGCATCCAGCGGCATGCCGTCCTCGCGCAGGCTGCGGATGTACGAGATCATGACCAGCCCGTTCAGTACCGCCACACCTGACAAGGCAATGAAGCCAACCCCGGCGGAGATCGACAACGGGATGTCGCGCAGCCAAAGCGCCACCACGCCACCGGTCAACGCGAACGGCACCCCGGTGAAGACCAACAGCCCGTCCTTGGCATTTCCGAACATCACAAACAGCAGTGTGAAGACCAGCAACAAAGCCACCGGCACCACGATCTGCAAACGCTTGCTGGCCGACTGCAGTTGCTCGAACGTGCCACCCCACTGGGTCCAGTAACCTGAGGGCACGCTTACCTGATCGCCGAGCTTTTGCTGCGCTTCGGCTACGAAGCTGCCGATGTCACGCCCACGCACGTTGGCAGTGACCACAACGCGGCGTTTGCCGTCCTCCCGGCTGATCTGGTTCGGTCCGGGAGCGGACACGATGGTCGCCACATCGCCCAGGCGTACGAAGCTGCGTGCTGCACCGTTCTCGCCCGCCGGCAAGCGCACCGGGAGACGCTTGATCGCTTCGATATCACTGCGGATGGCTTCCGGCAGGCGCACCAGGATGTCGAAACGCCGGTCGCCTTCGAACACCGCGCCGGCCTCCTGTCCGCCCAGTGCTGCAGACACACTGTCCTGAATGTCAGCCACATTCAGGCCCAGCCTGGAAGTCTTGTCGCGGTCTACCTGCAGCGTCAGCATCGGCAGGCCGGTGGTCTGCTCCACCTTCACATCGGCCGCGCCCGCGATGCCCTCCAGCACCTTGGCAATGCGCTCAGCCGTCTCGTTCATCTCGTCCATGCCATCACCGAACACCTTGACGGCCACATCGCTGCGCACGCCGGAGATCAGCTCGTTGAAGCGCATCTGGATCGGCTGGGTGAACTCGTAGTTGTTGCCGGGTACTTTTTCCACAGCCTCTTGCATGGCCGCCACGAGATCGGCCTTGCTGCGGCCTGGGTCGGGCCACTGATCGCGCGGTTTGAGCATGACGAAGTTGTCGGCCACATTCGGTGGCATCGGGTCCGTCGCGATCTCTGCCGTGCCGAGTTTGGCAAAGACGGTATCGACCTCGGGAAACGACTTCACCACGTCTTCGAGCTGCGTCTGCATGCCGATGGCCTGCGTGAGGCTGGTGCCCGGGATGCGCAACGCGTGCAGTGCAATGTCGCCCTCGTCCAGGCTCGGAATGAACTCACTGCCCATGCGCGTGGCCAGCAAGCCCGACAGCACGATGGAGGCCGCAGCCACCGTCAGCACCAGCGGCTTGCGTGCCATCACCCAGTCGAAGGCGGGTGCATAGCCGCGTTTGGCCCACAGCATCAGGCGCCCCTCCTTCTCGCTCACATTGCCCGTGATGAACAGCGCAACCGCAGCGGGCACGAAAGTGATCGACAGGATCATCGCGCCCAGCAACGCGATCACCACGGTGAAGGCCATCGGGTGGAACATCTTCCCTTCGACGCCCGTCAGCGCAAAGATCGGCAGGTACACCACCATGATGATGAGCTGGCCGAACATCAAGGCCCGGCGCGATTCCTTGGAGGCGGCGAACACCTCGTGAAAGCGTTCGTTGCGTGTCAGCGGTCGGCCTGCCTGCGTCTGCGCATGCGCCATGCGCCGGATGCAGTTCTCGACGATGACCACCGCCCCGTCGATGATGATCCCGAAGTCCAGGGCGCCCAGGCTCATCAGGTTTGCGCTGACCTTGTTTGTCACCATGCCGGTGAAGGTGAACAACATGGCGAGCGGGATCACCATGGCAGTGATGATCGCCGCACGGATATTGCCCAGGAACAGGAACAGGATGACGATGACCAGCAAGGCACCTTCGACCAGATTCTTCTGCACGGTCGCGATGGCTTTTTCCACGAGCACGGTACGGTCGTACACCGTCTTGGCGATGATGCCCTTCGGCAGGCTCGCGTTGATGGCCTTCAGGCGCTTGTCGACGGCTGTCGACACGTCGCGGCTGTTCTCTCCTACCAGCATGAAGACGGTGCCCAGCACGACCTCCCGGCCGTTCTCGGTTGCGGCACCGGTCCGCAGCTCCTTGCCGAGTCCGACTTCGGCCACGTCGCGGATGCGCACGGGAACGCCTTTGACGTTGGCGATCACGACGTTGGCGATGTCTTCGATGCCCCCCACTTGGCCAGGTGCGCGGATCAGGTACTGCTCGCCCCGGCGCTCAATGTAGCCAGCGCCCACATTCGCGTTGTTGCGCTCCAGCGCAGTCACCAGATCGGAGATCGCCAACCCGTGGGCCACCAAGCGATCAGGCAGCGGCGCCACCTGGAACTCCTTGGCGTAGCCGCCGATGGTGTTGATCTCCGTAACGCCTGGCACAGTGCGCAACTGCGGCTTGATCACCCAGTCCTGTATCTCCCGCAAGTCCATGGGGGTGTACGGGCTGCCATCGGGCTTGCGCGCACCGGGCTCGCTCTCCACCGTCCACATGTAAATCTCGCCGAGGCCAGTCGCGATCGGCCCCAGGCTGGGCGTGAGGCCCGCCGGCAGCTTGCCGCGCGCTTCCTGGATGCGTTCGCCCACGAGCTGGCGCGCGAAGTAGATGTCGGTGCCCTCCTTGAAGATCACGGTGACCTGCGACAGGCCATAGCGCGAGATCGAGCGCGTCTGCTCCAGCTTCGGCAGGCCCGCCATCGCGGTCTCGATCGGGAAGGTCACACGCTGCTCTGCCTCCAGTGGAGAGTAGCCCGGCGCCTCGGTGTTGATCTGCACCTGGACATTGGTGATGTCGGGCACGGCGTCGATCGGCAGCTTCTGGTAGCTGAAGACGCCGAGACCGACCATCCCCAGGACGGCCAGCATGACGAGCCATCGCTGATCGATGGCGAAACGGATAATGCGTTCGAACATGGTGTGGGGGTGCCTCAGACAGCGGCGTCGGCACGTTCGCCGGTGCGAATACGCACGAGATCATTGAGTTCGGTCACGCCGACGATGCCGTCACCAGGGTTGCCGGTGCGCGCCGCCCGGACGATTGCCTCGACGATGCCAGGCGCGTCCGCACTGGCGCAGAACACGATCAATGTCAGTTGCTTGTGCGCATCGGGTTGCCACTCGTCACCGGCAAAGCGGTGGTGCTCGCCGTGGCCGCGTGGGTGGCCGTAGGACGGCAGGACGGTGAACCCTGGCAGGTGCGGCAGCGCGTGGAGTGCGGCTTCCACGGCGTCCAGGCGGTGGGGGCGAATGATGGCGGTGATTTGCTGCATGGCTCGCTCCTCGCTCAGTGGTCGTGGCTCGCGCCGGCCTTGCCTAGCTCGGCTTTGACGAGGAAGCTGTTGGTTTGCGCGTAGCGCTCACCGGCCTTCAGGCCCTCGCGCACCTCGACGCGCTTGCCGTCGCTGCGGCCTAGTTCGAGCGGCCGGGCTTCGAGCGCGGTGCCGTAGCGGCCGAACACCACCTTCCAATCACGCAGGTCCTGCACCGCATCCGCCGCGACCGATACCGCGACCTGCGTCTCTTCGACCAGCACCTCGACCGCCACCGGCAGGCCAGGGCGCCAGATGCCCTTTGGGTTGGGCAAAACGACGCGCGCCATCGCATTGCGCGTCTGCTCGCCGACCAGCGCGCTCACGTAGCCAATCTTGGCGGAAGCTTGCGCATCGAACGCATTGGCCTTGACCACGACCGGCAGCCCCTTCGTGACACTGCCCAGGTCCTGCGGCGAAACGGATGCTTCTACCCACACCGACGACAGATCGGACACGGTGAACACCGCGGTGTCTTCCCGCACGGCTTCGCCCAGCGACAGGCGCTTTTCAGTGACCACACCGTCGATCGGCGAGCGCAGTTCATAGCGACTCAAGCTGCCGCTGGACGCAGCCCCACCGAGCGTTGCCAGCCTGCTCTGCGCGCTTTGCACTGCGATCGCGGCTTCCTGCATCGCCGATCGGGCCTGCAGCATGTCCTGCTGGGCGGAGATCTTCTCTTCCCAGAGTTTGAGTTCACGCTCATACGTCGTCCGCGCGAGCGACAGGCGCTGCTGTGCCGCCAGCAACTCGGCCCGCTGGTCGGAGAGGCTCTGGCTACTGAGCACGGCCAGTACCTGCCCCTTGCGGACGGTGTCGCCGGCACTGGCGAGGACCAGCTCGACCAGCCCCGCCAATCGTGGCACGACCTGTACCGTGCGGTCGCTGTTGTATTTGACTTCGCCGAGCAGCCGCAGCGTGGTGCCGATCATGGCCGGGCCAGCGGTGCCCACCTCGACACCGGCAGAGGTGAGTTGCGCGTCGGTCATCGTCACGCGGGCTTCGACCTGTTCATAGCCCAGCTCATGCGTATTGCCCGCATGCTCAGCTTGCACGCCCACCTTGAACGAATGGGGCTCGGTGACGATGGCGTCGCCCACAAGGTAGTCCGCCTCCTTCCTGAAAGTGAAGATCTGAGGGGGCTGGCCGAGTCGTTCCAGCGTCAACTGAATCTGGCTCTGCGCCACATCCAGAGGCTTTCCATCAAGGTAGGTGTAGAGCCTGAACTGCGGTTCGACGCCGGTCTCGAAGATCGTGACCTCGACGGCATAGTTGCCATCCTTGAGCAGCTTGCCGCCACGCGGGCCTTTGGCGGGCTCCTTGGCGCCCTCTTCAACGTGCTCGCCCTTCGCTTGCGCGTCGGCTTCGGCCTCCGTGTGGCCATGCTCGTCAGTGCCAGCACCGGTCTTTTTGTCGCGCAGGATGACGGCGCCCAGGACGACGCTGATCACCAGCACGGCCACGATCGCGATCCACTGTTTTTTGGGCTGGGTCTTGTTCATGATATTGGATCCGTTGTTCATGGGGTGCCGGACATCGCATCGATGCCGAGGATGCGGTTCAGGTCAGCGGCAGCACGCTGCGCCCCGGCCAGAGCATTGAGGTACTGCGTGCGCGCCTGGAGCAGCGTTCTTTGCGCGTCGAGCGCCTCGAGGAAGCCGAACTTTCCCAGCTCGAAGCCCTTGGTGGCCGCGTCGAACGCGCTTTGCGCGCCCGGCAACACGTCCGCAGCCAGGGAGGCTGCTGCGCTACGCGACGATGCCAGGCGTTCGCGTGCCTGGACGGCCTCGCTCTCGACCACCGACCGCGCTGCCATCACTTCATCGCGGGCTTTGTCCTCGCGCCTGAGCGCTTCGAGCAGATTGCCTTGGTTGCGGTCGAAGAGCGGCAGCGCAATCGTGACACCGATGACCGCCTGGGTACGTCTGGCCTCCTGGTCGCGCTTGGCACCGACATTGACCGTGAGGTCGCCATACCGGCGAGCGCTTTCGACGGCGGTTAGCGCCTTGCGGCGTTCCACTTCCAGCTGCGCGCGGCGGATCGCAGGCGCTGCCTCCAGTTGACCGCGAACCGCTTCCTCGCTCGGCACCACAGGCAGATCCGTCAGGCTGCCCTGCAACACCAGGTTGCCGACCGGTTGACCCATGGCTGCGCTAAGCCGAGCGCGCGCGCTGGCTTGCTCACCCCGCAACTGGGTCAGCTCAATGCGCAGGCCGGCCTCGGCGACGCGCGCCTTGGTCTCCTCGACGGGCGACACCTTGCCGGCCAGCACCCGCTTGGAAGCCGCGTCCGAGGAGCGCTGCGCGAGCGACAGCGAAGTCTCGGCCACGCGCGCCTGCTCCTGCAGGGTCAGCAGGTCGAAGTAGGCGGTGATCACGGCCGAGCGCAAGGCGTGCCGACGTGCGTCAAAGTCTGATCTGGCTGCGTCGAGTGCGCGGTCCGCAGCCGCAATCCGCGCGTCGCGTTTGCCCCAGAGTTCGATCGGCTGGCTGATCTGCACGGTGGTGGTGCGCGTGCTCGGCCGAATGTCCTCAACGAGAACGGACAACTCAGGGTTGGGCCGAGACTCGGCTTGCACACGCGCCCCGCCGACCGCATCGACTTCGGAGCGGGCAACCGCAAGATCCGGATGGCGGGTCAGCGCAATGTCCACGGCCTGACGTAGCGACAAGGACGGCGCGCTGACCGCAGCGTTGGCTAATTCCACAGCCATAGGGGGAGAGGGAGTGGCGCCGCCTTGGGCCGAAGCCGCGCGCGCCAAAAGACATACCACTGTCACCAGCGGCAACACAAACCTTCGCATCGAACTCTCCAATATTCACGGGATGAACGGGAATTCGACGAGGTCTGCCGGGTGCAGACCGCCCGCACAAAGACGTGCGGAAAGTGCTGCTAGTCCAACCTCGCCGAATGGACGTCGGCAAGGGGGCGTGGAGGTCGTTCCAGGGCTGCAATCGATCTGCTGGGATATGCATCACTGCCGTGGGTACGGACAAGCGACTCACCGTCTGCAAACGTTGCCTGCGCTACTGCGTTGGGCAACAGGGAGACGCTCAACGTATGGTGGTGATCGGAGGTCGAAAGGTCGCTCTCATCTGCATCCGATGTCGAGTCAGCCGTGCCCACATCGTGGCGCTCTTGATGGTGCTCGTCATGATGGCCAAAATGCGCGCCGCCAACCGTCTTCTCGTGCGTGCATGCACTCGCCGCCGTCGACCAGACGCACTGGAACGACAGCATCAACATCAGAGCGACGAGCCAAGCGCGGACCATACGAGTCAGTGTACCAATGCGGTTGTGACATGGCCGCGCGAGATTTGCTCGTTGAAGTTCGCCTGCTGCGCGGCGTGACCGGACCACCGCGTAGGAGTACGGCCAAGGTGCCATCTTCGCAGCAGACAAGAGAGATTCACACAAGTTCTGTGCAACGGGTGGGCCGGAGGTGCGAGCCGTGTTGGCCTGCACCGTCGGTTAAAGCTCGCCAGAGACTGTGGTGCCGTCACGCACAGCGGCGACGGCCTCGGCGCGGACTTCGGCGCGGCTGCGCAAACTGACACTGTCCGCGAGCTTGACGTCGGCCCCTTCTGCTGTCGGCAGTGGACCGTGCAGGCGCAGTTGTTCAAGAACCTGGGCACGGGTGAGCGAGCTTTGGTTCGCTGTGGCCATGGGCGCATCACCAACCTCACCGCCGACCGGCAACAGGCCTTGGGCGCGCGCTTGGATGACCTCTGCACGCACCTGCTCCCGGGTGAGCGAAGCACTGCCTGGAGGCTGCGCCTGGGCAGCGATGGTGGTTGCGGCCAACATGGCGAGGAGAAGAGCTGCTTTGGTAGACATGTATTCTCAGTCTTGGTGCGTTAGCGCCATCTGGCGCGGTGTTGGAATTCTGGTAAGCGTGGCATCGAAAAGGCGGACTGCCTGATGACGTTCTTGTCATCTTCGGGATCTGGGCAGACTTCGGCAGGAGGCCGGTCACCGACTGCAAACGACAGCCTGCCGGCGCGCACGCAGTAGCTGATTTTGTTGACAACAAGGTCGATCGTCGCAGCGTTGCTGCTGGCAACGCAGTGAGCAGCGCTGTCCTGGCATGCTTGCGAATATGCGCTTCTTCAACACCCTCAAAGCCTGGGCACAACGCATCAAGCGTGACGGCGTGACGTTATGGTTTGCCGCAAAGCATCCGCTGACCCCGTGGTATGTGAAGGCACTTGGCGTGTTCGTCGTGGCTTACGCATTGAGCCCGATCGACCTCATCCCCGACTTCATCCCCGTCCTTGGCTATGTCGACGATGTCCTGCTGCTCCCGGGTTTGATCTGGCTGACCATCAAGCTCCTCCCGCCAGAAGTCCTCGCGCAATGTCGAGGCAAGGCAGACGAATGGATGCTGACCAAAGGCGCGAAGCCGACCAGCACACTGGGCGCTGTGCTGATCGTGTCGCTGTGGATCGTGGTCGGTGTCGCGAGCTGGTGGTGGCTTCGCCCGCACCTGTAGCGGGTCTGGGGCCCCGGCTGCAGCCAGCGGCCGTGGATTTCGTCGTCCCGTGAACCCACGACGCGCAGCGAAGCCTGGCTGCAGCGCGATGGTTCAGCGCGTCAGGGAAGCGCTGGAGGCGCGGACCACACGCGGCGCCGCCGGCCCACGAAACCGCAACAGTCTGAGCGCATTCGCCACAACCAGCAGCGTCGACCCTTCATGAAACACGATGGCCGAGCCGATCGGCAACCCGAAGAGCGTGGACGGAATCAGCACCGCCACCACACCCAGGCTGACCCACAGGTTTTGCCGGATCACGCGGTCTGTGCGTCGCGCCAGCGCGACGGCGAACGGCAGCTGCGTCAGGTCGTCGGCCATCAATGCCATGTCGGCCGTCTCCAGCGCCACATCCGATCCGGCCCCGCCCATGGCGATGCCCACGCTGGCTTGGGCCATCGCCGGTGCGTCGTTGACGCCGTCACCCACCATCGCAACCACCAGGCCCTCGGCCCGCAGCGCGGCGATGGTTTGCACCTTGTCGGCCGGCATCAGATCACCCCGCGCCTCGCCCAATCCAACGCTGGCGGCCACCGCTTCGGCCACGCGCTGGTTGTCGCCTGACAGCATCAGCAGCCGCGTGACACCCTGCGCCCGCAGCGCGGTCACCACGCCCTGGGCCGAAACGCGTGGCGTGTCCATGACGCCCAGCACGCCCAGATAGCGCTCGCCGTGGCGCACCAGCATGGTGGTGCGGCCTGCCGCCACCAAGGCCTCGTTGGTCTGCAGCAGTGCGGCGGGTGGTGGCACGCCATCCTGCTGGAACAGCGCCGGCTTGCCGATGTGCACCGGCAGGCCCCCGACCTCGCCCGTGACGCCCAGCCCGGTGATGCTGCGCAGGGCCTGCACCTGTGGCAGCACCGCCGTGTCGCCCAAGCGCTCGCGCGCGCCCTGCAGCACGGCACCGGCCAGCGGGTGGTCACTGCCCTGCTCCACGGCCAAGGCCAGTGCCAGCAACTCGGCCTCGGCCACACCCGCGGCCGGCATGGCATCGGTCAGGCGCGGCTTGCCCTCGGTCAGCGTGCCGGTCTTGTCGAACGCCATGGCCGTCACCTTGGCCAGGTGCTGCAACGGGGCGCCGCCTTTGACCAGCACACCGCTGCGCCCGGCCCGCGCCACGGCGCTCAGCACAGCGCTGGGCACGGAGATCGCCAGCGCGCAGGGGCTGGCCGCCACCAGCACCGCCATGGCGCGGTAGAACGTGGCCGCGAACGGTTCGTCCAGCACCAGGCCGGCGCACAGCAACAGCGCCACGCCGACCAACACGGCCGGCACGAACACGCGCTGGAATTTCTCGGTGAACTGCTGCGCCGGTGAGCGCTGCTGCTGCGACGCCATGACCAGCTTCACCATGCGCGCCATCGTCGATTCCGCAGCCGGCCGCGCCACCATCACATCGATAGCGCCAGCGCCGTTGACGGTGCCGGCGAAGACGCGGTGCTTCGCAGCGATTTTGTCGAAGCCGGCCAGTGCGGCCTGTGCATCGGCCACCGGCTCCTTGTCGACCGGTACGCTCTCGCCGGTCACGCTGGCCTGGTCCACGCTGGTCTGGCCGACGACGACGAAGCCGTCCGCCGGCAACCGCTCATTGGGCCGCACGATGACGACGTCGCCTGCAGCCAGGCTGGCCACCGCGATGTCTTCGGTCGTGTCGCCTCGCCGCACGGTGGCGCGCTCGGGGGCCAGTTCGGCCAGCGCCTCGATGGCGCGCCGCGCGCGGCCCATGGCGTAGTGCTCCAGCGCGTGGCCCAGGCTGAACAGGAACAGCAACAACGCGCCCTCGGCCCAGGCGCCGATCGCCGCTGCGCCCGCAGCGGCGACCAGCATCAGCGTATCGATCTCGAAACGCCTGGCCTTCAGGTTGTCGAACGCCTCGCGTAGCGCGAACCAACTGCCCGCAATGTAGGCCAGCACGTAGCAAGCACGGGCGAGCACGGGGCCGGCCAGGCCCCAGCGCTCCATGGCCCAGCCGGCCAGCAGCGCCACACCGCAGGCCAGCGAGAAGATCAGCTCCAGAGACGGCCCGGAACCGGCCGCGTGTGCGTGTGCAGCGCTGTGGTCGTGCCCGTCACCTTCAACGTGGGCGTGGTCCGCGCTCACTTCAGCGTGAACCGCACGTTCGCCGCTTTCTTGCCGGCTAGCTGCACCGTCGCCACCACCTTGGTGCCGGCGGCGGCGGGGAAGCTGCCCTTGGCCTCCAGCTTGTCGCCGACGGGGGCCAGCGTGGCCTCGGACTTGGTACTGCCGGCCAGCAGTGTCAGCTTGCCGCTGGCGCCCTTGAGGTCCACCGGCTTGCCGTGGTCCCGCACGTACAGGTGGATGGTGTCGGCCTTGGCCACCAGTTCGTAGTCCAGGTGGTTAGCCTCCATCACCACGCCGCCGTGCAGCGCTTTGACTTCGTGCTTGTCTTCGGCGATGGTGCCGGTGGTGGCGAGGGTCATGGCCAGTGCGGCCAGCAGAGCAGATGCTTTCATGGGTGATTGCCTTTCAAGAAAAAACTACAGCGCTTCGTTCGCGCCATTGGCGGCCAGACGCTCCGCATCCTTGCGGCCGAACAGCCAGAACATCGCGGGCGTGAGGAAGGTGTCCAGCAGCGTGGAGCTGACCAGGCCCGAGAAGATCACCACCGCCACCGGGTGCAGGATCTCGGTGCCTGGCCGCTCTGCCTCGAACAGCAAGGGCGCCAGCGCAAACGCCGTCACCAGCGCGGTCATCAGCACCGGGCTCAGCCGCTCGATGGAGCCGCGCATGATCATCTTGTGGTCGAAGTTCTCGCCCTCGAAGCGCATCAGGTTGATGTAGTGGCTGACCTTCAAAATGCCATTGCGCACCGAGATGCCGGCCAGCGTGATGAAGCCGACCAGCGCCGCCACCGACAGCGGCTGGCCCGACAGCCACAGCCCCAGCACCGCACCCACCAGCGCCAGCGGAATGTTGGCCATGATGAGCAGCGCCAGCCGCGTGCTCTGGTAGCGGCTGAATAGCACCACGAACATGAGGATCAGCGAGACGATGGACAGCAAGCCGACCAGCCGTGACGCCTCTTCCTGCGCCTGGAACTGGCCGCCCAGCGTGACGAAATAGCCCTCGGGCAGCTTGTGCGCCGCCACCGCCGCGCGGATGTCGGCCACCACGTCGGACAGCGCCCTGCCCTGCGCGTTGGCCGAAAGCACGATGCGCCGCTTGCCGTCGTCGCGGCTGATCTGGTTGGGGCCGTCGCCGTCTTCGATGCGCGCCAGCAGCGACAGCGGCACGCGGCCCGTCGGCGTCTCCACCAGGATCTGCGCCAGCCCCTCGACCGAGCGCGCCTCTTCCGGCAGCCGCACCACCAGCGCAAAGCGCCGGTTGCCCTCGACGATCTGCGTCACGCGCTCGCCCTCGACCAGGCTTTGCAGCACGGCCAGCACCTGCGGGGCGGGTACGCCGTAGCGGGCCGCAGCCTCGTAGTCGAGCGCTACCTTGATCTGCGGCGCCAGCACCTGCTTCTCGACCTCCAGGTCGGCCAGGCCGGGGATGGCGGCGAGCCGCGCGCGCAGCGCATCGGCCTGGCCACGCAAGGTGTCCAGGTCTTCGCCGAAGATCTTGATCGCGATCTGCGAGCGTACGCCCGAGAGCATGTGGTCGATGCGGTGCGAAATCGGCTGGCCGATGGCAATGGCCGCCGGCAGGTTCTGCAGGCGCGCGCGGATGTCGGCCTGCACCGCGTCCATGGATCGCGTGATCTCGCCGGGCGGCTTCAGCCCCACATCCAGCTCGCTCACGTGCACGCCCTCGGCGTGTTCGTCCAGCTCGGCGCGGCCACTGCGGCGGCCCACGTGCGTGACCTCCGGCACCTGGGCCACCAGCTTCTCGGCCTGCGACGCCAGGGCGGAGCTTTCGGCCAAGGTCACGCCAGGGTTCAGCCGCAGGCCGATCAGCAGCGTGCCTTCGTTGAACGGCGGCAGAAAGGTAGTGGAGAAGAAAGGCACGGCCACGGCCGCCGCCACCACCGCCAGCGCGCCGGCCGCAATCGCCTGGCGCGGATGGTTCAGCACAGGCTGCAGGCCATTGCGGTAGCGCGCCTTCAGCCAGGCCAAGAGCTTGGTGTCGCCATGGTCCAGCGACTTCATGTGCGGCAGCAAGTACAGGCTGAGCACCGGCGTGACGGTCACCGACACCACCAGGCTGGCCAACGTGGAGACGATGAAGGCGATGCCCAGGGGCACGAACAGCTTGCCCTCCATGCCCGGCAGTGCGAACAGCGGCACGAACACCAGTACGATGATGACGGTCGCGTACAGGATGGCCGATCGCACCTCCATCGTGGCCGCGCCCACCACGTGCAGCGGGCTCCAGCTGTCGGGGTGCGTGGCGCGTTGCTCCTTCAGCCGTCGCATCACGTTCTCGATGCCGACCACGGCGTCGTCCACCAGGCCGCCGATGGCGATCGCCAGGCCGCCCAGCGTCATGGTGTTGATCGACAGCCCGAAGCCGCGGAACACCAGCGCCGTGGCGAAGATGGACACCGGGATCGCCACCAAGGCAATGATGGTGGTGCGCAGGTTACCCAGGAAAAGCAGCAGGATCACCGCCACGAAGACCGAGGCACCGATCAGCTTGCCTTGCAGCGTGGTGATCGACGCCTCGATGAAGCTGGCCTGGCGGAAGGTAACCTGCGGCTCCTGCATGCCGGCCGGCAGCGCGGTCTTCATCTCGGCCAGCGCCGTCTCGATGGCCAGGGTCAGCGCGATGGTGTCGGCCGTGGGCTGCTTCTGCACGCCCAGGATCACGGCGGGCTGGCCTTCGAAGCCGGCGTCACCGCGCTTGATGGCGGGCGCGAACTCCACCTGCGCCATCTGGCGCAGCACGATGGGCTGGCCGTCCCTAGCGGTCAGCGCGAGCTGGCGCAAGTCTTCCAGCCGCGAGGTGCGGCCCAGGTGGCGGATCAGATACTCACGGCCGTTCAGCTCCAGGAAGCCGCCCGATGTGTTGGAGGCAAAGCCTTTCAGCGCGCCCTCCAGTTGCTCGTGCGTGATGCCCAGAGAGGCCATCTTGGCCGTGTCGGGCTGCACCTGGAACTGCCGCACCTCGCCGCCGATGGGGATAACCTGGGCCACACCGGGAATCGCCAGCAGGCGCGGGCGCAAGACCCAGTCCGCGTACTCGCGCACCGGCATCGCACCCAGCTTCGTCGCGTCGATCGGAATGGCGATCTGCATGATCTCGCCCATGATCGAGCTGATCGGCCCCATGCGCGGAATGACGCCGCCGGGCAGGCCCTCCTCCATGGCCGACAAGCGCTCCGACACCATCTGCCGCGCGCGGAAGATCTCGGTCGACCAGTCGAAGGTGACGTAGAGGAAAGACAGCCCGGCACTCGATGTCGAGCGAACCGACTCCACACCCGGCAGGCCGTTCATGGTGGTTTCCAGCGGGAAGGTGATGAGCTGCTCCACCTCCTCGGCCGCCATGCCGCCCGCCTCCGTCATGATGGTGACGGTCGGTTTGTTGAGGTCGGGGAACACATCCACCGGCATGGTGGACAGCGTGTAGGCGCCATAGGCGACCAGCACCACGCCCGCGATGATCACCAGCAGCCGGTTCGCCAGGCTGCTGTTTAAAAGCCACTTGAACATCGTGCGTTACCGGATCTGGTTGACCAGGCTTGCGCCCTGGTGCACGAAGCGCTCACCCGCCTTCAGGCCGGTGGTCGCGACGACGTTGGCGCCGTCCAGCGGCTCGGTGGTCAGCACGCGCGGCTCGAAGCGCTCGGGCGCGACCTTGACCCAGACGATGCTCTGGTTCGAGGGGTTGCGCATCAGCGCCGCTGCTGGCACCGGCACGCCGGCCACCTGGCTCTTGGTCTGTACCACCACCTGCACCGGCTGGCCCACGGCCAGGTGCTGCAGCGCCGGGCCCTCGGCCGCGAACTGCAGCGGCAGCGCCTGCTCGCGCAGCGAGCGCGCAGCGCCGACGAAACGCAGCGGCACGCGGTCCTTGCCCACGGCCAATGCACCGCCTGCGATATCGGCCACCAGGGCCGGGTCGTAGGCCAGCGCCTCGATTCGAAGGCGCGTGGGGTCGACGATCTCGAACAGCAGCTCGCGCGCATCGACCACGGCACCGGCGACGGCCGTGGCGGAGGCGATGACGCCGGAGACGGGTGCGACCAGCGCCTCGCGGCCGGACAGGCCGGCCGACATGACGCTGGCACGTTCGGCGAAGCTGGCGAGTTCACTTTCGGCCGCCTCGATCTCCTTGCGCGGCACGGTGTCGGCCAGCTCGCGCAGGCGAGCGACGCGCTTCTCGGCCAGCGCACGCGCAGCGCGCAGCTCGGCCACTTGCGAAGCCTGGCCCGCGCGCTCCAAGTTGCCGGCAGCGGGTGCGACGTAGGCCAGAACTTCGCCCTTGCGCACGGCCTGGCCGGGTGTGGGGAAGCCACGCGGCCCGGGCTCCAGCCGGCCGGGTTGCGTGGGCTGCACGCGGCCACCGGCGTTCGGGTCCATCACGACCTTACCGGCCAGCGTGAAGGCGCGCGGCAGTTGCTTCTGCTCAGCCACCAGCGTGCGCACGCCGATCTGGTGCTGCGCGGGCTTCGGCAGGAACACGCCGCCATCCGGCAGGCGCTGCGGGGCGTTGGCGTTGGCGCCGGCGGGTGCTTCGCCATGGTCGTGGCCTTCGCCGGCCCACGTGGACGTGGTGAACAGCGCGGCCAGCAGCAGGGCCACGGTGGTCTTCATGCGGACATTCATGCGGCACCTCCGGCCGGTTGATGGCGAGCGGTGCGGCCACGTTTGAGCAAGGCGACAAGGAGCAACAGCAGCGCCAGGCCGCCAGCCACCCAGGGCGCCCACACACGCCAGCCGGCCGCATGCGCCGCCTTTGCGGGTGCTGCAGCACCATGGATGTCGAGCTCGCCGGCCAGCAGGTCGGACTCGGCACCGGCGGTGACGGTGGCGGTGATGGGGTGCGTCCCCTCGCCCGGCGTCTCGGCCAGCTCGGCCTCGAACGCACCGGCCGCGACAGCCTTCAGCGCGACGGGCTTGCCGGCCAGCTCCAGCTGCAGCGTGGCGTTCTCGACTGGTGCATTGCTGGACGCATGGTCCAGCCACAGCCGCAGGTGGTGGCCTTCGAGCACGCCGACCAACTCGAACAGATCGGATGCGGCGGAGAAGCGTGGCGAGGCCGGGCCGGCCGCCGTCGCAGGGGCTTCGCCGTGGTCGTGGCCGTCGCCGGCAAGGGCGGGGCCGGCCAGCCACAGCGCCAGCAGCAGCGGTGTCATGAAGAGGGATCGCATTGAGGTGCTTTCTTGAAAGTGGTTCATTGCGGCAGCAGGCCCAGGGCCTGGCGCAGCGTGGAGATGGCGTGCTGCACGCCGACGCGGGCGCGCGCGCTCTGGCGCTCGGCTTCGGCGGCTTCAAGCTCCACGCGCAAACGGGTCGGCAGGTCGCTCTCGCCCAGGCGGAACGACTTGTGGAAGAAGCCGCGCGTCTGCTGCGCCAACGCCAGGCGGCGCGCAGCGGCCGTGGCCACGGCCTCGGCTGCCGCCATGCGGGCGCGGGCGCCGGCAATGTCGGCCGCGAGGCGGTTGGCCTCCAGCACGCGGGTCTGCTCGACCTCGATGCGCTCGGCGCTCGCGGTAGCCACCTTGGTGCGGTAGCCGGAGGCAGAGCCCAGCGGAACACGGATGCCGAAGGTCAGGCTGTGGCTGTAGGACTCGCCCCGCGCGCCGCGCTCGCGCCCGGCCAGCAGCGTCAACTCGGGGTTGGCGCGCTTTTGCACGGCGGCCAGGTCTTGCGCCTGGCGCGCCACGCGGGCACGGTCGTCCAGCTCGGCCAGCGCGGGGTGGTCGGCAGCGGGTGACAGGTCGGCGCCAGGCGCAGGCAGCGGCTCGGCACCGGCCGCGGTTTCGGTCACCACGACGCCCAGACCGGCCAGGGCCTGGCGCGCCAGCACCACGGCGGCACCGGCCTCGGCCATCTCGGCCTGGGCCGTGGCCACCGCCCCATCGGCCTGGTTCTGGTCGGCGCGCGACAGGTCGCCTGCCGCCACGCGGCGCGCCACGTCGCGCGCCAGTTGCGCGGCGCTGTCGGCGCGGCCGCGGGTGGCCTGCTGCTCCAGCAGCGCGGCCTGTAAGCCCCACCAGGCCTCGCGCAACTGGCCGGCAAGGCGCCATTGCACAGCGCGCAAGCGGCTTTCCTGCGCCTGGCCCTCTGCGTCGGCATGGGACTGGGTCAGCCCACGCTCACCCGGCAGCCACAGCGGCACAGAAACACCAGCCTCGATCTCGCGCGCGCCGTCGTTGCCGGTGAGGCGGTCGGACTTGAGGCCGGCCTCCAGCGCCGGTGGCTCGGGCGTCCAACGCTGCGCCGCCTCACGGCGGGCCTGGCCGGCCTCGCGCCGTGTGGCGGCTGCGGCCTGCTCGGGCTGTAGCGCCCAGATCTGGGCGAAGGCTTCGGTCAAGGTGTTGGCAGGGGCCGGCGCGGCGGGTTGCGCGCTCGAGAACGCCGGCAGCATGGCGCAGGCCCACGCGGCGTTACGCAGCCAGCGGGGCGCCGATCTGCTCGAAAAAATCCAGTGCATGCACATCCTCGTGAACGCGGAAGCAGGTCCGCGAAACAGGCCCCGATGGGGCCGACGAAGGCCGCGAACGGCCGAAGTCAGGCGAGGAAGGAATGCGGCGGCCGGATCAGCCGCTCAGGCAGGCCGTCGGTGATGCTGCGTCGATAGGGCGTAGCCGCTGCGTCAGGTTGGCTTTCGGCCGTACTGAACACGGGGGCATGCAGCAGAACGGCGCACAGGCCGCCATGGCAGCCCACGCAATCGAGGTGCGGAATCTGCACGCCAGCGGCATCGTCCGCCTGCACCACATGGGTCGGCGCCGCTTCATCGGCATGCGCGTGGTGCCCGAAGTGCGGCGCCTTGACAGCCACATCGTGCCGGCACACGCTCGCCGCTGCAGACCAAGTGGCCTGCAGCGACAGCACGAGCATTAGCACGATAGAAAGAAAACGGTGCATGGACGATGGGGTTTGCTGCAACGCAGCAGCGGGGCGAGTGTAGCGGTCCAAATCTATCCCCCGTGCAAAAGCCCGATGACAAATTTGTCATCGGGCTGGAGCCAGGGTGCACACCACAATCCGGCCATGCAATTGTTGATCGTGGAGGACGAGGTCAAGCTCGCCCAGTACCTGCAGAAGGGTTTGCGCGAGGAAGGCTTCGCGGTGGACGTGGCGCACGACGGCGTGACCGGATTGGAAGCCGCCTCGCTGCACCGCTACGACCTGATCGTGCTGGACGGCATGCTGCCGGGGCTGGACGGCCTGGCCGTGCTGGCCGCGCTGCGCCAGGGCCAGCAAACGCCGGTGCTGATGCTGACCGCGCGCGGCGAAGTGGAAGACCGGGTGCGCGGCCTGCGCAGCGGGGCGGACGACTACCTGGTCAAGCCCTTCGCGTTTCCCGAACTGGTGGCACGCATCCAGGGGCTGTTGCGGCGCGCCTCGCCGGACCAGGCAGAAGCAACGGTTCTGCGCCTGGCCGATCTGGAGGTCGACCTGATCCGTCGCCGCGTGACGCGCGCCGGCCAGCGGCTGGATTTGACGAACAAGGAATTCAGCCTGCTCACGCTGCTGCTGCGTCGCCAGGGCGCGGTGCTGTCCCGCACGGAACTGGCATCGCAGGTCTGGGGCATGAACTTCGACAGCGAGACCAACGTGGTCGAGGTCGCCGTACGGCGCCTGCGCAGCAAGCTGGACCAGCCCTTCGAGCGACCGCTGCTGCACACCGTGCGCGGCATGGGCTACGTGCTGGAAACCAGGGCGCAGGCGTGAGCGCGCGTGGTCTTGGCGCCAGGCTTTCGCTCTGGCTTGCCCTGCAATCGATGATCGGACTGGGCTTGGTCTGCGGGGCCTTGTATCTAGGCTTTGATTGGACATTGGATCAACGCCGCGACGAGACGCTGGCGCAGAAGGAAACCGCGGTACGCGATTTGTTGGCGCAGACCCGCGGCGCGCACCGCCCCGAAGATGTACCGCATCTTTTGCAGGACATGTTGGCCGGACACGGCGATTTGGGCCTGCGACTGGTCGATGGAGTGGGCCAAGTCGTCTTCTCGCGTCTTTTGCCGCAAGCCGTGGCGGCCACGGCACCCGTTCACCATTTTCAAATGTCGGTGACGGACATGCCGGCGCCGGTGCAAGTCACTTTGCAGTTGGACCCGAGTGCGGACCAAGCCCTGCTGCAACGGGTCGCCTGGCTGCTCCTTGCAGCTGCACTGGCAGGCACTGCAGCCATCGCACTAGGCGGCCGATTGCTGGTGCATCGAAGCTTGGCGCCACTGCACCAGCTGGTGGAGCAAACGTCACAGTTGACACCCTACACACTCTCCGCAGACTCACTGGCCCATCGCCTGGACGGCCGAGCCCAACCAGCGGAGCTACAGCCGCTGATCGTCCAGTTCAACGCCCTGCTGGACCGGCTGGCTGCTTCCTATACGCAGATGGAGGCCTTCAATGCCGACGTGGCGCACGAACTCAACACCCCGCTCGCCACACTCATCAGCGGCAGCCAACTGGCGTTGCGTCAGGCCGCGAGCAAGGATGAGCTTCAAGAGTTGTTGGGCTCGCAGCTGGAAGAGTTGGACCGGCTGGCCCACATCGTGGCTGACATGCTGTTTTTGTCCCGTGCGGAACGGGGATCGGGCGCGCGCCGGACCGCAGTGCCCAGCTTGGCCGCGCTTGTCGCGGATGTCGCCGAGTTCCATGAAGCGGCACTCGCAGATGCGCGCCTGACACTGCGGATAGAGGGCGACGCAGCAGTGAGGGTTGACGCGGGGCTGCTGCAACGCGCCGTCTCGAACTTGTTGGGCAATGCGACGCGGCATGCACGCGCGGGAACGGAGGTGGTGTTGCGGATCCGGACTCTCGAAACGTCCTCCACGCAGATCACGGTAGAGAACTCTGGGAGCACGATCGCGCCGGAGCACTTGCCACGCATCTTTGATCGGTTCTTTCGTGCCGACTCCGCACGCGCGCAGGCAGATCGCCACCACGGCCTGGGCCTCGCCATCGTCGCGGCCATCGCGCGACTGCACGGCGGCGGGACGCTGGCGCAGTCGCAGGCCGGCCGCACATGCATCGGCCTTTGGCTGGTCGACATGACGCAAACGTCATCCAGTGGTGCGGTTTCCTGAACATTCGTTTCCCAGAATTGGTCGCACCGCGCACCGTTGCTCGGATCACTACCAAAGGAAACACCATGAACCGCCTCAACGCCATCTTGATCACGACTTTCGCCGCCTTGGGGTTTGCAAGTCAGGCCCACGCCCAAACCATGACGCGCGAGCAAGTACGCGCTGAGTACTTCCAGGCGCGCGATCAGGGGCGCCTGCCTGTCCTCGGCGAAGTCGGCGACACGCAGAAGCCGACCGCAAGCGGCAGCCTGCTGACACGTGAACAAGTGCGCCAGGCACTGATGGCGTCCGGCCCGATGCTCACCGGTGAAGGCGTGGATGCAGGCATCGCTCCCGCAGTCGGCAGCCAGCGCACGCGCGCCGAAGTGCACGCCGAAGCCGTACGGGCAGTCCGGAGCGGCAGCATCCCGGGCGGCGAGGTCTGATTACGAAGGGTCGAGCTGCAATGGCCACCGGTCCGCCGGGCGGGCACGGTGGCGGCGCCATCTTCCAGCCAGACCGAACCAATCGTCGTACAGCTTCCGACGACTTGGCATCAGACTGTCCATCGCTCAACTTTCGCGTATGGCAAAGATGACAAAAATGTAATCAGACTGTTTGCAGAACACTGCTTTGGACTTCCAGACTCAAGGCACATGCATCGCCCATCTGTGGCCGTCGATCCAAATGCGGGCCCACGACAAAGTTCGGTGGGTGGCTGCGAAGTCCTCATCGACGGGTGGTCACCAGGAATTTGTACTGCGGCAGTCGGCGTCTAGATGCCACTCGGGAAGGATCAGAAGTGAAATTCCACACGCTTGCGCGCATGGGTGTACTTGTTGGCGCCGCCGTCGTCATGGCGAGCTGCGCGTCCCTCCCCCCACCGGATTTGACCGCGCAGTCCATTTACTGCTATCGCAGCAAGGTGGACCGTTACAGAAAGGGACCGTGCACCGCAGCGCCCGTGCCAAGCTTGGCACGGGATGCCGAAGCCAAGCAGTTCAAGCCTGACCCCGGCTACCTCACCGTATACGTTGTTCGGCAAAGCTGGGGCGACGGCAGCAATATCGTTCAAGTCATTGCTGACGGCGGCAGCGCCATCGAAACTCTTCCTGACACCATGGTTAGGCTTCGACTCAAGCCGGGGAGTCACGAACTGGCCTACGAGTTCGAAGGTCAGCGCACGACTGCGCAAGTCGTAGGTGGCGTGGGTGAGGTACGTTTTGTTTGGCTTAGTGGCACAGCATGGGCTTGGCGCAGTCGCTATTCGTGGGGGGATGATCAGCAGGCCGCCATCCGGCAGCGCGCGTCGAGAACGCGCTTGATCGCAGATGTTCAAGGCGCTTAACACTTGCGCGTTTTCGACTCGTAAGACAGTCTCTCGCTTGGTCTTGCCGGCTACACACTGCCCGCCTCGCACACGCCAACGAACTGCGGCCGAGATCCCCTCCGATTGCGAGGTGCTCTCGCATGGCAACCGTCACCGACCTATGGTCCACGCACTCCGGTCGCCCCATACTCACCCTGCTCCCGTGGAGATCGCGTCCACCAAGCCTTCATCGGCCGCGTCAGTGGCCCTGAAGTCCAGTTCGCTGGCGTCGCAGTCGTCACCTGCCTCGTAGAAGCCGGCCCTGTGCCGGTTGGCCATCACCTGATGGCCTGGATGCGTCGTCGGCCCCGTGCCGATGCCGACCGCATGCCGTCGCAGCCCGCGCTGCCCGGCATCGAGCGAAGGCCTGTGTCTGCGGATACGGGCCTTCACCTGTTGCTGGCTCAGATACCTGCGCCAGCAGATCGCCGCTCCGGCTTGCCTGGAGCTTTCCCAACCGGGGACCCGTGTCCCCGCCGGGGATGGGTGTTCCCTTGTTCAACGCAAAGGAGAACCCCATGTTCACTGTCCCGATGAACCAGGCGCTGCGTCGCGTCCCTTACCTCTTGGGGGGCGCTGCATCCCACCACGCACCATCGATGCCGCGCCAGGCCGTGCCGGCGCTGCTGCGGCCCTTGCCAAGCGCCCAAGCCCTGCTCTACGCAGGGTGCAGAGCGCATTGAACGGTCAGGCCGTTCCCGGGACGCCAGGTCCCGGGGCGCGTCGCCCCCTCCAAGGAGATCGCCATGACCGTCCACACGTTCCGCAGCCGTCCGCCACGGCCCAGCGTGCAATCCGAGGAGGAGCGCGCCTGGGTGTCGTTCTACCAGCGGGCCCGCCACAACCCCGCCATCGCGGCGGAAGTGCTCACCCAGCTCGATCTGGACCCGGAGATGAAGCGCGAGCATCTGGCGCTGTACCTGTGCTGCCGCGAATCCCTGCGGCTGCACGAGGCACGCGCCGCCCGTGACCAGCGCATCGGCCGCAGCGTGCGCTGGCTGGTCGACGCCTTGACGGTGCAGAGCCTTGCCGCCGTGCGCCGCGTGTTCGGACGCACGACCGATGTCGCGCTGGCATGCCTGCCGGGCGGCGTTGAAGAGCCAGCGCAGGCGCAGGTCAGACGCCTGGCGTCCGACCCGGCGATTCGCGCCGCGCGGACAACGTTTCGGCGTCGAGGCGCGGCGGCTGCCACTGCGGAGGCATCTGCCAGTGCAGCCGACGCGCAAGTGCCACCCGCAGCGGCATCGCCAGCGGTGCGGGCCGTCCACGGCAGCTGACGTGCGCGCCGCCACCATCGGGGTTCGCCCCGCTGGTGACGGGCGCCATCAGCTCGCCAGGCAGCGCTCGAATTCCTGGTCGATGAGCCAGTGCAGAAAGCGCGTGTCCTCCGAGTTGCCCCAGTAGTGCGCCTTGCACTGCACCACGTAGTGCAGCAGATCGGTACGCGAGCGGATCCCGTCCGGCGCAATGTCGGTCAGGTGTTGCAGACGTGCGCGCTCGGCGTGCGTCAGCCGGATGCTGGAGCCCAGTCGGAGCATGGTGGTGGACCTCCCAACCACCATGGTGACGCGATGCAAGGGCTCTGTGTGGCGCTCGGCAGACCGTCCGCGCAAAGATTTCTGCAGGGACATTGCAATGACAGTCGAGTGCGAGCGCTGTGCCCTTGCGTGGCGCAGCAGCAACGCACGTGCAGTACCACCGACGCTTCCAGCTAGAAGCGCGGGTTTCACCGTGCCGGCATCTGCCGCGCATTCCATCCACCCCCACGGGCGTCGCACCCCGTCGGGGATGGCGTTCGCCCAATTTCCTCTCAAAGGAGATCGCCATGGATCTGACCCACATGCACCGCAAGGCGCTGGTCGAGCGCCTGCTGGCCCCGGATGTCGGTGCCAGCGTGCCCCGCACCGGTGAGGCCTGTGCCGCGTCCGCAACGTCGCGTGCCGAGCGCGTCCGCGAACTGCTGGACGTCGCCAAGGAATTGTTGCTGCGCGACCTGCGCCGCGACTGGCAGAACCTGCCGCTGATGGACGGGCCTGGCCCCTTCCGCGAGTGGTTGCGCTTGCACTGCAGCGCGCTGGAGCACGAGGTGTTCATCGTGGTGTTCCTGAACGCGCACCACCGCATCGTTGGCGTGCAGGAGCTGTTCCGCGGCAGTCTGTCGCAGACCTCGGTCTACCCGCGCGAGGTGGTGAAGGCGGCGTTGGCGCGCAACGCAGCGGCGGTGGCTTTCGCGCACAACCACCCCAGCGGCGACCCGGAGCCGAGCCGGGCGGACGAGTGCCTGACCGCGACGCTCAAGAGCGCGCTCGCGCTGGTGGATGTGCGCTGTGTGGACCACTTCATCGTGGCCGGTGATCGGCTGTATTCCTTCGCCGAACACGGTTTGATCTGACGCGGCCGTCGGCCGATCCGCCACGGCGGGTTGGCCGTCAGCACGCGTGCAAAGCGGTCGCCGACTCCGGCTGCTTGAGCCGGTCCAGATCGATCACCGCATCCGCCATGGCCACCAGCTCCGGCGTCTGCGTCACGAAGAATTCGCGCGCATAGCCGCCCAGCCGCAGCACGGCACGCTTCATGGCCATGAACATCCGCTTGCGCTCCGGGTCGAGGGCGCCGTCCGCCTCATCGGAGAACAGCGTGGTGTAGCACCGGCCCGTGTGCCGGACCAGGTAGAGCGCCACGGCGCGCACCAAGCAGGCTTCTAGCCAGCTTTTCTCCCCTCCGCTCATCAGCGCCAGGTTCTTGGCTTCGCCCACCAGGCCATCGTGCACGACGATGTCGAAGCCCTCGCGCAACTCACCCTTCACGGTCGCGCACTGCGTCCGCAGCGCCACCGTGAAGCGCGGGCCGTGGCTGGCCAGCAGCAGGTCATTGGTGAGGGCGGACAGCGTCGGCCCGACATCGTCGATGGCCAGCGCGATCAGGCCGTCGTGCCCCAGGCAGCGCGCCAGCAGCGTCCAGTCGCCCAGGGCCAGTTCGACCCGCTCGACGTGGGCGGCACTCGCAGCGAGCCGGTGCGCCAGGTGCGCCTGGCGCGCGCGCAGGTCGTCGCACGCCTGGCGGTCGCGGGCCACTGCGACCAGGGCCTGCTGCGCGGTCTCCTGCTGGATGCGCGCCCGCGCCACGGCAGCCTCTGCGGCTCTCAGCTGACCGGCGTCCGCCAAGGGCGGCAGCGCAGACAGTGCCGCATCGCAGCGTGCCAGGGCCGCTGCGCTACGCGCCTGGGACTGCGCAGCGTGCGCCGCCATCGCCCGACGCTCGCGCACGAGGTCCGCCCGCTCGGCCTGCTCCTCGGCATTCCACGTGGGCGCGGCGCCCGCCGGCGGCAGCACGGCCAGCTCCGTGTCGATCTGCGCCAAGGTCGCCCGCGCCTGCACGCAGGCTGCTTGCTGCGCCACCCGATCCCGCAGGTAGGCGACGCGGTCTGCCGCGCGGCCTTCCTGGCGCTCCGCCGTGGCCAGGGCCTGCGCCGCCTGGTTGAGTGACTGGATGCGGCGCAGCGCCGCTGCCCGTTGGTGCAGCGCCTCCTCGCGCTCATGGGCGCAACGGTCGACGACGGCCTGCGCACTCGGCATCAGGGACTGTGCTGCCCGCGCATCGCCGAGCAGCATGCAGCGCCCCTGCAGGTCGGTGCCGGCGCACGGCACATCGGCCACCAAGCCGCTGCGGCGCACCAGGTCCTGCACCTGCAGCACGGCCTTGCCGGCTTCGCGTTCCAGGGCACCCAGCCGCTGCTCCACCAGTTGCAACGCGGCCAGGGCCTCGCGCAGTTCGGCCACCTGGCCGCGCCGAGCCTGCGTGGCGGCGCAGCGCTGCGCGTGGACGCGCCGCGCCAGCGGCAGACGGCGTGCAGCGCGCTCGACGTCCGCCGCCTGCGCAAGGGTCCGCACGCACGGCACGCGCGCCCGCTGCAGGGTCTCGCGCCGCTGCACGGCCAGGGCGGCGCGCTCGCGGACCCTCTGCTGCAGCCGCTCCAGCCGACGCACCGCAGCGCCGTCCTGAGACGTCAACGCCTGCGCCGCACGTTCGCCCTCCTCCTGCACCGCCTGGCGCTCCGCCAGCAGCCGCGCGCGTTGCTGCGCTGCGGCCTGGTGCTGTGCCTGCTCGGCGGCGCATTGCGCCTGTGCCGCGACCGCCACATCCACGGCCGTACGCGCCACACGCAGCGCCTCCTCGGCCGCGCCCTGCCGCTGCTCGGCGCCATCCAGCCGCTGCAGCCCGGCCTGCACCTGGCCCGCCTCCTGCTCGACTGCCGCGCGCTCCTGCCGCAGGCTGCCCAGGCCGCTCTTGACGAGACGCGCCGTCTCGGCCGCCTTGGCACCCATGGCCAGGATGGCATCCTGCCCGAGCAACTCGGCCAGCAGCCCCTTGATCTCGGCATTGCGGTAGCTGCTGAGCGGACGCCGCCCCTGGGCAGCGAACACGGACGTGAAGAAGGTCTCCGCCGTGCCGCAGATCGATTCGACACAGGCCGTATAGGTCTCCAGGCGCCCGTCGGAGCGCGTGCCCTGCGCCAGCACCACCGGCCGCCAGCGGCCATCGTCGTCCAGCCGGTGCAGAAACGCCTCGGTGCGGCGCCGACCATTCAGCCGCACGACGATCTGCGAGCGGTAGCTGCGGCCCTCGTGCGCCCAGACCAGGTCCTTGACGCTCTCGGGCAGGTAGACATGGTCGTAGTAGCTGAAGCCGCCTGTGCCAGCGCTGGCGCCCCGGCTGGCCAGCAGGCAATACGGCGTGAGGTTGTCGATGACGGTGGTCTTGCCGCTGCCGTTGGCGCCGGTGATGGCGATCAGTTCGGCATCGCCGGCCAGCGCCTCCAGGTCCAGATGCAGGTCGGCCCGCCCCAGACCGTCGCGGATGCCCTTGAATCCCGTGAGCGTGAGTTGCAGTGGTTGCATGGCCGGCCTCCGAAGAAACGTTCAATGCGACCAGCTTGCCAGCCGATCACCCGGCCGCAAGGCCCAGCTCAGCGGATCCTGGCAGCCCGTCTGTTCACCAGAACGCCCACCAAGGCCGACGCCCACCACGCGCGTCCAGCGGCCGCAGATCCAGGCGGTCGGCATTGTGCGCCGGACCCGCACCGCGGCGGCGCCGCAGTTCGGCTTCGCACAGATGCGCCTGGCCGCGCGCCTCCAGCACGCCGCGCAAGGCCTCGACCCGCAGGGTGCTGGCCAACTGTGCCAGTTCGGCCTCGGGCAGGTGCTGCAGGTCGTCCAGGCGCGCATCCGGCGGGCTGTGCGGCGCAGCAGCGGTGCGCGGCCGCAGTCGGTGCAGGGTGTGCTGCAGCGGCATCGCGTCCCTACGCCAGGCGGTAGCTGCCGCGTTCGCCCTCCACCAGCAGGCCCTTGATTTTGAGGCTGGCGATGGTGGCGCCGACCGAGCCGCGCGGCATCGGCACGCCGTCGGCCAGTTCGGCGTGGGTCAGGCGCGTGAAGCGGTCGCGGTCAAGACGCGCCCGCAGGAAGGCCAGCGTGCCGACCGCGTTGCCGCGCAGGCGTGGTGCTGGCGTGGGGGTGGGCTCGGCCGCCGCTGGCGTGACCAATCCTGCACCGCGCCGCTTCATCGTGCGCGGCGCTGCGAACACCACGTCCACCACGTCGCCGGTCCCCCGCCCACGCGGTGCGGGCGGTGCCGGCGCTGAGGCCATCGCCAGACGTGGTGCCGACCTCGGCTGCGATGCGTGGCCGGTGGCCGCCAGTTCGATGGCCATGAAGTACAGGTCCTTCAACTGCGCTTCCATCGCCGACAGCGACTGCGCCAGGCGCGAGACCGACTTCCAGTGCTCGAACAGCCCGTCGTTCGACACGCTGAACGCATCCTGGCCCAGGGCCTCGCGCACGCGCTCCGCGCAGCGCTGCCCGTCTTCGGTCAGCGCGGCCTGGGCCTGGTGCAGGGCTGCGCCCGCAGCCTGGATGGTGGCAATCGTCTTGGCGTTCATCGTCATGTTCTGGGTGCTGGTGATCCGGGGCATCCTAGCAAACGGTGGCGACGTCTCCGCCCGGATTCTGGGGAGCAGTGGGCTGGGCTGCGGCGTCGTTCGACGCGCGCGACAGGATGCCCGCCGCGATGTCCTCCGGAGAAGCCGCCGCCAACGCTGCCAGGCACTGCTGCAGTGGCTCGGCATCGGCCTGCACCGTCTGCGCCCAGGCGCGCACCTGGTCGGCCAGCTGCGGCAGCTGAGAGATCCCTGGCGCCCGCGCCCGGGCCAGCGGCACGATGCGGCCTTCCAGTTGCACATCCGCCGCGCCGTCCAGGATGCGCAGCATGGCCTCTCGGTCCACGGCACCCCGGTCCTCCTCCGCGATGGTCCAGCGCACGCGCACGCTGGCGCCGGGCACCGCCGCGTTCGCAGCCGCCGCGCGCAACGCCTCCAAGTCGGGACGGCCCTCGAACACGATGTCGACCGTGCGTCGCGCCGGCGTGGGCTCCAGCCGGCACTGCGCGCGCTGCGCCTGGACGTCCCAGACCAGAAAACCCTTGTCGCCCTGCTCGCCATGGTGGAAGCGCCCTATCGATCCGGCGTAGGCGATGCACTGTTCGCCACAGACACCGTCCTGGCGCCAGGCCTGGTGCCGGTGGATGTGCCCCAGCAGAAACGCCTGGGCCTGGGCCGCGAACAGCGCGCCGGTGGTGAATTCATGGTCGAAGCCGGCCATCGGCACGCCGTGCTCGCTCAGGCAGCCGAACACGGTGCCGTGCGACACGCCGAGGGTCGGCAGTCCGCGTGCCCGGGCGGCGCGGTGTATCGGCGCGAAGCCCGCCAGGAGTGCCGCCAACTGTTCGCCCAGCGCCTCGCCGGCCTGGGCGCCGCCGACAGCCGCCGCGACGCTGGCCTTGTTGACGGTTGGCACGCAGGAGAAGACGCCGACCGCACCCACCGGCAGCGCCTCGAAGCGCCATGAAGCCGATGCCACCCAGTGACCGGCATCCGTCAGCGCCACCTGCTGGATGCGGTCTGCCACATGCACCGCGTGGCGCCCGCCCAGCGTGCGGAACACATCCAGCGTGCCCGGGGGCTCGTGCGAATAGGTGCCCTGCAGGATGAGCACCGGGCAGTGGTCGGCCAGCCGGCGCACCTGGGCCAGCAGGCGTGACGCGGCTGGCGCATGCAGCTCCAGCGCGTGGTCGGTGGCGTCGCCGGACAGCACGGCGGCGTCAACGCCCAGGGCGGCGACGCGGTCGATGGCGTACCCCAGGCAGCGGTCGGCTTCCTGCAGCATCCGCGTGCCGTAGTGCAGGTCGGAGAGGTGGGCAATGCGCATGCTGGGCCTCCTTGCCTCAAGCGCGAACGACGGCTGCAGCGGGTACAGCGGGTGCAGCGGATACCGCGGGTGCACCGACCCCGGGCAACAGGTCACCCTCCCCCCGGTTCTCCAGCACGCCGGCCGCCCACTGCGCCTGCCGCAGCGCCGTCTCCTCGTCCTCGTGCTCGCGCAGCAGCGCGGTCACGTCCACCGGCGCCTCCAGTTCGATGATCCATTGCGGCACGCGTAGCGGCCGGCCCTGGTCGTCCAGATGCGCGACCTCCTGCAGCACCTTGGTCAGCACAAAGCTCGCGCGCTCGCGCCCCAGAAAGCCCGAGATGCGGCCGCCGCGCAGTTGCGCGACCGCCTGGAAGCGCTGCACCGCGCGGCTCATGGCGTAGAAGCTGTTGGTCGGCAACTCCAGCGCACTGATCGAGCGCACGCCCGGCACGAAGAACAGGAAGCGGCCGCTCAGGTTGCATTGGCGGTTCTGGTACTCCGGGCAGGCCTCGGGATCGCAGACGCCGCCGTTGTCTTCGCGCGGCACCACCTTGCGTCCGGCGAATACGCGGATGGTGCGGCGGCCTGTCGCGTCCATCGGCACCGGCGCATGCTGCAGGCACTGGCGCTGGCCATCGGCGCCGTACTGCGACCAGTAGCGCTTGGCATGCGTGGTCCAGCAGACCAGCTCGTGCGGCATCACGGTGCTCCAGTGGTCCGACGGGAACACGACCGGCAGGCGGTACAGCCGGTGCCCCTGGCCCCGGTCCTCGCCATACAGGTCCAGGATCTGCTGCGCCACTTCGGGGTTCGGGAAGTCCTGGCCACGCACGGTGAACCAGGGCACGTTGCGCGGCACCAGCGGCGATTTGAGCTGCGGCAACGCCTCGGCCAGCATGCGTTCGATCTGCTCGAACGAGCGGCCTTCCGCCAGGCCTTGCCGGTAGATGGTCTTGGCCTCGGGATGGTCGGCCGCCTTGCGGGTCAGCACCATGATGCCGGGCCGGATCTTGCCGGCCGTGGGGATGCGGGCCGGGCCGTGGCCCAGCAGCGGGGCCAGGGACGGCGGTCCGCCGGGGACCGAAACGAGTGCGGTGGGCATGGAGGGCTCCTGTGCGGCGCCGGCACATGCCGGCCTCAACATGGTCTCGTGCATCCGCGCGGCTTCAAGTCCCGCTGCCGGCGGCGCATGCCAGTGTCGATATCGCGCGATTCAGGGGGTGGTTTCC
Source organism: Rhodoferax sp. RT4P68 (assembly GCF_056521305.1). NCBI lineage: Bacteria > Pseudomonadati > Pseudomonadota > Betaproteobacteria > Burkholderiales > Comamonadaceae > Rhodoferax > Rhodoferax sp. RT4P68. The sequence goes on from NZ_JBWMBB010000010.1 coordinate 92,538, forward strand.
GCTGGCATCCAGCGCTGCCATCCGCCAGCATGTGGCTATGTCGGGCATGCACGATGGGAGAACCGCATGGATGAACTGGACATCGCCGAGTCGCCCCCTTCGAGCTGGGAATGCTCGGTCGGCATGCTGCGCGCGGTGGTACGCGGCGAGACCTACGACGCCGTGGCGGCCGCGCGCGGCGTCACCCGGACGGCCGTCGAGCGCCGCATCAAGGTCGTCGCCGTGCGTCTGGCCGGCACGGCCGGCATCGCAGGCCTCAACGCCGAGGCGGCCAGCTTCGTGCGGCGCCTGCGCCTGCACCGCGACGACGTGCTGCGCGCACTCGATGGTCTGGAACCCACGGACGATGCCCAAGACCGATCCATCGTCATCCTCTCGGCGGCCGAGATCACCGCCGGTGCGCAACGCATCCGGACGCGCAGCCGGCAGCCGCTGGAGGATGTGGCGCTGTACCTCCTGCTGTTCGCCACGGCCGCGCGTCCGATGGAGATCGCCCGCTTGCTGGTACGCGACTACCTGGCGGTGGACGGCAGCGTGCGACAGGTCTCGCAGCTGCGCAGCGAAGTCACGATCACCGGGCGCGTGCGGCCCTTGCTGTTCGCCAGCGCCCGCCTGCGCGACGCGCTGGACGCCTACCTGGCCGAGCGGTTGGCCCACGGCCGCGGCGTCGGCACGAATGCCGAGTACCGGGGACTGGACCCGGACAGCCGCCTTTTCCTGTCCTCCACTGGCACCGGCTACACGATCACACCCTATGGCGAACCAGGCCAACACCGCTTTGAATGCCGCGCCATCTGGCACCAATACCGCAAGCTGTTCCGGCATGCCGAACAGAAGCAGGTGACGGCCTTGACGGCGCGGCACACCGTGGCCGATCGCCTGTACGCGCGCGGCGCCGACGAGGGGCAGATCGGCCTGCTGTTTGGCATCGGCGATCGCCGCGCGGTGCGCGAGCAGTTCCCGCGCCGGTTGCCGAACCTGGACGCGCTGACGCGGGACCTGGTCTGATCGCCATGGACGCCGACGACCTGTCTGATAGACCGGAACTCCCGGCCGACGCGCAGCAGTTCGCGCTGTACGGCCGCACGTGGTCGGGTCAGGAGCCCGCGTTCCAGCAGGCGCTGGCGCGTGCACACGCGGGCGGCGACCGGCCGCGTTGTTTGTGCACGCCTGCCGGGCTCGACATGTACGTCGCGCGGCATGAGCGTTACAGCGTCAAGCGCCTGCCGGACAGCGGCCCCCAGCACCACCCGAGCTGCCCCTCGTACGAGCCAGACTGCACCTGCTCCGGGCTGGGTCATCTGGTCGGCAACGCGGTGCGCGACGCCGGATCGGAGCGCGTCGAGCTGCGGGTGGATTTCCCGTGGGTGCGCCTGCAGGGACGTGCCGTGCCTCCGGGCACGCCCGGAGACCATGGGGACGTGGCTAACCCGCGAGCCCGCATGTCGCTGCGGGCCGTGCTGCACTACCTGTTCGAGCGTGCCGGTTTCAACCGCTGGACGCCGGCCATGGCTGGCCGACGCCACCAGGGCGTGCTGCACAAGTACCTGATGGAGGCGGCCGAAGGCATCGCCGTCAAGGGCGCCACGTTGGCCGAGCGCCTGTACGTGCCGGAGCGCTTCGACGAACGCCGGATGGCCGAGGTCGCGGCGCGTCGCAGCGAGAAGCTGGCCATCACGCACCCCAAGGACGGCTGCGCACCGATGGCGCTGGTGGTCGGCGACTTCAAGTCCTACGAGGCGGGCGATCTGGTGCACCGCCTGTGGATCCGCCACATGCCCGACCTGCCCTTGCTGCTGGAGCCGCAGGGCTGGCAGCGCCTGGTGCGGGCATACCGGCCGCTGCTGGAAGCTCACGAAGCCGACGGCGGCCGGCGCCTGCGCCTGGTCGTGGCAGCGCTGGTCCGCGCGCGTCGCCCATTTGCGCAAGAGATCGACACCGCCTGCCTGATGCTGACGAGCCGCGACTGGATTCCGCTGGAAGGCCCGCACGAACTGCCGTTGGTTGAGGCCCTGGTCGCGCAGCAGCGGCGTTTCTTCAAGCCGCTGCGCTACGACGCGCGGACGGCTGCGCTGTTTGCCAATGCGCTGCTGCTCGATGCAGGACCCAGCCCGGTTGCGCTGCATCTTCTGAGTGCTTTTATGTCGGATCAGGACCGTGCAATCAAGGACCGCCTGCTGCAGGCGGCGACACCAACTGCGTGGGCGTGGCTATTGGAGTCGCCCATGCCGCCGCTGCCGCTCGCAGATCACTTGACAAATAGTGTCTGAGTCGAGCCCCGATTTCAGGGTGTAGCGGGTGCCCGCTGTGTGCCCACAACGTTCTTGCATATCGCAGGTTCCAAAGACCGGTGTGGGCACATACCTGCCGATCACCCGTCGCAGATTTCCGCGGGGGGGGGCGGGGCGGTCTTGGACACTAGGTCCTGGACGCCTTGAGGGGATGAGTCGGCAGCTACGTCACTTATCCTTGAACTTCAAGACTCCATCGAGCTCCTGTAGCCCACCGTCGTCGTCCTGCCTTACGGCGCCACTCCAAGCCTTGACCGGTTCGTCCGGACCGCTGTCCGGCTCGAACCAGAGCAAGGAGAAAGTCTCGTCGAAGGACGGATGGTGTTTTGCCATCTCAGTTAGGTCGTAGCCCTTGGGCCAGTCCCGAAACCACACGTCCTGAGCAACACAGGCATTTTCGCCTGACCATTCGCCCTCTCGGACCAGACGCTCAGCGACAGATCCAGGCGGAATCGGCGTGCGCATCTCGACCCAAGCATTCAGATCGCGCAACGCCTTGGAGCGCGACGCATACCGGATCACCGTCGCGTTCATGAACACAAAGGCGCACGGGTAGTCGGTTACGGCCGCCAGGCGCGAGGCACAGGCAGCGAACGAGACCACATACTGCGAGCGCAGACGTTCGATCAACTCGAACGACGGTTCATCTTGATCGACGTCGCGCTTGAACGCGTCGAGCGGCATCAGCATCTCGGAAGCAAAGATGTCGCACGCGATCTCGTTGTCATCTCGCTTGACGTAGGACCAGGCGGGGGTCTCTTGGTGGTTGGACGCGAGCCCCAGCACGAGATGGGCCACCTCATGGCACACCGAGAACCGCTGGCGCTCGCGTCGCTCCAACTCGTTGACCACGATCGTCGACTTTCCGTCCCGTCGGGTTAGCGTGTAACCCGACTCGCCAGGGCTCATCTCTTCGGTCGTGAGCCTGGCGTTGACTTTTCGGGTGTAGACCTTCAGATCCTTGTCGATGTCCGACAGATCGAGCCCTGCCATGAACCGGCGGGCCATCTGGCGGATTGCCGGCTCGTCGATCACTCGTCGTCCTCGAGTGCCCTGCGCACGCGCGCAGCAATGGCCTCCATGTCAGGCCTTCCGGCCCCACGGTGTCGCATCGTGGCGCCCATCTCAAACGCCTCTGCCGTCAACTCTTTGCCAAGCACGTACTCGACCCAGTCTGGGTTGACTTCATTGCCCATCATGAATTGGGCCATCTCGACCTCCCGCGGCTTCGCTTTCAGTACACGCAGCAGCCGCTCCAACAGTTCGCTGGAGGGAGACTGCTTCTCCCCAGTTTCCAGGCGGTAGATGTAGGTGTGGTCGATGTCTGCGAGCTGACCGAGCTCCCGCGATGACAGGTCTCGGGCCTCGCGCAACTTCCGCAAGAGCATTCCCAAGCCAGACTGCGCCATGAGGGCTTCCTTTCATCAAAAAATAGGTGTAAAGTGTTGCCCACACAGGCAACAAACGAGAAAATTAGCAGGGCACGAAAGATGATTTTTTGAAAACTTCGTGTTGCCCGTGCAGACAGTGACTATGCCATCCAACCCTCGCGCCCGCAAGCACGTCCATCGTAAGGAATGAGCCATGGCCAGGAACAAACCTCTCGGCGACAGCGTCCGTGTCGGAGCGGTACGCGACCGTTCGCAGGTCTTCAATCCTCAGACGGAGGTCTGGACGAAGCGGAACGCGACGACCGGCCGCTTCATGGACCAGAAGGCCGACGGGGATCCGTTCAAGGGCGTCCGCAAGGAGAAGCCAGTGAAGTAAGTAGCAGCGGGCCAGCAGTTGTGCGCTGCTTCCCGCAATTTGTTGGAGATCAGCATGCATCGTGACTTGCCCGTTGTTTCGCAGCGCCGCCGTTTCTCAACCGGCGCTTCGGCCAGGTTCTTCTATCTGGCCGAAGCCATTGCGCGCGTCTACGAACCAACACAGACCCAGTTGAGCGACCTCGATCGCGCCTACCAAAGCACTGGCGAGTACTTGGCCACCTGCCCTGAGTTTGACGGCCTCTTGTATCAGGTGCACGCGCACGGCTCACGTCAACTCGGCACCATGGTGCGGCCGATGGACGAGTTCCGCGAAGGTTTCGACATCGACTTGGCCGCGTGCCTGGAGCGTGATGGACTGCAGCGGTACGGTGGCCCAGGCGGGCCGGCAATGCTAATTGAGCATCTCTTCGTTGCAATCAAGCGCTACGCCGATCGCCACGGATTGAAGATCAAACGGGATGATCGCTGCGTGACGCTCACCTATGCCGGTGGCATGAAGGCGGATTTCGCACCGATCATCGACGACGCATCGCACGTCGTGCTGTTCGGCGACACGCACGCCCGCATTCCCGACCGCGATCTCCAGCGCTACATCTCCACGAACCCACGCGGCTACTGCCAGCTGTTTGACAGGATCGCACTGATCCCTCCTGCCTTCGAGCGCAGGAAGGAGCTTGGCATGACCTTCGACTCCCTGCGCGAGGCGCAACTGCTTCCTCTTCCTGACGCGGAAGAAGTCTTCGCGCGGCTGCTCTCGCGGCTGGTTCAGCTCATCAAGATCAACCGGAACATCGCGTTCGGCGCTCCCACAGGGACCGTCAACCTGGCGCCCCCTTCCTGCTTCGTGACCACCCTGGCGGCCACCGCGTACGAGATCGAGGCGCCGCAGCCGCACGACGGCCCGATGGACTTGCTACTGGACATCGTTGCGCGGATGCCCACGCTCATCCAGCGATTCGAGCGGCCGGATGGCGGCGAGTTCTGGTACCTCGACAATCCGACGGCCCAGAGCGACAACTTGGCCGCGTGCATGGACACAAAGGCCAGGCAGAAGGCTTTCGACGCCTGGCACGAGCGCCTTGCAGCGGATCTCAGCGCTCTCGTCGATGCGATCGATCACAACTCGGGCATGGACGTCATCGCGCGTGCTGCCGAGCGTGCCTTCGGTCCACGGGCCCGAGCCGCTGTGCTGGAAGACAACGCACAACGCAGGGAGGCCAACCGCTTCGCAGGCCGCGCAGTCTTCCTGGCGGGATCCGGTGCTGCCGTATCAACAGCTGCCCGAGCTCACACCAACTACGGTGATTGAATGCGAGCGACACCGCCTGTCCGCATTCCCACGTTGGCCGAACGCGCCGTGGAGCTGCGCCGGCTGGACTTTCCTGGATCGCGTGTGCAACTGATACAGGGACGCGAGCTTCGCTTCACGTTCTCGCTCTCGCCGACCAGCTTCTCGCGTCTCTACCGCTGCATGCTGGTGGTGACCCGAAATCGTTGGCCGCGTATGGTTGTCCTGGACCCCGATCTCGACGCGTTGGCGGACGGCCGGTCCCTGCCCCACATCTACAGGCAGGACGGGCCCGGCACCATACTGTGCCTATGGCTTCCGCGCAAAAACGAGTGGCAGCCGCAGATGCGGTTCTTGGATACCTACCTGGCCTGGACCGCCGAGTGGTTGAACTACTTCGAGGAGTGGCTGGCCACGGGTCAGTGGGCCGGCGGCGGGGAACACCCACCGACTCGAAGGAAACGCCGACTACCGACTAGGAGCCTGGGAATCTGATGAACACGCTCTCCGTTCGGAAACACATCCCGATGCAGGCGGGATTTGCGATTGGCATCGACATACTTGCACTCGGCGTCTGCGCCGTGCAGACGGGACGCCATGTCTAGGTCCGACCCGATCCGCACCAACTACTTTGCTTCCGTTCAGGCTGCCGAAGCTGTCTCGGACGGCCTGTTCTACCTCAATGGGGCGCTGTCGATCGCGACACTGCTGGTTGATCAGAAGAAGGTCCCAGACGTCTACGACCTCATCCTGCTCTCCTTCTGCCTCTGCGTTGTGGCAATGTTCACGCTCGGCCTTATCTTGAAGGTCTATCTGACGCCGCGTGCAGAAGACAAGCGTCGCCAGGACTTCTTCAGCAGCGCGTGCGCCGTCAACTTAACTCACCAGCAGACAGACGGCTACTACAACAACGACTTCAAGGAACCGATCAAACGAATGGCAGCGCAGGTTCTTGAGAACAGCCTGTTCAGCAAGACGATTGCCCTGAAGATGGCGCGCCGGGAGCGAGTCAAGATCATCGGCTACGCGCTGATCTGGTCGGTGCTGTTGCACTACCGCAAGACCGAACTCGGATTGATTGTGGTCGCGTCGCAAGTTCTTTTCAGTGAGCAGATACTGTCCAAATGGGTTCGAATCGAGTGGCTGCGAATTCGGTGCGATCGGACGTTCGATGACGTCTACAAGCTGTTCTTGAACCAGCCATCTGGTGTGCAGTTCAAAGCACATGCTCTTGACGCTGTCACGATGTACGAGACTTCCAAGGCTAGTGCAGGGGTCACGTTATCTTCCAAGATCTTCGACGAGTTGAACGACGAAGTCTCCGCAGAGTGGGACAAGATAAAGGCGACGCTCAAAATCTAGAATCAGCGCGTTTCTTGTGATGTTGATAACTTGTGACTGCGACGCCGCGGATCGGAGAATCCTGCCGTGTAGCGCCACCTGCTGCGGCTGCTGAGCAACAGGCTCGGCGCTTTCGCTACGCTTCTGCGGCCGGCCATCGCGCCGGCATGGCGGCCGAGGCGAACTTGGAAGCGAAAACCAGGACGTCGAGGGTTAAGAAGTAGCGCAGGTTGTAAGGGCCTCGTTCTTTTCACCGCGCGGCCACGCTTAGATGAGGCAGCTCATACGGCTTTGCAGAGAAAAGCCATGTTCGGAAAAACACGAAGCAACGTGGGCGATCGTTCTGCGCCCCAAATTGACTTTCGGCGCCACATGGCCAATGACAGCAGCTGGCCGGTCGTAGACTTGATGCCAACGCCCACCATCAAATGGATGCAGGCGCTCAGCAGCACATTCAGCCGGCCGACAGGCTGAACCCGTCAGGCCACAGCATATAGCCGCCACCTGGACCCGGCCGCCACTCCCCGCCGACGCCCTTGCCTGCATCGGTCAAGTAGTGCCGGCCACCCTCACGCAGCTCCAGCATCCCAAGCGCAACCAGGCGCTCCTGGAACGCCTTGGTCGTCATCCCAAGCTTGACTGCGATCTTGGCGGTCGTGATCTTCTCGTACTGCGTGGTGGCCGCTGTAGACGCTGACGGAGGCGCTTCAGTCGTTGGCTTCGCCGCGTCGGGTTTGGTCGCCAAGGATGCCGGGGCCTCGGGCTTGCGCTCCACGCGTTCGAGCGTGATCCGGACCTCGTCGCTGATTCGGATGATGCGTTGAGCTTCCTCGTAGGCATCACGGTACAAGTCGACGTCGGCGAGGCGATCGATCAGCACGCCCATCTCGTTGTTGTTCACCATCGAGAACTCGTACAGGTTCAAGCTGGTGACGATGCAGGCCGACTCGCTCAGGTAACACTTCGCATGCAGGTTCTTGCAGAACGACGTGCGCACGTAGGTCATCTGGTAGGTTGAGCACGGGCAGGCAAATGAGCACAGCTCATTGCCCTAGCACTGTAGCGTCGGCCGCTTGGTCGACGCGTGCGTCTGCCCAGACGCCCGTTCAGCCAGGCAGTGAACCCGAGGACGAATCAGCGCCGCCTGTGCCGCTCAGCGGCATTCCTGGATCCACCGCCGAATGTCCTCCGCGCGCCAGGCCGTGATGCCCTCGGACAGCCGGACCGGCCCAGGGAAACTTCCCGCTTTGACGCGCCGCCAAAGCGTCGCTCTGGAGAACGGAATCAGGCGCAGCAGCAGCCGGGCGCGCACAAACCCGGTCAGCGGCAGGCCTGTGGGCTCCGCCGCTGGAGGTGGCGGATTGACCGCCATCGTGGAAAGGGAGTGGGATGCACGGGAAACGTCTTGCATGATCGACCCTTGCGCCGGCATTCGCCGGCAGACATGGAAGACCATCTCGGTCGCAGCCACCATGGTCAAGTTCGATGTGCTGCCAAGGAGCGCCAGACCGATGCCGTCGACCGCCGGCGCTCCGCTCGGGCAGGGACGTGAAACGCACACGTGGGGGAGATGTGGCGAAGAAGCTCGCCATAGGGCAGGTGACGACTGCGACGCGCCAGAACGGCGATGCTGAAACTCTAGTCCACCGTGGCCACCGCATCCTGGCGATGGCGCCCCTTCAACGTCAAACCAACCCCCATGCCCGGCCGTTCTCGCATGGCACGCGCGAGACTACGCGGGCGCGCCTGACACGCCTTGCTCCGGCGCATGGGGCACAGGCTCCGTCCGCACGGTCGCGGCGGCCGCTGCGGCCGCAGCGGCTGCGTGGTCGACCGTTGGCTCGGCCGCTGGATCGGCTGCATCGTCCGCCGCCTGCACCGCTGCACTGCCCTCCGAACCCCTGGCATCCAGCGCATTCATCTGCCGCCGCAGCCGCCCCGCCAGGCTGCGCGCGCTGCTGGCCAACTCCCGTACCCTCCGCTTCAGCGCCGCACGCTCTCGGTCGATGCCCTCGGGCGTTGCCACCTCGTGGATCTCCAGCGTCTGCAGCAGCGGCATCAGCTGGTCCAGCTTGCCCAGGATCTCCAGATACCGCCGCCCGCTCGACGACAGAACCCCCACCTCCATCACCATCGGCACCGTGTCGTAGGTCGCGGCGGCCGTGATGCCATGCGCCTGGAACAGCGCCTCCGCCGCGTCGATCGCCTGGTTCAGGTCGTCTGCCACCTTGTCCATCTGCGCCCGCAGCGCCGCCTCGGCCTTCGCTACCTCGGCATGGTCCAACCGCGTGCGCGCGATCACCGACACGAAGTGGCTGCCGAGCTGGAAGGTGTTGAAGTAGCGCACGAAGGAGCGCTTGCCATCCGGGCTGGCGAAGCGCACCGGGATCTTCAGGCTGGCCGCCTCGATGCGCCGGAAGTCCGCCTTGTTCTCGCGCGCAAGGATGCGGGCGTTGACGCCCCCCTGGTCATGCTTGACGACATCGATCTGGGCCATGGCATCCTCCTGCAGCGCCAACGCGCCGTCGCCATGATCAGGCAGTCTCAGCCGCATTGCCATGCGAAACGGGGGGCGATTTGCGGCGATTTCGACATCAGCCCCACATGAGACCGCCTGGACCGTTGACGCCGTGCAACGGGGCGCCTACTGTGCGTCCCATGCAGTAGCTGGCCCTGCCCTGGCGAGCCCTGGAGAGACCGACGTCCACGCGCCCTCAGCGCCGTGCGACGTCACGGACTGAACCGGTTCGCGGAACCCGCTTTCGAGGCCAGCCCAGGCCCTGTGCCTGGCCTGGCACCGAAAGCTTTCCCGCCGGTCGCTGGCAGACCGGACGCACGACGCAACGCGCCGCGCGCAAGCCAGCCTCGTGTCCCGATCCTTCCCGGATCCGATGTTTGCCAACCCCTGGGGGCTCCACGCCCCGCGGGTGCTGGTGGCCTCCTTCTGTTCATCCCAGGAGCCCACCATGTTGCACACCCACGCTTGTTCGCAGGCCGTTGCCGTTGACACGCTGTTCCACGTGCCGGTCGACCTGCTCGAGACCGACACCCGCTGCGCCGACACCGACGCCTTCGATGTCGATGCGCCCGTCGAATGGAGCGAAGAAGACCTGGTGTTGCTGCATTGGCGGCTGCTCCGGGAGATCCAGCGGCTGGCCGAGCCGGAGACGCCGCTGGAGGAGAAGCTGGACACGCTGCGCTGGGTCTTCACCGAACGCACCAAGGACGGCCAGCCGTTCTCGTTCGTGTCCTGTCTGCGCGTAGTGGGCTGCAGCCCGCTGTCGCCGCTGCCCTATTGCGGGCTCGTGGACGCCGAAGAAGTCCGCGACCGCATCCGCGCCGCCGTCCAACCTTGGCTGCGCGAGACCCTGCTGCGCTACCCAGGCTGGGTGCGCGAGGCCGTGCTGGACCACCCCGACTGGGTGGCCGCGCGCCTGGCCGCCAACCCGCAGTGGCTGAACGAGGAGGTGCGGCGCATTGCGCTGCAAGGCGACATGTTCGCCTGAGTTATTGCCCGGATCGCCCACGCGGTCCACTCGCCCGACCCATCCACCCCCGCGGTGCCGCGCTCCGTTTGCGCGACCCGCATTCCACAGGAGATGACCATGCAGATCCAAGTGCACATCGACGAAGCCGGCGCGCTGCGCAACCAGCGCTACGCCTTCTCCAACCGCTTCACGCTCGTCACCGAGCTGCTGCAGAACGCGCGCCGTGCCGGCGCGCAGCACATCGAGGTCGACTACGACCTGGACGCCCAGCGCCTGACCGTCCAGGACGACGGCTGCGGCCTGCAGGACTTCCAGGCCCTGCTGACCTTCCACCATTCGGGCTGGGACAGCCAGACCGTGGTCGAGGAACGCCCGTTCGGCCTGGGCTTCACAAAGTGCCTGTATGCGGCCACGCGCTGCATCGTGCACTCGGGTCAGCACTGCGTCGACATCGACACCGCCGCCGCGTTGGACCGCACGCCGTGCGAGGTCGTCGCCACAGAGGCCGTCGTCCAGGGCACGCGCATCGAGTTGCACGGCGTGGACCTGCCGGAACTGTCCGTGCGCATGGACCGGCTGTGCCAGGGCTTCCCGGTCGATGTGGTCTTCAACGGCGAACGCATGGTGCGCCGCTATGCCGAGGACTGCCTGGTGTTCGAAGCCACGCCCATCGGCGCCGTGCACCTGACGGGCCACCACGACGGCCGCGCCATGCGCGGCATGCTGGTATTCCTGCAGGCTTCTGCGTGCACGCGCCTTCGTACTACGAAAGTGACCGCGTCAATGTCGTGCACCTGGACCCGCGCCAGTTCGTGGCCCGGCTGCCGGACCGCGACATGTTGATCGACGCCGACCAGCAGCTCCCGCGCATCGAGGCGCAGCTGCGCCAGTGCTGGCGCCACCACCTGAACAAGGCGCGCGACGGACTGCCGGACCGCAGCTTCGTCGACACATTCCACAACGCCATGCGCAGCTGGAACCTGCTGGAGCTGCTCAACGACCTGGACGAATTGCCGACCGCGCTGTGCGAGCGCATCGGTGGCTACCCGGTCCAGGGCCATGCGTTCGCCCGGGCCTTCATGGACCCGGTGGCTACGGCGCCCAGCCGTGCGGAGATCGAGCAAGGCCAGGTGCGCCTGGTCGCGCTGGAGGATCCGCATGCCGGCAACGCCGCCCACTGGATGCTGGCCCGCGCGCGCCACTGGCTGGTCGTCAGACCGCACGGTCTGCATGCCTGCCATTGGGCGCAGCGCCACATCCGCATGCTGGACGACACCCCGGCCCAGGTCGAGGCGCTGGACGTGCAGACGCAGGCGCAGCTCGAAGGCCGGGTGGTGCGCACGCGTGTCGCGCTGTGTCGCGCCGTGCGCATCCGGGTAGGCCAGGAGGAAGCCGAGGTCGACGACGCCGGTGTCTGCCATGCCGAGCAGCTGCTGCTGCCCGCCGGCGAGTGCAGTGGCGAGCCGGTGCGCCAGCTGTCGGACTTCCTCGACGACTGCGACCGGTACCAGGACGGCGCCATGCAGGCCGACCGCGAGGCCCTGGCGGCGTTGATCCAGCACCTGCGCTCCACCGATGCGCAGGCCACGCTGTCGGCGCTGCTGGCCACCATGAAGCTGGACCGCTACCCGCTGCTGCACGGCTGCTCGTTCGAGATCAGCGTCGGCAACGGTGCGGCGTCAGGTTGCTCGGTCGAGCTGGTCGGCTCGCCGCTGGTCGCCATCCCGCTGGGGAACCTCGGATTGGAAGAGCGGCAACTGGGAGCGCTGCATGGTCAACCCTGAGTACGCGCAGCGCGTGGACGCCGCCCGGCGGGCCGCGCACGGCCGCTGGACCGAGATCCTGCGCGCTCAAGGCCTGGACGGGCGGATGCTGCTGCGCAAGCCCATGGCCTGCCCGCTGTGCCGCGCGGGCGTGGACCGGTTCCAGTACACCGACAAGTTCGGCGAAGGCAACTACCACTGCCGCAAGTGCGGCCCCGGCGGTGGCTTCAAGCTGCTGCAGGCCTGCAAAGGCCTGGACTTCCATGCGGCCCTCACCGCCGTGGAGTCACTGCTGGGCCGCCTGCCGGTGGCGCCGGTGGCCACGACCGGTCAGCCGACTGCGCCCACCCCAGAGCGCATGCGCGCACTGGCGCAGCGCATTTGGGACGAGGCACGCCCGGTCTCGCCCGGCGATGCGGTCGACCGCTACCTGCAGAGTCGTGGCCTGGGCCTGGCGGCGTACCCGTCTGCCCTGCGCTGCCACCCCGCCCTGGGCTACTTCCGCAAGGACGGAGGCCCGCGTGCGCGCAAGTTGGCCGACTACCCGGCCATGCTGGCCAGCGTGCAGAGCCCGCAGGGCCTGGTGACCTTGCACCGCACCTACCTGACGGACGGCCACAAGCTGGACGCACAGGATGCGAAGAAGCTGCTGTCGGGCGGCTATGTGGGTGCGGCCGTTCCCCTGGCCGAGGCCACGGACGAACTGGCGGTGTGCGAGGGCCTGGAGACCGGCCTGGCCGTGCTGCTGGCCACCGGCAAGCCGGTGTGGTGCGCGCTCGGCGCGGGCAATCTGGAGAAGCTCTGGGTGCCGGCCACCGTGCGCCGGGTCTGCATCTACGCCGACAACGACGCCGATGGCGACTTCACCGGCCAGGCCAGTGCCTACGCACTGGCGCGGCGGCTGCGGCGCGAGGTCGGCACGGCGCGTGAGGTCCAGGTCTACCTGCCCAAGGCCGCCGGATCGGACTGGGCCGATGTCTGGCGCCAGCGCCAGCAAACGGCCCAGCTGCGCGTGGCATGAGCACGCGGCCACCCCGGCGCGGCGACGCGCCATTCCCTGGCGGGCGACGGCACAGGCCGCGCCCGGCCTTTTCAGCGCAGATTGGCATCAGGACAGCCTGCGCCGACAAGGTCACTCACCCGTTTCCCCACTGGTCGCTGCCAGACCAGGCCGCTCGCGCGGCGAAGGCAGCCCTGGAGTCGATGGTGCGCGCAATCGCACCGAGGTGGTACCGGCTTGCCGGTGCCTTGTTCCACCCCCTGGGGACACCCGTCCCGCTGGGGCGCCGTGTCCTCTTCGCTCACCCTTGAAGGAGATGGTCATGAGATCTGGACGTACCCTGCTGAGCCTGGCGCAGGAACTGCAGCGCCAGCTGGACAGCAAGAAGGATTTGGTCGTGCCGTCCGCACTCGTGCGGCACGCGACCAGCGACACCGGCGACACCCGCCTGGTGGTCGCCGAAGCCAGTGGGGCCGTCGAGTACGGCGTCACGCAGTTGGCGCGGCGTCAGCTCGCCGACAAGCTCGGCATTCCGCATGCCTACTTTGAGCGCATGCGCGCCGAGCAGCCCAGCCTGCTGGACCGCAACGTCAACACCTGGCTGGAACACGAAAGCGCGCGCCGTCTGCTGCGCACACTGGATGGCCGGGTGCGCGCGGTGCTGTCCGACCGCTACCGCCGGCTCGACAACTACGACCTGGCCGAGGCCGTGCTGCCGATCCTGCAGGGTCTGCCGGACGTGGTGTTCGAATCCGTCGAACTGACCGAGACGCGCATGTACCTCAAGTGCATCACGCCACAGCTGCAGTGCGAGATGGCGCCCGGCGACATCGTGCAGGCGGGAGTGGCCATCACCAACTCAGAAGTCGGCCAGGGCCGGCTGTCGGTGCAGCCGCTGTTGTTCCGGCTGGTCTGCCGCAATGGGCTGATCGTGCCGGACCGCACGCTGAGCAGGACGCATGTAGGCCGCGCCCTGGCACGCGACGACGAAACCGTGACGATCTACCAGGACGACACGCTGCAGGCCGACGACAAGGCCTTCTTCCTGAAGGCACGCGACGTGGTGCAGGCGGCCGTGTCCGAACTGAGCTTCCAGCAGGCGGCCAACAAGCTGCGCCAGACCATGGGCATCCGGCTTGTCGGCGACCCGGTGGAGGCGGTCCAGGTGCTGGCCCAGCGCTGCACGCTGAACGACACCGAGCGAGCCGGCGTGCTGCGCCACCTGGTGACAGGAGGCGATCTGTCGGCTTACGGCATGGTGAACGCGGTCACGCACTACAGCCAGGAGATCGAGGACTACGACCGGGCGACCGAGTTCGAAGTGCTGGGTGGCCGGCTGATCGAATGGAGCGCGCCGGAGTGGATGGCGATCGCCACAGCCGCATGAGGGGCGCCGCGCAGGTGCAGGGGAGAAGGCTCTCCCTCGCCTGCGCGGCCGCCGGCTCAGAGCAGGCGCAGGCCGATCACGGCATGCACCTTGCCCAGGATGCGCAAGCGCCCGTCGCGTGTGAACGCGGCACTGAGTTCGCAGTCGCGGTAGGCGGGGTTGTCGCACTTGAGCACGATGCGGTCGCCCAGGCGCTGCTCGATGCGCCGGATCAAACGACGGCCCTCGTACTCCACGGCGTAGATGCCGTTGCCATCCAGGCCCGCGTGGCCCGTGTCGACAAAGACCAGGTCGCCCTCGCCCAGCTGGGGTGCCATCTCGTCGCCCGGCACGCGCAAGGGGGTGCCGGCGCCGCCGCGTGCCGCCAGGGTGCGTGCCATGGCCTCGATGCTGTCGGCCAGCACCCGCGTGTCCTGCGTCGACGGGGTAGGCGCTGCGGCGCTTTGGTCGATGCCGAGCAAGCTGTCCGAGCGGCAGCCCAGGCCCACGCACAGCCGGGTGAACGAGGCCAGGTCGGGCAGCCCGGGCGCCTGGGGGTCGAACCAGCGCCGCACGCTCTGCGCGGTGCGCTGCGTGATGCGCGCGGCGTAGGAGACGGTGCGCGACGCCGGGATGCCCATGGCATGCAGGCGGGACTGCAAGCGTTCGCGCACGCCGGGCACCAGGCTCAGCGTCGGATCGATGGCCTCCGCGAGGCGGCCCATCGCGGCGGTGTGCTGCGCAGGCGCGACGCTTGTGCTGCTCTTGTTGTCTCGTCCTGGGCGGGGCCGCTTCGGAAGTTTTGGGGTCATGGTCGTTGTTGGAGCTATTGGGGATCCCAAAGCGCGAGTTTGAACGGGACCTCGTCGCCCGTCAGTTGCACGCGTGCGACACCGCCCCACCCGGCGTGTGTTCTCGCATGGCAACCGAATCCGCACTACAGATGGGAACAATTTGTGCCTATTGGTTTTGGCCGCGCAACATATGCTGCATGCGGCTTCTTCCACCGGCAAACCACCACCACCATGAAACCGACGTAACCCTCGGCCCGCCCCGGGCCACCCGCGCAAGGAACCCGACCATGTGCCCCCTCGTCAATGTGCAACGCACGAACCTCCATCTGCTGCTCGCCGTCCGCGTGGGCCTGGAGAGTCACCCCATCGACACCTGCCGCGCGTTCGGCCTGCATGCCGAAGCGGCAGCCCGATTGCGGGCCATGTCGCCCGACAAGCTGCTGAGCCGAGTCGAGGCCGTCGGCCCCACCTCGCTGATGCTGCTGCGCAGCGACTTCATGGATCTGCTGGAAGCGCCTGCCCAGCTCGCCGGCACCCTGGCCGCCGCACATCCGGCGACGCCCTCCGTCGACGCTCCCGACACCTCCACGTAACGGAGGCTGCCATGTCCATCGCAAACCGCATCGAGCAGCGGTTGCGGGCCCTGGCGCTGGCGCGCGACTGCGCGTTGCTGGGTGCCCGCGTTCGCACCATCCACTACCTGACCGGGCTGCCGCTGAGGGAGTTAAAGCAGCTTCTGTTCGCGGACAACGTCGAGCCGCCGCGCGGCCGCCCGCCCGACACGCGGGATTGGTACCACGTCGCCAGCCTGCCGCACCGCGTCGATGCGTCCATCCTGGTGGCCACGTTCGAACGCCTGCGCGCGCAAGGGTTTGGTGCGGCCGAAGCCCTGGTTGCGGCCTACCGCTACTACGGGTCGCTGCGTGGCGATGTCGCCCGCATCGGCTTTGACCGAGGCTTCGATCTGGCGGCGAACACAGCCGGCCTGTGGATCACGCGCAGCGCCTGCTTCCGCATCCGCCGGTGCCCGAAGTGCCATGAGTTCCTGGACGGCCTGACGGTCACCAACGCCGCCACCGGCGCAGCGTGCCCAATCTGCAAGCTGGTCGAACGCGCGCCGCGCGACCCGCGCCTGGCGGCGGCACTGCCCCCGCTGCCCGCCCCTGCGGAGCGTGCCATCCCTTACACGACCGCGAACGACGCACCACGGGCTGCTGATCCCGAAATCGCCGCAAATGGGGGGCCGTTTCCAGGTGCGCCGCCGCCGCACTAGGCGAAGAATGGGGCGCCAGGACGCCCGTGGGGGCGTGGAGCTTGTCCGTGGCGCCCATTCCATCGACCCGACCGGCCGCGCCGCGGCGCCGATCCGGTGCGCACGGCCTGTCGGCCGAGCCGGTCGACGTGCTGGCCGAGCACGGCGCCCTGCTGGCGCGGATCAAGCTCTGCTACGGCGCGGACCGCGCGGCCTTCGAGCGCGAACTGCTGCCGCTGGTGCGGCGCTATGCGGACTTCGTGCACCGCCTGCCCGCCACGGCAGACAGCTTCTTAAGCGAGCCGGGCGGCCTGCTGCGGCTGGGCCTGGAAACGGCGTTCTTCGCGCTGCAGGGCACGGACGCGCACATCTTCTCGGGCAAGGCCACGATCTCCGAGCGCGTCGAGCTGGAGCCGCGCTGGCGGCTGGCCACCTTCATCGGCGGCCTGTGCAGCGAGCTGCACCGCGCGCTGGCGGTCACGGTGGTCACGGACAACGGCGCCGAGTGGCCGGCGTGCCTGGGGCCGCTCGCGCCCTGGCTTGCGCAGCAGCAAGCGCAGCGCTACGCGGTGCACTGGCGCGTCGACGTGCGCGCATCCGGCGCTGCGCATGCTTCTCGCGGGGGACATGAGGCACGGGGGTTCGGGCTGTTCGCGCTGCCCCATGTGGTGCCGGCCACCGTGCTGCACGACCTGACCCGGGGCAACGCCGTGATCGTGCCGCACCTGATGGCCAGCATCGGCGGCGTGGCGCTGGTCGAGCACAACGTGCTGGACCGTCTGGTGCGCCGTTCCGCCGCCCTCGTGATCCACCGCGACCTGCTGGCGCATGCGCGGCGCCAGGGTGCACCTGCAGCCGGGGAGCACCTGGCCCGCGTCGTGCTGGAGGCCCTGCGTCGGCTGGCGGCCGGGCACGCGGGGTGGACGCCGAACCAGGACAAAAGCCGCGTCTGGTATGGGCTGGACGGCCTGTTCCTGCTGTGGCCGGCCTGCGGCCACGATGTGCTCGCACTGCTGGAAGGCGATGAACTGGCTGGCATGCCTGGCACCGCGCTGGAGGTCCTGGACGTGCTGGCGCAGGCCGGCGCCATCGCGCTGCGTGCACCCGACCTGCCAGTCTGGGTGATCCGCCCGCCCGGTGCGAAGGGGCCGCTGGAAGCCCTCAAGCTGGCGTTGCCGCTGTTGTTGCTGGCCGGCCTGCCAGCGCTGGCCGAACCGCTGGACACGTGGTTGGTGCTGCGTGTACCTGCCGGACCAAATACCAGGCCGAGCCCGCAAGCGCCTTCAGCCCCGTCGGCGGACATCGGCGACCGTGATGACGATGACCGTGCGCCAGCGCCCGTCGCCGGTGGTCTTGCTGGTCGCGGCAATGGTGGGCAGTTGTCCTTGCTCGATGCGGCGCCGCCTCCGTCGGCGCGCGACAGCAGCGAGGATGGCGGCGCCCACATCGACGGCAACCATCCCCGCGCCACGCGGCCCCCAGCCCTTCCAACGGTGCGCTTCAAGGCCCCGATGCGTTTGCATCCCACCGTGCGGAAGACACTCGACGAACTGACGGCCGCACATGCCGCCGACGCTGACGGGGCGACGCTGCAACGCGTGGACGGCGGCGTGTTCGTCGCGCTCGACCAGTTCCAGCGGCGTGGCATCCAGCCGGCGCTGGCCCTGCGCGCCCTGCGGGACGCCGGCATGCTGGTCGGCAACGGTCGCGGTGAACCCACGCGCGTCATCCACGTCGCCGGCACCGCGGTCCCCGGCGTGGTGCTGTTGACCGACCACTTTGCCGGTCTGGAGTCCGCCCCAACGTCCGGAAGCGACCCGGGCTCCGTCCAGGTCGCTTCTGTCGACGCCCCATCCATCGGGTGACCCCATGCTGACCCGCCGCTATGAAATGCCGTGGCGCCCCGCGTACGAGGCGCATGCGGCGGTGGTCTGGGTCATGACCGGCATCTACTTCGCGGCAGTCGCGTGGTGGGAAACACTGCCGCAGGGGCCGTCCGTGGGACTGGCCGCCGTCTGCCTCGCCATGGCCTGGCGCCGCATTGCGCAGGCTGCACGCGTGCTGCGCTTGCGCGGCGCGCTGGGCGGCCGCCGAGTCCAGGTGATCGGCCCCCAAGCGATGGCCGCTCTGTGCCCTGACCCGGACCAGGTCTTCCTCGGCTTCGGCTTCGCCTGGCAGCCCGTGCACGCCCAGCGCCTCTACGAACTCTCCAAGGTCGACTACCGCCAACTGGCCGTGCCGGCCTGGCTCCAGCGTTTCCTAGGCCAGGGCCAGTCCGCCCAGCCCGATGCCGAGATCGGCCTGCCCTACATCCACGGCGTAGAGCCGCGCGAGCACGCGCTGCACCGGCCGCTGCAGAACTTCGAGGGCGGCACGCTGCTGGTCGGCACCACGCAGTCGGGCAAGGGCGTGGCCCTGGCCTGCCTGATCACCCAGGCGGTGCGCCGCGGCGACGTGGTGGTCGTGATCGACCCGAAGAACAGCCAGCGCCTCAAGCGCGTGGTGGAGCGGGCCTGCGCCGACTACCGCGAGCCCGACTGCTTCCTGGAATTCCATCCGGCCTTCCCTGAGCGCGGCGTGCGGCTGGACTTCACCTTCAACTGGCAGAAGCCGACCGAGATCGCCTCGCGCATCCAGGCCATCATGCCGCCCGACACAGCCGGCGCCTTCAGCGCCTTCGGCTGGGACGCCGTGAACGTCGTGGTGCAGGGTCTGGTCGAGCTCGAGGAGCGGCCGAACCTGATCAAGCTGACCAAGTACATCGAAGGCGGCATCGAGCCCGTGCTGGAGGCCTCGCTGCGGCGCTTCTTCGATGGGCTGCTCGGCCCCGGCTGGCGCGAGCTGCCGGAGATGCGGCGGCTGCTGCACGAGGCGCACCGCGGTCAGATGAAGCGGCCATCGGAGGCCGCGAGCGCCGACCTCATGGCCTTCGTCGCCTACTACGAGCACCAAGTCGCCCAGCACCAGCGCCACAAGGTGATCGACGCGCAGGTGCGCACCTTCCGCCACAACCGCGAGCACTACCAGAAGATCACGGCCAACCTGCTGCCCATTCTGTCCATGCTGACCTCGGGTGACCTGGGCCGCAGCCTGTCGCCCGACCCGTTCGACGCCGACGACGAGCGGCCTATCATGAACTTCGAGAAGATCGAGCGTGGCGCGCATGTGCTGTACATGTGCCTGGACGCCCTGCCTGACCCCTCGGTGGCCTCGGCCATCGGCGCCCTGGCTCTGGCCGACCAGGCCGCGCGCGCGGGCATGCGCTACAACCTGGGCACATACCGGCGCATCTCGCTGTTCGTCGACGAGGTGAGCAACGTGATCAACCAGCCGCTGATCGAGATCCTGAACAAGGGTGCGGAGGGCGGCATCTTCACAACCTGCTCCATGCAGACCCTGGCGGATTTGGCGCGGCGCCTGGGCAGCGAGCACGCCGCTCGCATGGCGCTGGGCAACCTGAACAACCTGATCGCGCTGCGCACCAAAGACCGGCCCACGCAGGACTTCGTGGTCGAGACGTTTGGCAAGACCGCCATCCATACCGTGCGCGTGGGGCTGAGCCATGGCGCCGACGCGCACCTGGGCGATTTCTCGTCGAGCTATTCCACGCAGCTCAGCGAAAGCCAGGAAGAGCTGGTGCCGGCGGATGTGTTGGGCAAGCTGCCGAACCTGCAGTACTTCGCCTCGGTGTCGGGCGGGCGCATCGTGAAGGGGCGGTTCCCGATCCTGGATCCGGGGGCGGACAGGGATGCAGATGCGGACGCGCTGCCAGCTCCTGCGGAGGCAGCACAGTGATCCGCGCCATCGCCATCGTGTCGCTGCTGGCGATGCTGGTCCTGGTGCTGTACGTGCCCTCTGTCCACGCGCCCGGGGATATCCTGCAGACCTTGCGGCAGGAGCACGCGGCCAATGCCCGGCTGCGCGGGCTCGCGTGTGCCGACCGGCAGTTGGAGCGCGCCATGCGTTTGCAGTCGGATGCCGCGCGATCCAGCCCGCTGCCAAATGCGCAACCGACCGCCAGGTCGCCCGGCATCGACGGCGCCATCGCGGCGGAGATGGTCTCCGTGAACCGGCGGCTGTTCGACAACGCCTACGTGCGCTCGGTGGATGCCGTGCTGCTGCTGGCCAGCTACCGGCTGGTCGGGATACTGTCCTGGCTGCCGTGGCTGGCGCCGCTGGCGCTCGCCGCGGCGCTGGATGGGGGCTGGGTGCGCATCATCAAGGCCAGGGAGTTCGGGCACCACGATCCGGAGCTGTTCGCGGTGTGGTGCTGCTTGCTGATCCTGCTCGGGTGTGGAAGCGTCGTGGGGTTGGTGGTGCCGGTGGTGGTGCATCCGCTGGTGTGGGCGGGGGTTTTGGTTTCCGTCGCGGGATTGCTGGGGCCGGCGGTGGGGAGTTTCCATCGACGCGGGTAGGCTGTGCCGATGTCAGGGGCCTCCTTCCTCATTGCGCGTCTACGACTGCTGCAGACCGGTCAAAGTCATTCGCGACCCGCCTGTTGAACGTCCGCTGCAACCGTCACTTGCCATTCGAAGTACCGTGCCGTGGATGGCTGCTTCGCCGAGAAGAGGTCGAAGGATGGAGGGATTGGCCGGGTCGGTGACTCAAGGAATGTGCTGGTCAAGTATTTTCGGACACGACGATGGGTCGTTTGATTGCCGATTGCTGCTCGAAGGCATTGGGTGGCAAGTTGCCCAGTTTGGAGTGCAGGCGCACACGGTTGTAAAAGCCCACGATGTAGGCGGCGATGTCGGTCATGGCCTCGGCGTGGTTGGCGTAGTCTCGCTGCCAGGCTCACTCAGTCTTGAGGCTGAAGAAGAAGCGCTCCATCACCGCATTGTCCTAGCAGTTGCCCTTGCGGCTCATGCTGCCGTCCAGGCCATGGTGGGCCAGCATCGCTTGATGCTGCGAGCTGGCGTACTGACTTACTGACTGCCCCTATCGGAATGAAAAATCAGACCGGGCGCAGATTGGCGCTTCGCGATAGCCAGTTGCAGCGCTGCGCACACCAGCACAGCGTGCATGGTCGGCGCCATGGCCCAGCCCACTCGAATGGGTGGCGCGTGCGCAGTAAAGTAATAGTCCGACCAGTACCGTTCTTGTGCCTGCTGCGGCTGGCCGGCACCATCGCCTGATGGAGTGCGCACCCGCTTGATGGTGTGCACCAACGGAGATGGTGGACACCATGAAGGATCAACCAAGCGAGTCGGCGCGGACCCGTCGGCTGCACGACCGGGCGTTCAAGGACGACCTGGTCGCGCAGAGTCTGGTTCCCGGCGCGTCAGTCGCGGCAATCGCGATGAAGGGCGGCATCAACGCCAATCTTCTGTTCAAGTGGCGTCGCGAGCATGTCAGGGCGAATGGCGCGGTGGCGCCGGCAGGCGCAACGCTGCTGCCGGTCTGCGTCATGCCGGACATCGCCGCGATGCCTTCGTCAATGCCGACCGCTGGGGCCAGCCGAGGCGCACGTCCCAGCGTCATCGAGCTCGAGATCGCCGGCGCCCAACTGCGCCTTCGCGGCACGGTCGACGAGGTCATGCTGAGCAGTGTCTTGCGCGCGCTGCGCCAAAGCCAATGATCGGCCCGCGCGCCGGAACCCGGGTGTGGCTTGCCGCTGGCGTGACGGACATGCGCTGCGGCATCGACTCGCTGGCGGCGAAGGTCCAGATGGCGTTGACCGAGGATCCGTTCAGCGGCCACGTGTTCGCCTTCCGAGGCCGCAGGGGTGACCTGGTGAAGTTGCTGTGGAGCGATGGCGACGGCATGTGCCTGTTGACCAAGCGGCTTGAGCGAGGCCGCTTCGTCTGGCCGCAGGCCGACAGCGGGAGCGTCTCGTTGAGCACTGCGCAGTTGTCGATGCTGCTCGAAGGCATCGACTGGCGGCACCCTGAACGCACGTGGCAACCACGCATGGCGGTGTAGTCGGCGCGGCAATAGGTTGACGGGACAAGTCCCGTTGCGAGTGCTGGTCGTGACCGGCAAAGTCTCGGCCATGACATTCGCAGACCTCGTGGCACACAACACTGCATTGAGCAGTGAAGTGCGGCGCTCGCACGAGGCCTTGAAGATCGCGCAGCTGACCATCGACAAGATGAAGGTCGAGCTGACCTACCTGCGCCGCATGAAGTACGGACGCTCCAGCGAGAAGCTGGAACACGCGCAGCTTGATCTCGTTGGTGGCCAGGTCGCAGCACCTGCGATTGCGCCCACTGCCGACGGTGGCACCGAGGACGGATTGAAGTCCAACGTGTCGTCGCTCGACGCCGAGCGCAAGAAGCGCGAACCCAAGACCAGACCAGGGCTGCGTGATCTGCCGGCACACCTGCCGCGACGCACAGTCGTTCACACGCTGCAAGGCAATTGTGGCTGCGCGGCCTGTGGTGGCGGCTTGCGCGAGATCGGCCAGGACGTCTCGGAGGTGTTGGACTACGAGCCGGGCACCTTCCACGTGGTGCGCCACGTGCGTCCGCGACTGGCCTGCGCCGGCTGCCACACGATCACGCAGGCGCTGGCGCCGAGCCGGGCGATGGACCGCTGCATGGCCGGCGCCGGCCTGCTCACGCATATGGCGGTGACCAAGTTCGCCGATCATGTGCCGCTGTACCGGCTGTGCCAGATCTACGGCCGCGACGGCGTCGACATGAGCCGCTCGACCATCACCGACATGATGGGCAATTGCGCCCTGATGCTGACGCCGCTGGCCGATGCGTTGGGGCGCTACGTACTGAAGGCCGGCAAGGTCCACGGTGACGACACGCCGATCCGTGCGCTGGGTGGCAAGGGCAAGACGGCGCGTACGGCACGGTTGTGGGTGTACGTGCGCGATGACCGCCCCAGCGCCGACAAGGCGCCGCCGGCGGTGTGGTTCCAATACTCGCCCGATCGCCAGGGCGAACACCCGCAGCGGCACCTGAAGAACTTCAGCGGCGTTCTGCAGGCCGATGCGTTCGCCGGGTACGACAAGCTCTACACGGACGGTCGGATCCTTGAAGCTGGATGCTGGAGCCACGCGCGCCGAAAGTTCTGGGACATCCATGTGCGCCAGAAGCGCCAGCCCGGGACGCTTGCACACCAGGCCCTGGTGCGGATCGGCGAGCTCTTCAGGATCGAGGCGCAGGTCAACGGCCGATCGGCGCTGCGACGACGACGCATGCGCCAGGCGCGTTCAGTGCCGGTGCTGACGGAATTGAAGTCCTGGCTGAGCGAGACCTTGGCGCAGGTGTCGGCGAAGTCGCCGATGGCGTTGGCGATCGGCTACTCGCTGAGCCACTGGACGGCGCTGACGAACTACGCCCGCGACGGGCGCATCGACGCCCACAACAATGCGGCCGAGCGTGCCCTGCGCGGCGTAGCCATCGGACGCAAGAACTACTTGCACGTCGGCTCGGACGCGGGCGGCCACACGGCGGCGGTGATGTACACGCTGCTGGGCACGGCCAAGCTGAACGGGATCAACCCGCAGCGCTACCTGCGCCACGTCCTCGAGCGCATCGGCGGGCACCCGAGCAACCGTATCGACGAGTTGCTGCCATGGGCGGTTGCCGCGATGTGGGTGGACGACTCCTGTGCAAAGGACATGCCGCTGGCGGCCTGAACACAGGCCCAGCGGCCATCGGCAGAATGTGCTCATGCGCATCAAGCTGATCGAAGAGTTGCCGATGGCGACCAGCGCCGAGCTGTACCAGCTCAGCTGGGTCATCGAGCAACTGCTGGCCGACCCACGACGCATCGTGCAGGTGCGCGCGCAGCTGCATACCGGCCAGCAGATCCAGTACCTCCATTGGGCAGACGGGAAGTTGCGCTCGGCACGCGTCATCGGGATGCACGGGGACCACGTGGCCATACAGGATGCGGGCTACAGCAAGGCCTTCAAAGTGCACTACGCGGCAATCCTCACCGAGCAGACCGCGGCGCCGACCGACAGTGGCTCGCCGCCACCGGACGTCGGATTCACGAGGCCAGTTCCCCCACCAGAGGTCGCCGCTCGTGCCGACTTCCGCGTCGGCAACCGCGTCACCTTCATTGACAAAAATCTCCAGCACCGCGCTGGCCTGATCGTGCGCGTCAATCAACACACTGCCACGCTGGACTGCGACGGCCAGAAGTGGCGGGTCGCCTTCGAACTGCTTCGACATCTCGTTGACGTCTGATCGGTGACGCCGTAGCCAACGGTGTTCGTCGGACTATTACGCAGTAAACAGTGTCAATTCCAATGCTCTGACCGACCTCAGCGAAGGGCCGCCAACAATTCAGCTCAGCCTCAGCCGCTCGCCCTGCCCGTCGTAGTGCAGTGGCTGAGTCGTGCGGCGCTTACCTACCGAGTCGAGATTGACAATCTCTCCCGATTTCAGCAAGCGCTGTACAGAGGCCTGAAGTTCCTTCGGGAGCCAGTTCGTGTCTTCGAGGATGTCAGCGAAGGCGGCCTGGTTGATGCGCTTCTCGCCGCTGGCAAGGTAGCCTCGCCAGAACCGATCGACATCATCCGGCGTGCTGCGAGCCCCGCTGACTTCCGCGACCGCATGCTCGACGAACATGTCTATCGTCCCGGACTTTGCGGCTTGCTCTTCAAGCTGGTTTGCCAATCGGACGCGAGCCTGGACGATGTCGACGGCCTGCGAGATTTTCATGAACTCGACGATGCCCTTCGGGTGGCACGACAGGTACACGAGGTGGTACTTGGTTCGCTCCCTCTCCGGATGCAGCACCGTCACGTAGGCAGTGCGCGCGTTGAAGGGTTGGCGCGCAACGGGAACACAGGTCCTCAGTACCTCGCGGTAGGCCCCGACCAATACCTGTTCACGCTCATCGGGCGTCTTCCCTTCGACCTCGACCTCCTTGCCGAGCAGCCGGTGCATCGCCTCGCGGAACTGAGCGATCGACGCTGTGCGATTGATGAACTCGTAGATGAAGTTGATCAGGAACTCAGATCGCGGACGCTGCAACAGAGGCCGCAGCACGTCGATCACGATCGGCGTCCATCCCTTCGGGTCGATGAAGAAGAAGGTAAAGGCGTCCTTGCCCGCCCAACTCAGAATATCACTGCGCAGATCGACGAAGTCGCCTTCAAGTGCCTTTGCCTCGACCGACTTCGGGGCGTCGTTCGACAGGTAAGCCGACAGACGCTGGAACGCAGCCTTGTCGCGTTCGACGAACAGGGCCCGCATTCGGGCGTTCACGCCGAGCGAAGCCAGCGACTCCTTGCAGGCTGCAAGCGTCTTCAGCGACAGCGAGATCGACGTGCCTTCGAGCTTCGCGTCGTCCGAACCCCAGGGGCCTGCGAAGCAGTCGACGTAGCAAATCTCCGCGCTTCCCTTGGCACGTCCGTTCATGCCGATGATGAGGACCAACTTCTCCAGGTAGCTCTTGAGCAGAGCGTGCTTCACCATGGCCGGGATTCGACCTTCGTAAAGGCTCGGGACCGACGACATGATCGCAGTGCCGCCTACTTCTTTGCGGGAAGCAATTTGTCGACCGCCTGTTCGAGAAGCTTGCCGGTCTCGCTGCCAGAGACTGCCTCGCGGATCAAGCGTCGCTGCGTCTCAAACCTGCGGCCTACGGGCAGCGACACCGTCGCGGCCAGCTTCTCGGCCTCGGCCGCAAGGGACGCGATGTTCGCGTGCAGTTCGTTGTCGGGATCGAACGCAGGGATCGCAAGCTGCCAGACGTACTTGTCGTAGTGACGCGGGTTGTGCTCGCCGCGCGCCTGCAACGGCCGTAGGCGTTTGGTCAGGGTCTCGGTGTTGAGAACGCCTTGGATGTACCTCGCTTCCTGCAGCGTCGAGGCGGTACACCAATACAGCGACTTTTCGATGATCGACGCATCGGTAACGATCGCGGCGGCGAGATACATCCCGCTCGCGTTGTAGACGACCCGATGACGGCCAGGAACGAGGGGCAGTTGATCGGAGAGCTTCTTGCGGTAGTCCAGTTGCTCGCGCAGGCTGAGTTGTGTGCTCTTGAGCCGATTTTTGTTCCAGGCCGTCTCAGCATTGCGCCACCAATCGTGCAGACCGGGGTAATGCGCTATGCGGTCATCGGTCGAGTCCATCACGACAGACCCATCGGTGGGGACGACGGCTCGTTGAGGTTCGAGCAGGCGGAAGGGCAGCAAAGTGTCGCCGACGTGCACCTTCATGACGAACTGTCGGTCAACGCTGCCCTCAAGGGTAGGCAGCGTCTTCCAGGGCTTCTTCTCGTTGCTGCTGCGCCGGCTCTTGACGGCCACGCGGCCAGCGCCCATACCGAGGGGCCCGGCCGCTTTCTCTTCGACCATGAAGAGCATGCGCGGAACGAGCGTGGCACCTTGGCCGAAGCGCTCCTGATAGGGAGAACCAGTGCCCGGCGCGAGTTCAATAGCACGCGTGACCGCACCCTCGCCATGCTTGAGGTGCTTAGCAGCGGCTTCCCACCCGAGATTCGGGCGGGACAGACGACCAGACCAAGCGACAACCTCCTCGGGCAAGGCTTCGCACTTGTCGTCGGCGCTGCGAGTTCCCAGGACAACACACGAAGGAACCGGAAAGAACGAGGGCTTCACGCCGTGCATGTCCCAGGGCTTTGCAAACTTAACGGCGATGGCCACATGGTCGCGCAGTTCGTATCTGCCTCGACGGAACCCTTCGTATTGACGGCCACGAAGCACTGACCACGGCATGACGAAACCGAAGCGACCCTCGGGAACGAGGTAGCGCTCGATGGCGCGCAACACGAAGAGCGTCGAGAGGTCTTGGTTCGTCGCCACGGACGCACCGGCCCAGAGAGCGCGCTCCTCGCTCAGATGACGAAAGGCATGCTGCATCTCGGCAGTCATGTGACGGTAGGCAAGCCAAGGCGGATTACCCACCAGTACATCGACGCGGTTCTCTTCCCGGGAAAGCCAATACGGTCGCGCGAGGTTGCGCACGTAGTAGCCCCAGATGTGGTTCTGCCCAGTGTCATGCAGCCGGCACAGCGTCTCGAACGTCTCCGCGACCGTGGCCTGATCCTCCTTAGCGATCGAGTGGCGACGGAAGACGGCGTTCAGCGGCGGTATTGGCGAGTTCGGCTCGCGCGTGCCCGCCGCCATGTCGGCCAGTTCGCTGACCAGCCGATCGAACTGCGCGGCATTGGTGACGGCGCTGGCGGGGAAGCGAAGTTCGGTCGACCACAGCTCACCGGCGTTCGTGGTTGGCACGACCAGTGCATTGGCGGTGAAAAGCGTTCGCTCCTGCCCCCATTGGATGCTGTCGCCCAGGTACACCGGTACCGAAATCGCCGGCCGATCCTGAGCCTGCAGGCGCTCCGCGCCGATGGCGAGGAGGTAGGTCACCCGGGCAAAGGTGACCGCCACGGGGTGGATGTCCATGCCGAACACGTGCGATGTCACGCCGACCACGGCTTCGGCGTCGCTGACACCATCCTTCGCTGCGGCGGCGAGGTAAGCCTTGATCGAATGAAACACGAATGTCCCCGACCCACACGCGGGATCGAGCACACGCTGCGTCAGCGGTGAGACAACAGCGTCGGCGACCACGCGGTCAGCGAGCCAGTCGGGTGTGTAGTATTCGCCGAGCTTCTTGCGCTGCTCGCTCGAAATCACGCTCTCGTAGAGCACCTTGAGCACATCGTGCTCCACATCGCGCCAGGCGAATCGGACCAGTCGCTTGGCCAGCGCCTTCACGAACGACGGGCCGTCATCGACTTCGAGCAGCCAGTCGAAGAAGTCGGGCTCGACGACACCGTGAACTTGCGCTTCCGCGAAGAGCCGTCCCGTCAGCACCGTGGCCGCCGAGATGTCCTGCGCCGTGGGGTCGATGCCGACAACACCGTGGGCGATAATGTCCGCCGTGATCACCAGAAGCGTGTGCTCGACGAAGAGCGCATCGGAATCGGCGAATCCGGTACCGAACGCGGTGGTCAGCAGCCTCGCCCACAGCTCGCGCTTCAAACGCACGCCAGGAACGTTCCGGTTCTTCAGGTACAGCTGCTTGAGTTCGGTGTAGTCGAGTGCATGCGCCGGGCTGATCGCGCCCAAACGACGCTCGATCTCCTTCGGTGTCGGCTGAATCTTCTCGCCAGTGGCGAGCACGCCTTCTAGCCAGACGATGAGGCCTTCAACGTCGGGCTTGGCCGGGTCCAGCACGAATGTGGAGACCTCCTGCAACTCGCCTGCTTCGAGGTGGTACAGGTGCCAGTCGGCCCCGTCGGTCAAGACGCCGACGTAGCGCTGCTGCATGTCCGCTGTCCGCGACACAACGTAGCCGGCGAGTTGGACCACTGCGTCCTGCTTGATCTTCCCCTTGCGGAGATCGCGCTTGACCTCGAACACACAGAAGCCCGCCTCGACATCGATGCGTCGTCCTGCACCAGCCTGCTGTTCCAGCACGGGATCGAGGTTGACCAGGTCGTCCTCGTCCAGTTCGAGCGGTGCGGCAAGGAGCAGCGCGTGCAGGTCGCTTTGGACGTTCGCCTCTGTCCGCGTGTTGACGCGGTTTGCGAGTCTGATGGCCAGCGCGTTGAGGTCGAGATTGCCGGTGGGCATGGTTCGGTTCTTCTAGTTCGTGTTTAGGCAGTGTCGCCTAATTGGCAGCGGCGCCGAGGAAGAGACTCTGCTGTCTCGGCCGCAACAATTGGTCTGTGTCCTTGACCTGAGCGGCTGATCGCCGCCGGGTGCCATCGATCCCGATCACCTCAATTGCCGACTCCTGGACCAGTCGAATGAGCGACTCCCGGTAGAGCGAGGCCGATGCAGGCGAGCCGTTGCAGGTGCCTTCAAAGAGTTGGCTGAAGCTCATGCCCGTTCCCGTCGCGTAGACCTTGCGTGGGATGTGCTCCATCAGTGCGGCGAGAGTTGCCTTCTTCGCCACGTCATCGAACTCGAATCCGAGCGCCGACTGCTGAAGGTAGTTCGCGTCATGCACCGGGTCGTAGCCGGCTATCTGGAACATGTCGAGGCCGGCGCCGCCGTAGTGGATGAAGTAGTTGGTGTTCGCCCAGTGAACTTCCGTCATCACGTCACGAGCGCGATGGTGCTGGGACATGTGGATCTGCCAGTAGTCACCGTGGCCGCCTCGGTTGCGAATGAAGAACGGCGTGAAGTGACGGGCGCCGCAGTTCTCGACCAGGCGCCGGTGGAGAGTGCTTTGCAGGAAGAGGCGCCAGTCGCGATCGGAGGACTTGATTTCCTTGACCGAACGGCCACCGAAGATGTCCGGTATGCCGAGCCCGTCGAGCAGGTCCTTGACCTGGTCGCCGTCGCTCGCGAAGTTCATGAACGAGTCGACACCGAAGGTCAGGATCACCTCGGCGCTGGGTAGCGCGTCGAATATCTTGCGCAAGAGCTGCGTCGGCACTTCCTTGTAGCCATACTGATCGAGCGCGAAGATCGAGCGCCCATTCTTCGGGCTCTTCTTTTTGATGAACTCGATGATCGCGTCGGCCTTGTCCTGAAAACGGGCGTGATCGATGTAGATGCCTTTGCCGATTCGGCTACCGTAGCCCGCTTCGCGAAGCACCTTGTCGAGGTGCATGTAGGCATGCCGATCAGCTTCGGTGAAGAAGTAGTCGACCTGAAGCTGGACGGGTTTGCGCCGGTCTTGGTTGATCCTGAACTCGGCTTCCCGTGTGGCTTGCAGGAAGATGAAGGGCGAGCCCTTGACGGGCTCGCGCGTGTCGTTGTGGACGTACAGGCCGCCGCCGGCAAATCCATCGACGAGCGTCAGCTTCAGAACATCCTGGCTCGGCGAGCTGACTAGGGTTCGGAAGTAGGCGGCGAGGTAGGCCTCAAGAATGCGGTGCTTGGCGACGCTGTGTTGCTGGACGAGGTCGGGGCCATCTTTCCAGTTGTACTGTTTCAGCGTCATGCGTTCCTTCAGACGTGAGCGGACAGAGCAGGCATGTCGTTCCAGGTCCTGCCCCCGAGTAAGCGGCCGTTGGCCTTCTTGGAGCGGCGTTTGCCGTCGGCTCCCCAGCCTCCCCACTGCTTGAAGAAGAACTGCACTCCCTGGTTCTCACATTGTTGTCGCACATTCTCGACCCAATCGAGCTGCATCGGCCGCGCCTTTGGACCGGACTCCCCGCCGACGATCACCCAATGGACGCCGCTCAGGTCGAGTTCGCCAACGTCTTCGAGAAGAGGCTCCACCGAGAGAAAGCGGATGCGCGCGTCGACCTTGCGCAGGCCTTCGATGCGCGGCACGCCGTACCTGCGGTCCTCAACGGAAACGCCCATCCAAGCGTTCGTGGGCACCGCGTGGGTCTTGAAGAAGTTGGCCATGCGGTCGGCGCGCTTCGTTAGCACCTGGAAGGTGTGCTGCGGGCACTGCCGGATCACGTCGAAGACTCGCGCAATGTAGTTGTCGTCCACACCTTTGTGAAAGAGGTCGGACATCGAGTTGACGAAGTACACCGTCGGCTTCTTGCGCGTGAGTGGTTCCAACAGGCGCTCCGGCAGGATGGTCAGCTTGAAACCGTTCTCGTAGCCCGGCGTGCCCATCGCCTTCAGCCGCTTGGCCATCGATTCGGCGTAGCAGTGCTTGCACCCAGGGGAAATCTTCGTGCAGCCCACGGTCGGATTCCAAGTTGCCTCGGTCCATTCGATTCGGCTTGTTTGCGACATGGTGGCCTCCTAGTTCTTCAAAATCAGTGCAGCCGTCTAGAGGGCGTGAAGAACGCGCGTGACGACGCCCCAGATGCGTAGTTCGTTCTTGTCGCCGATGGGGATGTCGGCGAAATCGGGGTTGCTGGCTTGCAGCAGCCACCCGGTGTCCGTGCGCTTCAGGCGTTTGACGGTCAGTTCGCCGTCAATGTCTGCGACCACGATGCGGCCGTCGTCCGCAGACAGGCCGGTGTCGATGACCAGTTCATCGCCATCAGAGATACAGGCGTCGCGCATGGACCAGCCAGCCACCTTCATGACAAAGGTGCTACTCGGATCGCGCACCAGGTGCCTGCCGAGATCGACCGCGTCCTCTTGGTAGTCGTCGCCGGAAGTGGGTTTACCTGCGCGAACCTTACGCCCGAGCGTCGGTATCGTGGTGGCGGTGCGAAGCGTCGCGACCGGCTTCAGGGCTGGCGCATCGGCTAAAGCCGGCGAGCGCTTGCAGTCATCGAGAAGGCCTGCCACTACGGGAACGAGGCTTTGCGGCACCCGGACCGTCTTGGTGGGTTCGCCGTAGGCAGCCTTGCGCCCGGCACCCTGTCGGGTGCCACCATGGCGGGGTTTGCTGGGCTCGGTGTGCATGATTTCGTGACGAAATCAAGTCTAGCACGCGAGGTCTATCAAAGAAAAGGCGAACTGGCCCTGAGGCGAGTGGGTGCGTCTAGAGGCGCCATTCCACCAGCAAGTCGGTCAGCTCGGGATGCGCTGCGAGGGTCAACTTGCTGGAGCAGGAGAAGGTCTGCAACAAGAGCGGGCAGATGGCCCACCGCCTGGCCCACATAGACATTGTGGTGCTCGACGAGTTGGGGTATCTGCCCTTCAGCGCCTCGGGCGGTGCCTTGCTGTTCCACCTGCTCAGCAAGCTCTACGAGCGCACCAGCGTGATCATCACGACGAACTTGAGCTTTAGCGAATGGGCCAGCTGTTCGGCGATGCCAGGATGACGACAGCGCTGCTCGAGCGCCTCACGCACCACTGCCATATCCTTGAGACCGGCAATGACAGCTCCGGTTCAAGAACAGCTCGGCACAACCCATCAAAAAGGAGTCCAAAGCCAAAAAGTTATCCACACCGTGAGCCCCGCAGGGCTCTATCCCGGGTGGGTCAATATTGGTGGGAGAAGGTGGGTCAGGATTCGGTGGAATTCAACAACCAGGCCCCAAGGACCGGAGGCTGGACGCCACCGGGCGCATCGTAGCGCCTGGTTTCATCAACACGCATCTGCACACCAAAGACACGCTGTTCACCAAGGGCGACCTGGAGGAGTCCACCAACGTCACCAGCCTGGCCAAGGAAACCAACTACGGGACCCTGTACAAGGCTTTGCCAGCCGTGCGACTCGCGTGCGACCGCGGAAGCCCAGCTCATCGCGTCGGAGTGTGCCTTCGCCGAACTGGCCCGCACCGTTCCATCACGGTCGTCGAGATGGGATACGACTATGAAGTAGGTGGCGACGGCGACATCGCCATCACCCAGGCGGTCGCAGACCACCATGCGAATCGGCCAGCGGTGCTGGTCGGCTCCGCGCTTCCGTACCTATCACTACGGCCATGCCCCCGGGCGGCAAGGTCTGGTACGAGGCCTATCCGGACAACGGTCGCAAGCGGTTTCGGGACTGCGTCCGCCACATCCCATTCCGAACCCTCCTCTAGACCCCTCTTTCGGTGCTGGTGCGAGTCGCCTCTTGCGCCACGTTAGCCCGAATATTTCACCGTAGTAGCCCCAAAAACGAGGACGGCATTGCTCTTGTGTGCTCGAAAATCGAGGTGTCGAATCTTGATCAAACGAGCGGGCAATGCCGAAGCCAAACTGTACCGAAGAAATTGACGTTGGCGCGATGGACTTTGGCCGTGTTGGCCAACGCGTGGTGGAGGGGCGATTCGACGGTGGCAGCATGACCAGCGATGGCGTGATGCTGCTCGGCCAGGTGGACCGCAAGCTGGGCTTGATGGACGCAGCGGCGCGCTGCATCGCCGATCCGCGCAGCCCGCTGCTCATCAAGCACGGCGTGCGCGACATGCTGCGCCAGCGGGTGTACGGTCTGGCGTTGGGCTGGGAAGACCTGAACGATCACGGCGCGCTGCGCCATGACGTAGCCGTGCAGACGGCCGTCGGCGTAGACCGCGAGATCGCCAGCGCTCCCACACTGTGCCGGCTGGAGAAGTGGGCCGATCGTGCCACGGCCTGGCGGCTGCACGAGGTGCTGGTCAATCAGTTCATCGCCGGCGTTGAGAGCGCCCCCGAGGAGCTGGTGCTGGACTTCGACGCCACCGACAACCCGTTGCACGGCCAGCAAGAGGGCCGCTTCTTCCACGGCTACTACGACAGCTACTGCTATCTGCCGCTGTACGTGTTCTGCGGCCAGCAACTGCTGTGTGCCTACCTGCGGCCCAGCGATATCGATGGAGCGCGCCACGCGGCGGCCATCCTCAAATTGCTCGTGCGCCGGCTGCGTGCGCAGTGGCCCGGCGTGCGCATCGTGTTCCGCGGCGACTCAGGCTTTTGCCGCCAGCGCATCCTGAACTGGTGCGAGCGCGCCGGCGTGCACTACATCGTGGGCCTGGCGCGCAACCCACGGCTGCAGGCGCAGGTGGAGTTCGCCGAACTCTCGATGAAGGAAGACTACGAGCGCACGGGCGCCAAGCAGCGCATGGTGGACGAGTTCAGCTACGCCGCACAGACTTGGCCGCACGAGCGGCGCGTGATCACGCGGCTCGAATGGGGCGCGCAAGGCTGCAATCCGCGCTTTATCGTGACCAACCTCAGCGGCGAGCCTCAGGAGCTTTACGACGGTCTGTACTGCCAGCGCGGCGAGGCAGAGAACCGAATCAAGGAGGCGCAGATCGGCCTGTTCGCTACGCGCACGAGCTGCCATGCACTGCGCTCCAACCAACTGCGCATGCTGCTGGCCGCGCTGGGCTACGTGCTGATCGAGCGGCTGCGCGCGCTGGCCTTGCAGGGCACCGAGTTGGCCACGGCGCAGGTCGATACCCTGCGCATCAAACTGCTCAAGGTCGGCGCAGTGGTGACGCGCAACACGCGGCGCATCCGCCTGTACCTGGCCTCCAACTGGCCCAGCGCGCAGACCTTCGCGCACGCCATGAGCCAACTGCGCTCTCCGAAATTGACACCGAGCGCCTGGCCGGCGCGATGACACAAAAACGGCCCGCAACCCAAGCCGGGGTGGGGGTCGGTGCGACCGCATCCACGAGCCGATGATCGGGACCCTGGCTGCAGACACCATCGCAGCCTTGCGCGCTCACATCCGCGCCGCGATGCCCCGCTGCGCAGGCCGTTAGCTACATGCGTGAAATATCCGGGTTAGCTATAGGAGAGGCTGACGGAGTTTCGACCACACGGGTCCGAAACTTCGTCAATCGGATCGCTTTCGCGCCGATTGCCGCCCTTTGTGACAGCACCTTCGAACAGCGGCAACGGACTTGCATCGCATTTGAACCAGCGGGCAGCGGTCATTGGATCACCAGATCTTCAGATTTGCCGAGCTACGGTGACTTCGATGGCCGCAGGGCGCTCCAGTGCGGTCGTTCGAGCCACGCAAGCGACAGGGGCCTCCGCGACCGGGACTGGCCTCGAAGAGTTTCTTGCCTTGTAGACGGCAACGGCGGCAACCGCTGCTATCCAGACATCGGACTTTTGGCCGCGCCTGAGTCGGAAGCCGCATGGTGGCGGTCGACTGCTTTCGGCAGCCCACCAACCCCGAAATCCCCCCAAATCACCCCCCATTGCCACGCGACATCCGCCCGCCACCGGCCTATCGTCCATCCCATGCGCTCCACCGCGCGCCCTGTCA
This sequence comes from Rhodoferax sp. RT4P68, assembly GCF_056521305.1. Taxonomy (NCBI): domain Bacteria; kingdom Pseudomonadati; phylum Pseudomonadota; class Betaproteobacteria; order Burkholderiales; family Comamonadaceae; genus Rhodoferax; species Rhodoferax sp. RT4P68. The sequence goes on from NZ_JBWMBB010000010.1 coordinate 127,339, forward strand.
CCCGCAGACCGAAGGACCGACGCCATGCTCACTGCCCTGTCGCCCAGCCCCCTGCCCCCGCACGCTGCGTCGTGCCCTGCGGAAGCCCATGACGTCGTCGAGACCCGTTTGTGGCTCGAGGAGCACGACTGGCTCTACGCCCTGCTCCGGCGCAGCGACAACGTCGCGCCGATGTTCCGCATCCCGGACCTGCTGAGCGCCTGTGTCGCCCTCGTGTTCGCCCGGCCCGATGTGGCCGAGCGCATCTTCGGTTTCATGGGCACCGCGCTGGTCTTGCGCTCTCCCACCACCGTGCGCCGCCGCGAGTCGCTGTGGCGCCCGCAGTTCGAGCTGCTGCATGACCTGCAGTGCTCGCCGCTGAACCGGCACCCGCACCCCAAGTTCCAGCTCGACCAGTTCACCACGGCCTGCGTCGCGCTGTGCCAGCAGGACGACGCCTCCGGTGCAGCCGTGCTGCGCCAGGCACGGCGCAACATGGTCGAGCGGCTGCTGGCGCAGCAGCGCGTCTCGCCAGCGGCCGCCCCACCGAACTGAGGCACCACCGCTTCGGGTGCGGCCCCGTGCCGCACCACCCCACGCGCTCCACCCGCACCCCACCCTGACCGGCCCGCCGGTCCACACCCAGGGCTCCGCAGCCATGCGGGTCGTTGCTTCACGCGCTGGAGGGATGCCATGCGTTCACTCGTGTTCGTCGGTTGGTGGGGGATGTCGGCGTGCGCGCTGGCCGCGCCCTGCTGGGACACCGCCGCGCAACGCCATGGCATCGCGCCGGAGCTGCTCTACGCGGTCGCCCGCACCGAGTCCAACCTGGACGCGGCGGCCGTGAACCGCAGCCACCTGCAGCGCACCGGCAGCTACGACATCGGCCTCATGCAGATCAACAGCCGGCACCTGCCGCAGCTGGCCCGCCACGGCATCCAGGAGGCCGACCTGCACGATGCCTGCGTGAACCTGCAGGTGGGCGCCTGGCTGCTGGCCGATCTGTTCGCGCGCCATGGCGTGAGCTGGGACAGCGTGGGGGCCTACAACGCCGCGTGCAGCCAGCTCCACGGCGACGACTGCCGGCGTGCGCGCGCCGGCTATGCCTGGAAGGTCTACCAGCGGTTGCCGACGACGAAGGCCGGCAGCGCTGCAAGCGCTGCACAGACAGCAAGGCCGACTGCTGCCCCAGCGCCTCTGGCGTCCAACCTCATGGTGAGGGTGGCGCCATGAACTCGCATTGGCTGCCTCTGCTGAGCGTCGCCTGCATCGCGGTGCCGCCGTGGCTGGCCGGCTGCGCGACAGCGCCGGTTGTGGAGCCTGCCGCGCCGCCAGCGGCCGTGCCGGCCGCGCTGCGCGCGGCCCAGCGCGGCCATGGGCTCTTCGCGTCGTTCGTGCTGTGCGAATCCAGCCAGTGCCCGCAGCCGACGCCGAAGGCCTTCGCGGCCAAGGCGGCAGCGCCCGTGCATGGTGGTGAGGGCCGCGATGGCCGTGCCGAGACCTTCGTCGCCCCAGTGCCAGAGCGTCCACCGTGATGCGGGTCGGACGCCTGTCGCCATCCCGTCACCCCCTGCCATCTGTATCCCGTCCATTGGAGTTCCCATGACCACTGCCTCCCTCCCCGCCCCCACGCCGCCAACGCGCTTGCCCGCGCGCCGCTGGCTCGGCTTCATCGGCCTGCTGGTCCTGGCCTTGCTCGGCCTCGCACTGGCGCTGCCCGGCCATGCCCTCGACCTGGTGGCCTTCACCGGCATCACCGGCCCCATGACCTCGGCCCTGGCACAGATCGCCGACCTAGGGCCGGCCATCAAGGCGCTGGTCGGCTTCATTGGCTTTGTGGTCGCGCTGATCAGCCTGTCAGCGCTGCGCAACTTCGGCCCGGTGCTGTTCTACGTCGGCATGGCCATCTTCGCGGCCGTGGGCCTGGTGATCGCCGGCGCCATCATGGGCGCGGTGGTCTGAACCGCCACCGCCGACGCCCGCCATGCAAGCAGACACCTACATCCCGCGCCGGCTGGACGACAGCTGGAAGATCGGCTTCTGGGACATCGACGTGGCCGCGCCCATCCTGTTCATGTTCTTCGTCGGCTACCTGACGTCGAGCAAAGGTGCCTTCGCCGTGTGCGTGGCCGTCGGCATCGCGCTGTCGCGCTGGATCGCCCGGCTCAAGGCAGACAAGCACCCGGCCTTCGCGATCCACTGGCTGTACTGGCATCTGCCGACGAACCCGGCGACCTCGATGCTGGCCAGCCCGCCCTCCCACATCCGCCGCATGGTCGGCTGACCGACGGAGCAGACCATGGACTTCGAACGGCTCAGCGGTGACCTGAAGGATCTGCGCCGGCGCAACAAAGGGCTCGGCCTGGCGGTCGGCGCACTCGCGGCCGGCCAGGTGATCGCGCTGGCCGTGATCCTGGCCCTGCTCGGCACCGTTCGCACGGTGGTCGTGCCGCCCACGCTGCACAAGACCTTCTGGGTCGACGGTGCACGGGCATCGAGCGAGTACCTGGAGCAGATGGGCAGCTTCGTCGCCTGGCTGGTCCTGGACGTCACGCCCAGCACCATCGACTGGAAGAAGGACATGCTGCTCGGCTACGTGGACCCGGCCCAGTACGGCGCGCTCAAGACACGCCAGGAGGTGGAAGCCGAACGCCTGAAGCGCATCAACGCCACCACGGCCTTTGCGCCGCAGCAGCTGGTGGCCAGCGAGGACGCTCAGAGCCTGGTCGTGCGGGGACGGCTGCGCACGCTGGTCAATGGCCACGAGACCGGCAACGACCTCAAGGCCTACCGCATCGAATTCAGCCATGCCGGCGCACGCATGCACCTCGTCGGCTTCCAGGAGGTGCCCTATGCGGTCAGGTGAGCTTGTGGGCCCAACCACTGCGCAGCGTCGCGCGCCGCCGCTGCCCGTGACAGGTCGCCGCGTCCAGGACGCGCCACGCATCCCCGCTGCTGCGCATCGCACGCGATGCTGGCAGCTGCTGCCGCCGTCGGCCCGCCGCATCCTGGTCGTCACGGCCCTCGCCTACGGCCTGCCCGCCCAGGCGCTGCAGGTGATCGAGGCCAGCGACGGCGTCGCCACTGAAGCCATCGTGTCGCTCAAGGAGCCGACGCGGCTGCGCATCGACGGCGCTGCGATCACCGACGTCTTCGGCAACATCCACTCCAGCCATTGCGGACCTGGCGCCACCGGGCCTGCGCCGGCGATGCCCGCTGCTGCACCAGGTGGTGCCCACGCCAGCAGCCTGGGCGGCCCGGTCAACGCGGCCGGTGACGTGATCGTCGCCTGCGACCGCGACAAGGGCGAGGTCTACCTGCGGCCGGTCGGCAACGGCACGCGCCCCATCAACCTGTTCGTGTCCTCGGCGACGGCCACCTACACGCTGCTGCTGCGCCGCGCCGACACGCCGGCCGACACCATCGTGATCCGGGACAAGACGCCCCGGGCGTTACGCCCCCAAGCACACGAGCAAACGCCAGCCGGCCCCGCCCCCAACCACGTGCGCACGATGAAGGCACTGCTGGTCGCGATGGTCTCGGACCGCGTGCCCTCAGATGTCCGCGTCGAGGAGGCGCAGCGGCCGCTGCAGCTCTGGGCCGAGACCCGCTTCACGCTGATGCGCCTGTACGAAGGCCGTGGCTTCGTCGGCGAGAAATACGCGCTGCAGAACATCGGTGCGGCGCCCATGGTGCTGGCCGAGCAGGAGTTCGACCGTGCCGCCGGTCGCGCTGGCGGCGAGGTCACGGGCATCGCCATCGAGCACCACAACCTGCGGCCGGGCGAATCCACCAGCGTCTACGTGCTGCGCCGGGGAAGCACGCGATGAACGGGCCGACACCGCACCCGGGTCCGGCCACGGCCAGTGCCCCGCATGCCAGGGGTGGCCTGCCGCAACGGCTGTCGCCACGGCAACGCCAGTACGCGCTGCTGGCGGCCATCGTGGCCGGCGGCGTGCTGCTGCTGTGGCTGGTGTTCAGCTTCTCGGCCGCGCAGCCGTCGGCCGGGGCTGCGCGCCAACGCCCCACGCAGCCGGGCGACGTGACCAACATCGGTGTGATGCCGCCCGGGTCCCAGGTCAACCCGGTCGACCAATGGGTCGGCACCGCTGGCCGCAAGCTGGCGCAGTACGAGACCGAGCGCGAGGAACAGGGCCGGCTCAACAAGGACCGCCAGGCCTTCGAGGCGCGCACGATGCAGCGCTTCTCCGAGCTTGAGCAGCGCCTGACGGCCGGCCAGTCCGCCGCAGCACCGGTGCCGGCACCTGCCCCACCACCGGTGGCATCCCCGGCAGCCCAGGCCTCCAGTCCGACCACGATGCCACCGGCTGCTGCACTGCCACCCCGGCTTCCCCTGGCCACAGGCACCACTGGCGCCATGCCGGCCGGCCCGCCGCCTGCGCTGGTACCGCCCGCACCGCCGACGCCGGCCATCACGCGCATCTCGCTGGCCGAACGCAGGACGGCTTCTGCCGATCTCGACGCAGCAGGCAGCCGCAACGTTGAAGGCTCGCGCGCCAAGGACGCCCCGCGCACGGTCGCCACCTACCTGCCCGTCAGCTTCACACGCGGCATCCTGCTGGGCGGCCTGGACGCGCCCACCGGCGGCCAGTCCCAGTCGAACCCGCACCCGGTGCTGGTCCGCCTGTCCGACAACAGCGTGCTGCCGAACCAGTTCCGCGGCGAATACCGCGAGTGCTTCGTGGTCGCGGCCGGCTACGGCGACATCAGCTCGGAGCGCGCTTACCTGCGCACCGAAAGCCTGTCCTGCGTGCGCGGCGACGGCTTGTCGTTGGAAGTGCGGATCCAGGGCACGGTCTACGGCGAAGACGGCAAGGTCGGCATGCGCGGCCGGCTGGTGACCAAGCAGGGCCAGATGCTGGCCAACGCACTGTTGGCCGGCGTGGTCAGCGGCATCGGCCAGGGCCTCTCCACGGCGAACACCAGCTACAGCAGCTCGCCATTGGGCACGATCGCCAGCACCGACAGCAACGCCGACGCCTACCGCGCGGGCCTGGGCAGCGGCGTCGGCAAGGCGCTGGACCGCCTGGCGCAGTACTACATCAAGTTGGCCGAGAACACTTTCCCGGTGATCGAGGTCGATGCCGGCCGGCAGATCGACGTGGTGATCACCAAGGGCGTGCGCATCGATGTGCCGATGACGGCCATGACGGGCGCGATCACACGTCCCGGCGGTAGCCATGGCACCCGTTCCCTGGAGCCTACCGATGACCAAGCCTACTGACCGCGAACGGCCGCGCACCGGCCGTGATACTTCCATGGCGCTCGGTGCCGCTGTGGGCGCGGTCCTCTGCGCCGCGCTCTACGCACCGCTGCCTGCGCTGGCCGACCCCGAGGCCGCCCGGCTGCTGGGCACGCTGCGCCAGGCCCATCCCGGCACCCAGTTCACCGAGGTGACCCGCACGGAGGTGCCGGGCTTCTACGAGGTCTGGATGAACGGCAATGTCGCCTACGTCCACGCGACCACGCCGCGCTACTTCCTGTTTGGACGGCTGTTCGACACGCAGGCCATGCGCGACCTGACCGGACCGAAGCTGGCGCAGCGCGTGGATGAGGCGCCGACCGATCCCACCGACGGACCACCTCCGGTGGCCATCGACCAGTTGCCGCTGGCCGACGCCATCACGGTCCGACGCGGCAACGGGCAGCGACGCGTGGTCGTCTTCAGCGATCCCAGCTGCGGCTACTGCAAGCAACTGGAAGCCGAACTGGCCACGTTGAACGACGTGACGATCCACACCTTCCTCGTGCCGTTTCAGGGCGAAGCGCGGCCGGTCGCGATCTGGTGCGCCGCCGACCGCCAGCACGCCTGGCACCAGTGGATGCTGCAGGGTGATGCCAGCGCGCAGCAGCCGAACGCGCGCTGCGAACACCCGGTCGCCCGCAACCTGGCGCTGGCGCGTTCGTTGCGCGTGCAGGGAACGCCCACGCTGTTCTGGGCCGATGGCTCACGGACCGATGGGTATGTGGACCGGGCGGTGCTGCAGGCACGGCTGGCGAGTGCCACACAGAGCGCCACGGCCAACGCGGGGCAGCGGCCATGAGAACCACCCTGCTGCTCAATTTGGCCCTACTGCTGGCTGGCTGCGTCAACATGTCCGGGCTGGATGGCGAATCTCGGTACGCCTGCGCGGCGCCCGATGGCGTGGCCTGCGATTCGGTGTCGGGCACCTACGCGAACGCTGTGCATCACAACCTGCCGAGCCAGCGTGCGGCAGCGCCAGCGGGTGGGCCGCGCGCGGCCGCACCCGCCGGTGCCGCTTCGGCCTCCACCACTGCAGCGCCCTCGCGACCGGTGCTGACCGGGGCGTTGCCAGCCATAGCCGAGCCTGGCGCCGAATCTCTGGCCGGGACCGCACTGCGCTCGCCGCCACGCGTGCTGCGTCTGTGGACCAAGCCCTGGGAAGACGCCGACGGCGACCTCTGGGACCAGGGCTATGTCTACGTGCAGGTCGACAGCGGGCGCTGGCAGCTCGACCATGTGCAGCAGCGCATCCGCGACCGCTATGTGCCGCTGCAGCCGCCGCCCAACCTGCCCATCAGCGCGCCGCCGGGTGCCGGGTCCAGGGACGCACCGCCCGCAGAGGCGGAGCAACCCGGCGCGTCGCTGCCCGACAGCCTCTCGCGCAGCGGTCCGTCCTCGCCGTTCGGCAGCTTCCCATCGTTGCCGCGCTTGCCTGGACTTCCGGGTCAGCCCAGCGCGCGCCAGCCTTGAACCGTCAGGCACTCACCATGCACACCGACACACACCCCCCTGCGGACCGCGCTCCGCGTCCCTCCTGGCCCTGGGCCTTCGACACCAGCACACCGGCCGAGCAGTTCGCCGGCTGGTTGCCTTACGCCGGCTATCTGGCCGAGGAACGCCTGTTCGTGAACCGCGACGGCCTGGGCTTCCTGCTGGAGCTGATGCCGCAGTCGGGTGCCGATGAGCGCATGGCCGAGGTATTGGTGTCGCTCTACGCCAACTGCCCACCACAGACCGGCCTGCAATTCCACCTGTTCGCCTCGCCCCACATCCGCCAGCAGTTGCGTCAATACACGAATCTGCGCGTGGAGGACGCCGACCAGGCCGAGCGCGCCCAGCCCTTCGGCCGGCCGGTGCCCGACGAGAACCTGTTCCGCAAGCTCGCCCGCCAGCGCGTGCACCACCTGCTGCACGGCACCCAGGCCTCGCTGACATCGGGCTTCCACTACACACTGCGCGACTTCCGACTGATGCTGAGCGTGACGGTCCCGGGCGATGGCGACGACCTGGCCCGGCGCGAGGCGTTGCTGACGCTGCGCGACGCCATGGCCGCCACGCTACGCTCGGCCATGCTGCCCAACCGCGTCTGCGACGCCAGCGACCTGATCAACTGGTGCGCGCTGTTCACCAACCCGGACCGCATCGCGCATTCGGACCATCCGGACCTGAACTTCGACGACGACCGGCAGCTGCACTACGACGACGGCCGCGAGATCCGGGACCAGATCGTCGATTTCGACACCATCCAGGACCCGCACCCAGGCGGCCTGACGCTGTGGAAGGAGACCAGCGCCGACGTGTTGGAGGCCCGCTTCTACTCGATCAAGAGCTTCCCGGAACGCTTTGCGCTGTGGTAGATGGGCTCGCTGATCGGCGATCTGATGCAGCCGGCGCTGCAGTACAGCGCGCCGTTCCTGATCACGCTGGGCGTGCACATGCTGGACCCCAACGCCACCAAGTCCATCATCACGGCCAACCACGTGCGGGCGACACAGAACGCCAAGTCCAAGATGGCCGACGTCATGCCGGATGTGCGCAAGAAGCTGGACGACTGGGCGGCCGCCGCGAACGCCGTCGACACCGGTGGCAGCCTGGTGAGCCTGTACCACCAGTTGGCGATCTTCACGCACCCGGACAAGGCCGCGGCCGCGCACGAAGCCGCCAACGCGATCTGGCGCGCACGCGGCTTCCAGCTCAACGCCGACGCCTACATGCACCGCCAGGCGCTGCTGGCCAGCCTGCCCATGACCTTGAGCCCGCGCATGCACAAGGATCTGGCCAAGATGCGCCGCGTCACGCGCAAGACCATGTCCAACGCCATCCACCTGGCGCCGCTGATCGCGGAATGGCGCGGCACCCGCACGCCGGCCCTGGTGTTCGGCGGCCGGCGCGGCCAGCTCATGACGCTGGACCTGTTCGACAACGACCTGGGCAACTACAACTTCGCGATCATCGGCGCGCCCGGCTCCGGCAAGTCCGTGCTGATGAACGAGCTGGCCTGGTCCTACCGCGCGATCGGCGCCAAGGTCTGGATGCTGGACCTGGGCAGATCCTTTGAAAAACTGTGCCGCAAGGCGCGCGGCACCTACATCGAGTTCCGGCCCGATGTGAACCTGTGCCTGAACCCGTTCACGATCGTGCGCGACATCCACGAGGACATCGACATGCTGGTGCCCGGCATCGCCAAGATGTGCTCGATGCAGCACCAGCTCGATGAGGTGCAATACAAGGCGATCTCGGCCATGGTGCTGCAGCTGTGGCGCGCCCACGGCCAGGACCTGACGGTCACCGGCCTGCGCGACGCCTTCAAGACCGGCAGCATGCCGGAGCTCGGCGTGGTCAACGACCAGCGCATCAAGGACCTGGCCATCATGCTGAACCCGTATGCGCGCGGTGGCCAGTACGAGCGCTTTTTTGAGGGCAAAGCCAACGTCGACTTCAGCAACGACTTCGTCGTCATCGAGAACGAAGAGCTGAAGCGCCGGCCGGACCTGCACGCGGTCGTCAACATCCTGCTGCTGCACCAGATCACCGGCGAGATGTACCTGACGCGCAACCGGCGCAAGGTGCTGTTCATCGATGAACTCAAGCAGCAACTCGGCGACATCGGCGCCGACGATCCGGTCAAAGCGGCTGTCGTGGAGGAAGCCGCCCGCCGTGCTCGCAAATACGGCGGCGCGCTGGGCACGGCCACCCAGAGCGCCGACGACTACTACGGCTCGGCCCAGATGGAGGCCGCCTTCAACTGCTCGGACTGGGTGTTCCTGCTGCGCCAGAAGCCCGAATCCATCGAGATGCTGGACCGCAAGGGCCGCCTGACCATGGACGAGCCCAAGAAGCGCCTGCTGAATTCGCTGCGCACCGAGGCCGGGGTGTTCTCGGAGCTGTACATCTCCTCGCCCGTGGGTGAAGGCGTGGCGCGTAACATCCTGGACCCGGCCACGCACCTGCTGTTCTCGAACAAGCTGGAGGACAACGCACCGATCGATGCGCTGCGCGCGCAGGGTCTGTCAATCGACGAGGCCATCACCGAGCTGCTGCGGCAGCGGGGATTGACGCTGTGACCACGCTGCTGTCCCGTGCCCTGGGTACCGCCACGGTCTCGGCGTTGGTCGCCGGCGCGGGCCTGGCTGCCTACGACCGCTGGATCGTGCGGCCGGCCTTGGCCATCGGCACGGTGGACCTGGCCGAGGTCTACCGCGCCAAGGAAGCGCAGTTCACCCAATTGCTGACCGCCACCGGCAGCGAGGAGCACAAGCAGCAGGCGCTCGCCCTGGCGCGCAGCTTCTCGCAGCGGCTGCCGGCGGCGTTGGACGAACTGCCACGCGAGTGCGGCTGCCTGGTGGTGCTGCGCACGGCCGTGGTCGGCAGCCCGCACGCGCGGGATCTGACGCCGGCGTTGCGCCGCAAGGTGGAGCTGCCATGAGCCACGACCTGGCGCCCCCTCCCGCCTCTCAGCCCCGCCGCTTGGTCGACCTGCGCGGCCTGCTCGGCCACATGCGCCTGCGTTGGTACCTGTACACCCCGGTCCTTGCGATCTGGGCTTTCGCGTACACCCGCCTGTTCGTCGACCCGACGCCTCGGCTGCCGCTACTGTTCAACTGGACGCCCAGCCTGCCCTACCACGTGGCCTGGCTGCACAGCAGCACGGCACCCCCGCAGCGTGGCGATCTGGTCGTGTACCGCTTCGACGGGCCGGCGCAGACGCGCTACCCCGGCCTGCGCGCGCAGCCGTTCTTCAAGCGCGTGTGTGGGCTGCCGGGGGACGTCGTGACGGTGCGGGACCGGCTGGTGCGGGTCAACGGTGCGTCCGTCGGCCTGGCCAAGACACACGCATTCGACCGGCAGCCTCTGGCGCCGATCGCGCCGCTGGTGATTCCGGCCGGCCACTACTTCGTGCAGGGCACAGCGGCTGACAGCTTCGACTCGCGCTACCGCGACAGCGGACTGGTGCGGGCGGATCAGCTGCTGGGTGTGGTGGTGCCGCTGTTCTGAGGGGCCGAGATCATGCGGATCCACGCCACCCACGCTACCTCCACCATCGGGCCCCAGGCCACGCATGCCGCGCCACCCCTTGCCGCCGTGCTTGGCTGCCTGCTGACCGTCTGCACGCACGGAAATGCCCTTGCGCAGACCAGCCCGGCCCAGGGTCCGCTGACCACCATGGCAAGTCCTTCGTCCACCGACGACCGGGAGCTCGCCGACTATCTCGCGCTGCTGCAGCGCATCGCGCTGGCCTCGGAGACCGGCGCCCGGACGTACGTGGCCGCCATCCGATTGCGCTGTGGCCTGGCCCTGGATGCCGCAGGCCTGCGCCGCGCGATGGCGCTGCAAGGCGGTGATCCCGCGCTGATGGGCCTGATCCGCGCAGCGGCGACGCAGGACCGCATGGCCCGGCACCAGGCGGTAGCGCAGCTCCAGTGCCCGCGCGAGGAGCGCCGATGAGCTCGCTCGCTTGTCTCCGCTGGTTTGCTTGGACACTGGTTGCGGCCGGACTGCCGGCCCCGGCGATCGACTTGGGAACCATCGGCCCCACCTACCCCATTGCCGAGCCGCATCTGCTGCAGATGATCGAGCAGCGCCTGCGCGAGAAGGAACGCAGCGGCGAGCTGGCCCGCATCGAGGACCAGGCCCGCGCGCGCGGCATCGCGGCCGTGCGGCAACCCGCCGCCGTCGAGGGCGTGCGCACGACGACGGTGGCGCGCAGCTTCCATGTCGATCCGAGCATCACGCTGGACCAGAACATCGTCGGCGCCCAGGGCGAGCTGCTGTTCGCCGCCGGCACGCGCGCCAATCCGCTGGACGTCGTGTCGCTGTCCCGCCCGCTGCTGTTCTTCGACGCCCGCGACAGCCGCCAGGTCCGCCAGGCGCGCGTGCTGATGGCCCGAACTCCAGCCCGGATCAAACCGGTCCTGACGGCAGGCTCCTACCTGGACCTGATGCAGTCCTGGCGCGTGCCCGTCTACTACGACCAGCACGGCCGGCTGACGCAGCGCCTGGGCATCACCCAGGTACCGGCGCTGGTGTCGCAGGAAGGTCGGCGTCTGCGGATCGACGAATTGGAGGTTGTGCCATGAAACAGCGACCGTGGGCCCGCCGGTGGTCGTGGTGGCGATGGCTGGCCGGACTCGCCCTGGCGGTCAGTGCCACATCCGTCGGGGCGACCACCTGCACCGGCAAGTTCCCCAACCCGATCACCGACATCTGCTGGAGCTGCATCCTGCCGATCAGCATCGGCGCGGCGCGCGTCGGCAACTTCGGCGACCAGGAGGACATTGCCAATCCCGCAGCCCCGCTGTGCAGCTGCGGCGTGAACCCGGTGCTCGGCCTGTCGGTCGGCTTCTGGGAGCCGGCGCGCCATGTGGAGGTGGTGCGCAAACCGTTTTGCCTGAGCGCACTGGGCGGCATCGACCTGAACCCGGGCCTGCCTGCACCCGAGGCCGCGCGCTTCACACGGCCGGAAGGCGATGGCGACGGTGGCAGCTTCTACCAGGCGCACTACTACGCGAACCCGGTGCTGTATTACCTGGGCGTCGTGACGGATTCTCCTTGTCTGGAGCGCGGGTCATTTGACCTGGCCTACCTGACCGAGGTCGACCCGCTGTGGGCCGACGACGAGCTGAGCCTGATCCTGCACCCGGACGCGCTGCTGTTTGCCAACCCCGTCGCCGTCGCGGCCTGCGCGGCCGACTGCGTGGCCGCCACCGCCGGCTTCGGCATCCCCGAACTGTTCTGGTGCGCGGGCTGTCAAGGCGGCGTCTATCCCATGAACGGCCACGTGCCCTACCACCTGGGCGGCGTGCGCACCGCCGCGCTGATCGCACAGCGCCTGACGGCCAAGCTGCACCGCGAGCTGATCGCCTGGGGCTGGCACGGCACGCCGGGTCTGTGTGGGCCGTACTTTGCGCCGGTCATGGACAAGACGGCCTACAAGACGCAGCTGACGCATCCGATTCCGAACACGGCCCAGGAGGCCGGCAAGTGCTGCCAGCCATTCGGCCGCACCACGGTGACCTGGGGCGCGGGGAAGGAGTTCCCGGTCCGGGGCGAGGACTTCGGCTTCATGCTGTTTCGCAAAAGGAACTGCTGTGTGGGGTACTGACCGTCCAAGCGCTGGCAGCCGCATCGCGCGACTTGCGCGCCACGCGGCAGCCCTCGTGGCCCTGGCGTGGCTCGCGCAGGCGAGCGCGCAGGCGCCGACCATCACCGACGCCGACATCGACCGTCTGCGCCGTGCCCAGCCGGTGCTGACCGAGCGCGACATCCATGAGGCACATCGCCGACACGGCGGGACGGGCGCGGACGCGTCGGACCCCGCTGCAAGCCCTGCACCACTCCGGCTCGACGCCCTGCCCCAACCGCGCACGAACACACCACTCGACCTGGAAGCCATCGCACGCGGCTACGGTGCGTCCACCGCATCCCTCGGCACGGCAGCGGGTCTGCACCCAGGCCCTGGCCTAATGGTGTTCATCAGCCTGACAGTGCCGCGGCCGACGCTGGACCGCCTGCTCGACCAAGCTGCACGCGCCGGCGCCACCGTGGTGTTGCGCGGCTTCGTGCAGGGCTCGCTGCGCACCACGGTCGCCGCGTTGCAGGGGCTGATCGGCCAGCGCCGGATCGCCGTGCAGATCGATCCACCGGCCTTCGACCGCTTCGCCGTCACGCACGTCCCCAGCTTTGTGCTGGTGCGCGATGGCGCGCGCCCGGTGTCCTGCGTCAGCGGCACCTGCGCGGCACCGGAGGCCTTCGTGAAGGCGGCCGGCGACGTTAGCCTGGACCATGCGCTGGACCACATGCAACGGGCTGCGCCCGCGTTCCAGGCCGACGCAGCGCTGTTCCTGGCCCGGCTACGGCCGTGAGGGATTGGTCATGCCGCCGCGTCTCCTGTCCTGCCTGCACCGTGCGGTTGTGTGGTGCACGCTGGGCTGTTTCGTCGTCACCCAGGCGGCTGCCCAGTCGCAGGCCCACCAGGAAGGACTGGCCGCAGGCCAGGCGGTGCAATCCGTCGTCCGCGGCGGCATCACCACATCGGGTGCTTCGGCCGTGGTGCCGGGCTACACCATCGCACCACCCGAGCGCGCCCACTATGGACAACCCAACTTGTCGGGCGCCAGCAGCAGCCGACTGGCCGCGTGCGCACTGACACCGGGCGACCCCGTCTGCCAGGCACTGCTGGGCGCCCAGGCCTCCGCCCAGACACCGCGCGCACCGGTCCTGCCGTATGACCCCGCCGTACTCGGGGCGCGCCGCGTCGCGGCGAACCCTGGTGCGGTGCTGGAAGACCTCGGCAGCTTCTACCGCGGCTGCCAGGTCGACACGGTGCCGACGGCCGCGACCGAGCCCCGGATCTGCCACCAAGGCGCGGGCGCGACCACTGCAGCGTGCGCGCGCACGCTGACCGTCGAGGTCGAGCGCACCGACAGTTGCGCACCGGGATCGTGGTCCGTGTTGGGCGGATCCGGTGACTTGCAACTCGCCGTGCAGTGCCTGCCCGACCAGCCCCAACAGCGGTTGCGCGCGACAGATCGCCAGGCCGCGCCGCTGTACTTCAACCTCGACGTGGGGGCCGCACGGGCGTTCCCGCAGCCGGTGCAGCCGCTGTCCCCGACTGCATGGGGGGACACCGGGCGGTCGCTGTGGATCGTCGGCGAGGTGTGCGCCGGCCACGACTGCCAGATGACGGGCTACGTGGCGGAACCATCGCGACGCGTCTGCCGAGCCGAAGGCGAGTCGGCCGAGGTCTGCACAGACGAACCCCCGTTCATCGAGGACGCGAGCCGGCCCGGCGCCGGCTACCGCGTGAACCCTCTGTACGGCCACAACCCGGCGCTGTCGCTGCGCTTCACGCGCCCGCACACGACCGCGACAGAGATCGACCGCTGGGATGACCGGTGCCCGGCAGCGGCCAGCGACAGCCGGTGCCGCGTCGCGGCTGCGGCACGCTGCGTCGACGGCCCAGCGACCAAACTGATCGACGGCGTGCCGGTCACGCGGGCCTGCTGGCGCTACGACACCGCGCTGTCCTGCCATTCCGGTGCCGCGACGGATGAATGCGCGCCCCTGGCGGCGGCGGGCTGCACGCCGACCGCCTCCGTGTGCCGCCAGACGAATCCAGCCACCGGCGCCTGTGACCTCACCGAGAACACCTACGCCTGCCCCGTGGCCCCCGCCACGGCGGCCACGGCGCGCAACTGCCCGGCCGACGTGTTCTGCGTGGCCGGCAGTTGCTTCAGCACCGCGCACCCGCCGGACGCCGATTTCGCGCGCACGATGACCTTCCTCGAAGCCGCGCGTGAGGCCGGGGTCTACATGGATACGGACCGCCTGGAGGTGTTCCGTGGCGAGCCCAACCGCTGCCGGGACCGCATGCTGAAGAACTGTTGCATGACCGACGCGGCCGGCCGCAGCATGTCCAACCAGAGCATCTACGGCGTCGGTTCGCGGCTGGTCTACGACGTGTTGATGAACGCAGGCAACCGCGAGTTTCTGTACCACGGCACGCAGGCGCTGCTGACCAGTGGCGGCTTCAGCGGCAGCTTCTCCAGCTATGGCGTGACGGTGGCCGTCAACGGCACCGCCCTGCCTGCCGGCTCGTCGGTTCTGTATGCCGGCGAGAGCCTGGTGATCGCGTTCGACCCGTGGAGCCTGGTCATCGCCATTGTGATCTACGTCGTGATGGCCGCGCTGTCCTGCGACGCCGAGGAAGGCCAGCTGGCCATGAAGGAAGGCGCTCGGCTGTGCCATGCGGTGGGCACCTACTGCTCGTCCTGCATCAGAGTGCACGGGCGCTGCGTGTCATGCCGCACCTACACCACCAACAAGTGCTGCTTCAACTCGGCCCTGGCCCGCATCATCCAGCAGCAAGGCCGCCAGCAGCTGGGCAAGTCCTGGGGTGGTGCCGGTAACCCCGACTGTTCGGGGTTCACCGTCGCGCAGCTGCAGAGCCTGGACTTCGGGCACATGGACCTCAGCGAGTTCTATGCGTCCATCGTGCCGACGCTGCCGAATGCGGCGGCCGTCCAGGCCGGGAACACGGGCAAGGCGGGTGACTGCTACTACGGCGAGGGGCGGTGCCCGTGATAGCCCACCATGTCGCCGCCCTGCGTGTCGCCCTGCGCGCCTCGCTGCACCTGGCCCTGGTGCTGGCCATGCTGTGGGTGCAGCTGGCCCCACGGGCCGAGCCCGTTCGCAGCCCAGTGACCGATGCGCGACCAGTGATGCTGGCGGCCCTGCAGTCATCGGACGGCACGGCGCATGGCGTGCTGACCGGATCGATGGCCGAAGCGATCACGCGGCAGTTCCGGGCGATCTCGCCAATCTTGATCGACGTATCGACCGTAAAGCGCTACCAGCAAACCGGCTGCAGCCGCCTGAAGGTGCTGATCTGGCAGGACGGCGTGCATCTGCCCGAGACCTCCGCACCACGCCGGCAGACCATCGAGTTCGGCATCGACTACTGCCTGGATGGGCTGCCTCCGCGCTCGCGATCGTGAAGGTGTGACATGGCCATAGGTGTTCATCGTCTTTTCCTGCTGCTGGCCAGTGCATGGCTGGGCATGGGCATGGCGCTGGCTCAGGGCCAGTCGCCTGCGAGTTCCGACGGCGTCCAGCCGCCGTACTGGGTTGACAGGTGGCGCGGCTGGCATTTCTACGAAGAGCCGGCGCTCGATGCGGACAGTCCCGCAGCTCCCCCAGCACTGCGAATCCCTGCAGCGCCCACACTACCGGCACGCCCCGCCGAACTGATCGCCTTCGAACGGCTGCAGAAGAGCCTGGAGGAGACGCGCAACATCGCCATCATGCGGCCGACCGAGCCCAACGTGCGCCGCTACATGGAACTGGAGATGCAGGTCGTCAGCCGCGCCTCGTACTTCGCGGACGTGGCGCAGCGCGTGGCCTGGGCCACACCGTCGCTGGATCCGACGCTGTACGGCCGGCCCGTCAACGCGACTGCGCTCGATGTGTTCGAACGGCAGCAGCAGACCGAGCGCTCCGCGTCCGTGGCGCGCCTGGGCCAGGACCATGTGCTGTTCTTCTTCTTCCGCTCGGACTGCCCTTACTGCCATGCATTCGCGCCCGTGCTGAAAGCCTTGGAGGCGCGGCATGGCCTGCAGGTCGTGGCCATCAGCGTCGACGGTGGCCCGATGCCGGGCTTTCCGCAGGCACGCCGCGACAACGGCATTGCCACGACGCTGCAGGTGAGCCAGGTGCCGGCGGTGTTCCTGGCGCAGCCCAGCTCTGGAACGATCACCCCGATCGGCTTCGGCGTGCTGTCCGAGTCGCAGCTGCTGGAGCGCATTGCGATCGTGATGTCGCCGGAGAACCAGGCCATGGTGCCTGGCACGACACGGCGGCTCGCACTTCCATAGGAGGTCCCATGCACTTGTCCGATCCCCCTCCGGCCAGTCGACGCATGTTCGCGGTCTTCCTGGCCGCAACCCTGCTGGCCACTGCGACGCCCGGTCGCGCCGACCTCAACAGTGAGGTCAACGACATGTTCAACAACCTGGGCGCGATCGGCAACTACACCGCACCGGGCGCCTTCCGTGGCCAGACCTACAACACCTACACCGGTGGCAATCTGATGATGCGCTCGCCCAACAAGGTCTACCAGCTCGCTGCCATCCAGTTCCCCAGCGCCAAGGCCGGCTGCGGCGGCATCGACGTATTCGGCGGCAGCTTCAGCCACATCTCTGCCGAGGAGTTCAAGAACATGCTGCGCAACATCACGGCGGCCCTGCCCGGCATCGCGTTCCAGCTGGCCCTCGAAGCCGTCTCGCCGCTGCTGGGCGGCCTGACCAAGTGGGCCAAGGGCCTGGAGACCTGGATCAACAACGCGCGCATGAACTCCTGCGAGACCGCCAAGGCAATGGTCAGCACAGCGGCCGAGGCAGTCGGTTACAGCAGCCAGGAAAGCTGCGCGGATCTGGCGGTCGAGATGGGGCTGGAAAGTGACCGCGACGCGGCACGCCGGCGCTGCGCGACCAACCGGCCCGGCATCCTGGCGTCGGCCCGATCCTCCGGCGATGCCAACCTGCGGCACAAGGCCCCGTTCGTCGGCAACCTGACCTGGAAGGCGCTGCAGCACACCGGCAGCACGCTGAGCGACGACGAGCGTGAACTGATCATGAGCATGGTCGGCACGGTCATCTTCCATCCCGAAGAGTCCGGACGGGATCCGGATCCCATCGCCCCCGCGCTGACGTCCATCAGCCAGCTGCTGTATGGCCAGGCCGCCGGCACCGGCACGAACGTGGTCCAGCACCTCCTGCGCTGCAACAACGCCACGGACTGCGACACCGTGACCCTGAACACGGCCTACAGCCACCAGCCCTTCACCGCGCGGGTGGAAGCGTTGATGCGTTCCATCGCCGACAAGATCGCCACGCGCACCGCGATCCCGAACCACTCGGCCGAGGTCGGCTTCGTGAACCAGACGACGGAGCCGGTCTACAAGATGCTGTCGGTCGGCACCAGCATCCCGGGCTCGGGCCTGGCCGACAGCCTGATCGCCCAGTACCGGGACGTGATCGCGGCCGACTACGCCTACGTGTTCCTGGAGCGCAACCTGCGCGTGGGCATGGCGGCGCTGGCCAAGGACTACACGCTGCAGCAGGGCCAGCGCGAGCAGGCGCAGCAGATCCGCCAGCGCGCGCAGGCCATGCTGCTGGCGTTGTCGCAGGAGAAGAACCTGCTGTACCAGAAGGTCGGATCGTTCCGGGCCGTCGCCAGCCATCTGGAGCAGCTGGAGCGCCAGTTGCGCTCCAGCATGCCGCAGCACGTGATGGACATGCTGGGGCAGCAGGCGGCCCACGGCAGCCGATAGCGACAGGCGGTGCCGGCCATGTGGGAAATCTACGCCTACCAGAACGCAGACAGCCTGTTCGGCGTGTTCAACGCGGCCGCCGCCATCCATGCGTCCAGCGACTACGCGTCCGCCGTCGCCGCCGTCGCCTTCTGCGGCTTCGTCGCGGCCATGGTCGCCTACGTGTTCGCCCCGGAGAAGCTGCAGGGCTGGAAGTGGCTGGCGTCCGTCGTGCTGGTCTTCGGCATCCTGATCGTGCCCAAGGTCTCGGTCGGCATCGTGGACAAGACAGGTGGTTCGGCCGTCAAGGTGGTCGACAACGTGCCGTTCGGCGTCGCGCTGCTGGGCGGCCTGACCAGCACGATCGGCCACACGCTGACCGGGCTGTTCGAGACCGCTTTCCAGGTCATTCCCGGACCGGGCGCGCTGCCGGCCGAGTTGAGCTACCAGCGCAACGGGCTGATGTTCGGCAACCGGCTGATCCGCGAGACCGGCAACGTGGTGTTCCAGGATCCCGGCTTCCGGACGGACTTGGTGAACTTCATCCACAACTGCACGACCTACGACCTGGTGGACGGCACCCTGGACCCGGCCGTGTTCTCAGCGTCCGACGACGTTTGGCCGCTGATGGCGTCACCCAACCCGGCCCGGTTCAGCACACTGAGTGCCACCAGCGGCAGTGTGGGCGTCGACACCTGCCCCAACGTCTACAACAGCCTGAACGCCCGGCTGCCGGCGCAGATCCAGCGCATCCAGGGCCGCATCGCGTTCCGGCTGAACCCCACGCTGCCGGCGGCAGCGGCGGCCAGCGTGATCGCCGGCCAGGTGCAGCAGGCCTATCTGAAGAATGGCATCGCCAACGCGTCGGCTACGGCCGCTGATCTGATCCGCCAGAACGCCATGCTCAACGCGCTGGAGGACACCGGCCGGATCGTCGGCCAGAAGGTCAACGACCCAGCCGCCATGGTGCTGGCGGTCGGGCGCGCCCAAGCGCTCGCGCAGATGAACGCATCCTGGCTGAACTACGGCAAGGTCGCCGAGCAGGCGCTCCCGGTGTTCCGCAACGTGATCGAGGCGGTGACCTATGCGCTGTTCCCGCTGTTCGTGCTGTTGCTGCTGCTCACCAGCGGGCGCGAGACCATGCTGGCCTTCAAGGGCTACGCGTCGATCCTGATCTGGATCCAGCTCTGGCCACCGCTGTATGCGATCTTGAACTACATGGCGTCGATCTACGCGGCCTACGACCTGGCGGCTGCAGCGGATCTGGGGAACGGGGCGAAGGCGCTGGCGCTGCAGACCGCCTCCGTCATCTACGGGCGGGCGGTATCTGGCGAAGCCGTGGTCGGCTACCTGGCCATGAGCATCCCGTTCGTCGCCTGGGCGGCGCTCAAACGCATGGAGAACTTCGGCACGGCGCTGGTCGGTGGGTTGTCGGGGCTGCAGGGCGCGCTCTCCGGCGCGACGTCGATGTCCGCCATCGGCAACACCACGCTCGGCAATGTGTCGATGGACCAGTTTCAGCTGGCGCCCAACCGCAGCTCGGCATTCATGGGTAGCTGGCAGCATGACCTGTCCGGCAACACCTTCTCTTCGAACGTGCTGACGGGGCGTACGGCGGTCAGCCTGTTGCGCAACCAGGGCTACGCGTCACGCGTCGTATCCATGCGGGTGTCGGAGCAGGATGTGCAGGATGCCAGTCGGCAGGTGGATGCGGCGCGCGGGGAGTCGGTGGCGGCGAGCAACGAACGGTCATCGGTTCTGACGGAAGCCTTCACGAAGGGCCTGACCAAGTTGCGGTCGTCGCGCAGCAGCAGTGGGTCAACTTCGAGCAGCTACGAGCAGTTGGGGGAATCGCTCAACAAGCTGGATCAGATCAGCCGGAGCGTGGCCGATTCCACAGGGCTGACGCAGGTTCAAGTTGCGCGGATTGCTCTTGGCGTATCTGGCCGAGTTGGAATCAGCACACCGCTTGCTGGGCTGCAAGGCGAGGCAAGTGCGGACAAGAACTACACCGCCGGTCTTTCAAAAGAAGAACAGCGTGCATTGGGATCCTTGAGCAGCGACCAGATCGCCGCGTTCAAACAGTTCGGCGACCGAGCCACCCGCGATACCAGTTTCGTTCAGGTACTCGCCAGCGACGCACTCGAGGCCCAGGACCTCTCCGCGCGCTTAAGCTCCTCCGCAGCACGCTCAGAACGCGCCGATGCGAGCCTTTCCGAACGCACGGCCTTCGCCGAACGCGTGTCCTCCGCGCACGAACGCGGTGACAGCATCGCCATCGACATCGCCCAGGATCCTCACAACCTGCGCATGTTCACGCGTTACGCCGAACAATACGGTGGCGACAGTGCCTCAGCGCAAGTCCTCATGGCCTCAGAACTGGCGCGGCAGTCTCTGCGACCGAATCGCGTGTTCTCAGACGGTACCGCGTTGCCTACGACGTTCAGCGACCTCGACGATCAACATCGACGCGGTGCGGCCGGCGCCTCGCTCGCGCCGGATCTGGCCGCACGACACCAAGCCAACCGCGAGGGCATCGAGCGGAATGAAGGCGCTCAAAGTCGTCCACGCAGTAACGGCAGGCCGTCTGCGCTGCGCGAGTCGATCCGCGACGATGGCGCCCAGATCCGATCCGATGTGGAGGACAACCAGGATCGATTTGTTCGCAAAGCCAACGTCACTAGTACAACGGATGGCACGTTGGCTTCCGAAAGCTCACTGATCAAACGATCTGCCAACCAGCTGCGCCAGGATGCTTCACCCGTGATCGACGACGCCAGACGCGCCTTGAAGGACGCGTTGAAAAAATAGTTCGGTCAGATATTCTTGTCGGCGTCCAGCATGTGAACGCCGTGCTCAGGACGTGGCGGCTTCATGAAGGGCGGGTGTCCTTTGTCACGCCAGAAATTTGCGGCCAAGTCGCGACCAGACATCCCCATCCCGGGAATCGGATTACGCTCCTCTTCGGTCTGCAGAGGCCGAAGATTTGGATTCCGAGATCCGATCTGGGACAGCGCGCCGCCGATAGCTCCGCCGCACATGGCACCGATCATCATCATGACGATCTGCAGTCCGATCTCGTCGTGCCGGGCCGACAACCAGCCCAGGCCGACGCCGATCGCAAGGAACAGCAGGAAGATGAGTTTTCGCATGGCTTGTCGCAGGCGAGCCTAGCACTGCTGAAAAAAACTTCAAGGACCTCGGTCTGTTCGGAGACATGCAAGCTACCTTAGAGCCATAGATGCGGGGCCCGCGCTCTTGCAGGATTCCATCTCCCTGCCGGGTCAAGGACTTCGGGACATCCTGCGCCTAGTCGGCCTTGACGTTGTTATCTTTGACCATCTTGTCCCAGCGCACGGTCTCAGCATGCATCCACTCCGTGATCTGCTGGTGGCTCCTGTCGGAGGGCTCGGAGCCCAGCTCCTGCAGCCGCTTGATGATGTCCGGGCACGCGACGATGCGCTGGATGGTCGACTGCAATTTGTCGAGCACTGCGTGCGGGCGGAGCACATCCGCGTCGCCATTCGCGTGGTGCGCGAGTTGTCGCCCCGACCCATGATGCACCGCTGGCGTGACGTGCGCGCCGAACACCTGCGCATCGACGAAGCCATCGCGTCCCGTAACCCCAAAGCGGTACGACAGGCCATGATGCTGAACTTGCGCAGCGGCATTGCACGGCTGTTTCCGCGTACGCCTTGAGTGCGGATGCGGGTCGGCATGGCGCTCGCAACCATTGCAAGACAATGGGCGCATGAAAACGCCCAGCTTGCGGAAGAAGAACCCATCGACCGAACGAACCGACACTGCAGGCGTGCCGGTGAGTGCCGCCCGGCGCAGACTTGCGCGTTCCGAGCAGCGCTTCCCTGAACCAGTGGCGGAACCGGAAACGGCCGCGCACGACGCCCCCGAATCCAGTCTGTCGCGCATGCTGGGCACCCTGTCGCTGTTCTCGACCGAAGTGCCTTCGCTCACGGTTGATCAGATTGCCGTGCGGCTGGGCGTTCCGAAAAGCACGGGCTACCGCTACATCCAGGAGCTGTGCAAGGTCGGCCTGCTGGTGCGGCTGGACCGCAGCATCACGCTGGGGCCGCGCATCATCGAGCTGGACCGCTGCATCAGGGAGTCCGACCCGGTCATCCGCGCGGCAGCACCGCCGATGCGCGGGCTGGCCGAGCAGACAGGGTTGGACGTGTTCATTTCCAAACTGTATGGGCACTCGATCATCACCGTGCACACCGAGTTCACAGACCCACAGCAACCGCTACGCTATGGGCGCGGTCGTCCGGTGCCAATCCCGCGTGGCGCCAGTTCCAAGGCGCTCGTCGCCTTCCTGCCGGCTGCACGGTTGCGCCGTCTGCACGAGGAGCTGGCCGATGCATCGGCCGAGATACCGCCTTGGGAGACGTTCTATGAAGAGGCCCAGCGCATCCGCAAGCAGGGCCACTGCCGAACCTCAGGTGAACTGAACGACAACAAGACGGGCATCTCGGCACCGATCTTCGGCCGCGGTCGCCTGGTGGTGGCCAGCGTCACAGCGCTGGGTAGCGATGCACGCCTGGCGTTGTTCAACGCCGATGCCATTGCGGAGTTGGTCATGCGCACTGCGCAAGCCATCGGCGCCCGCCTGGCCGCCGACGGCCACCTGTGACTGAACAGACCTTCATTCGGCGCGGATCTGGCGTTCCTTGACGATCGCGGCGTAGACGGCCTTGCCCCGCGCGATGCGCTGTGCCATCTGTTCGGGCGTGCTGTAGGCCGCAGTGAAGCCCAGGTTGGAAAACGTTTGCGTGACTGAGGGCGACGCCAACACGGCGCGCATCGCATCGTTCAGGTGCGTCACGATCTGCGGCGGCGTTCCGGCCGGCGCCAGAAGGCCGAAGAAGCCCTCGATCGCCAACGCCGGCAACCCGACCTCGGCAGCCGTTGGAATCTCGGGGAACATGGCATCGCGCACCACGCCGGTCATGAACAGCGGAACCAATTGTCCAGCGCGCAGCGCGCCGATCAGCGGCGAGGTCACCTCGGTCATGAGCTGTGCCTCGCCCTTCATCACGCCATCTTTGGCCATGGCGGCGCCTTTGTACGGCACATGCGTCAGCTGCGCGCCAGAGACAGACATGAAGATCTCACCCAGCAGGTGGTTGCTCGATCCGGTGCCGGCCGAGGCGAAGTTCATGGTACCGGGGCTGCGCTTGGCCAGGGCGACGAAGTCTGCCGTGGTCTTGACTCCGACCGCCGGCGATGTCGCGAACACAAAGGGCTGGGTAGCGCCCAGGCTGACGGGTATCAGCGTGGCGACATGCTCCTGCCCTGCGTACAGCACCGGCGCCGCCGTCAGGCTGCTGCCACTGCCCCACAACAAGGTGTAGCCGTCGGGCCTGGCCATCGCGGCCAGCTTGGTGCCGATGCGCCCGCCGGCGCCGGCCTTGTTCTCTACCACCACCGGCTGCTTGAGCCTGAGGCTCAACTCCTGGGCGATGGCACGTGCCGAGATATCGGTCGAGCCGCCCGGTTCGAACGACACGATCAGCGAGATCGGGCGCGCGGGGTAGGTGTCAGCCAATGCCGCAGGTGCGGCGAAGCAAGTGCCCATGGCCAGCAGGGCGACGGCTGCGGCGCGGCGCGTGGTTACGAGGTTGTACATGCGAAGGCTCCGTGGAAAGGAAGAACGGAAAACATCCATCCAGTTGGTCAGTCGAGCGACAGATTGGCGTCCTTGGCGACGCGCTTCCACTTGTCGGTCTCCTGCGCAAGCTTGTGGCGAAAGGAGTCCGGGCCGCTCGCGGTGACCAGCACGCCGCGCGCGCGCAGCCGGCTGTCGACATCGGGCAGGCGAATCACCTTGTCCAGAGCGGCCGACAGCTTCTCAACCACCGCAATCGGTGTGCCGGCAGGCGCGAACACACCCATCCAGCCTTCTGCCACGAGCTCCTTGTACCCGGCCTCCTGCAACGTCGGCACGTCCGGCAGTTCCTTCAGCCGCTGAGGCGACGGCGTCGCCAGCGCCTTGAGCTTGCCGGCCCTGATGTGCGGCAAAGCCACGGCCGCAGTCTCGAACGCAAAGTCCACGTCGCCGGCCAGCAGCGCTGTCATGGCCTGCTGGCTTCCCTGGTAGGGGACGTGGGTGGCCCGCGTGCCCGTGGCCGACAGGAACAGCTCACCCGCCAGGTGGTTGGTCGATCCCATGCCGAATGACGAGAAGTTCAACTTCCCGGGCTGCGCCCGGGCGCGCGCCACCAGCTCCTGCACGCTGTTGTCGGCCACCTTGGCGGGCGCCACTAGCACGAAGGTCACGCCACCGACCTCGGTGATCGGCATGAACTCCTTCAGCAGCTCGTAGGGCGCAACCTTGCGCGTCAACGGGTTGATAAGCAGCTCCGCACCTGTGCCGAAGAACAGCGTGTAGCCGTCGGCCTTGGCCCGTGCAACTGACAGCGCGCCGATCGTGCCGCCAGCGCCGGCACGGTTGTCCACGACGATGGCCTGTCCCAGTTCCGGACCCAGCTTCTCGGCCACGATGCGCGCCGCGCCATCGGTGCCGCCTCCGGGGGGGAAGGCCACAACCAGGCGCACCGGGCTGTTCGGATAGCCATCGGCCACGGCCATGGCCGGTGCGCTGACAACAGCGCAAAGCAGAAGCAGGTGGTTCAGAAGCTGCATGTCGATTCCTTTGTGGGACGGAGGTCGGGTCGGGGGTGCATTCAGCGCATGGCGACCGGGGCCTGCGCGCGCTGCGCGCGCTCGCGCTCGCCCTGCTCTGCGGCGGCCTGCTCAGCCGCGCGCACACTGGCACGGGCGCCGACGCGGGCGAGGTAGGCCTCCAGGTGCGGCCACCCTGCGGTGTCGATGGCGTGGGCCCGGGTCCACATCGCAATCGTGTAGCAGTGCGCGTCGGAGATCGTGAAGGACGACCCGGTCAGGAACTCGCGGTCGGCCAACTGCTCGTCGAGCCACTGCAGGCGGTCCTGCACATACTGGTGCGCAATCGGGCGGTATTCGGGTGGCGTCGTCGCCTTGAACAGCGGCATGAAGCCGCCCTTGTGCAGGTCGGCAGCGATGAAGCTCATCCACTCCAGTACGCGGTAACGCGCCAGCCCCGTAGCCGGCAGCAGCGCGGTGCCAGGGCACTGGTCGGCCAGGTACTGCATGATGATGCAGCCCTCGCTCAGATGTTGGCCGTCGGGCAGCTCCAGCGTGGGCACGGTACCCTTGGAATTGACTCCGAAGTAATCGCTGCCGTCTTGTAGCCGTTTGGTCTTCATGTCGACCCATTGCAGGTCCAGCGGCAACTGCAGTTCGCGCGCGACGATGTCGACCGCGAGCGAGCAGCCACGAACTTCGTGGTAGAGCTTCATGGATTGTTCTCCGCAGGTGAGGGGTCAGACGGTGGCGATCGGCGAGACCGGCGAGCCGGCCGCACCGGGCAGGTTCAGCGGCGGCGCCGTCAGCAGGAAGCGGCTGCGGCCGTGCGCGGCCAGCCAGCGGGCAAGGTCGCCCAGGCGCCAGAGCTCCCCCAGATGAATTCCGTTCTTGAACAGGCAGTGCTCGTGCAGCGGCAGCATGGCGTGGCGGCCCTGCATCCGCGTGCCTTTGGGCATGAGCTCGACCGCAAAGTTGTCGGAAATCAGCGCGGCAACACCGGTATCGGTGATCCAGCGCAGCAGACGTTGGTCGCCGCCATCGAGGCCGGGACACGCGCTGAGCAGCTGCTGGGCGATGGGCTGTCGGCCCATGGCCAGGATCATGTCGCCCAGGCCGCTGTGCAGGCACAGCATGTCGCCACGCTCGACAGTGACCTGGTCTGCCTCCAGGATGCGCATCAGGTCGTCGTAACCCACCGCGTGGTGTTGCGTCCCGTAGTGGCGGTGCAGATCCACCATCACCGCGCGGCCCTGCACGCCGTGTTCGGCCAGCTGCACGATGCCCAGTGCCTCGGCGCGCGGGTTCTCCCAGCTGTCCCAGCCGGCCGGCCCATCGGCTTGCATGCGGGTGCCGGGCAGCACATCGGTCCCCGCGCGGTAGCCGTTGTAGAACACCATCTCGTCCGTGCCGTCGCCATCGGCGTCGAACTCTGCTCCGGCGTGCGCCAGCCCGTCCCACTGCGTGGAGTACTGCGTGTGCAGGACCACCACGTCGTCGCTGAAGACGTCGGTGTAGAACGGGTTGACGCGCGACATCGCGAAGCAGAAGCACTGCTCGCCTTCGTGCGGCGCGCCACGCAGCGTTGCGAAACGGCGCGGCGGATGCCGGCGGGGGTGCAGTGCGTTGCCTCCCGGGTAGTCGAGCGGCAGCGACAGATTGAATGTGCGGCCTTCACTGGCCTCAATCAGCCCCTTGCGCACCTGCGCGGGACCGACCAGATTCATCGCGCCTCGCTGGTCATCGGCGCCGAAATCGCCCCAATTCGAACCCTCGGGCCTGCGGGCCCACCGTTGTTGGGTCATGCTGGTGCTCCTGCCGCGTTCAGGCTGCGGCCCGGCTGTCGAGTTCCATCTTTTCGGCCGCCAGTGCGGCCCGCACTGCGGGCCGCTCGGCCACGCGCTGCAGGTAGGCTGTAAGGTACGGCCAGACGGCCAGGTCGATCCGGTGCATTGCACTCCACATCACGATGGTGTAGCAGTAGGCGTCGGCCGCCGTAAAGCGGTTGGCGTGCAGGAACTGGCGCTCGCGCAGCACTTCGTCCAGCCAGGTCAGTCTCTTGCGCAAGTTGTCTACCGCGATCGCGCGGTACTCGGGCGGCGTGGTCGCGCGGAACAGCGGCGTGAAGCCTTTGTGCAGTTCCGTGCTGATGAAGCTCAGCCATTCGAGTACGCGGTAGCGCTCCATCCCCAGCAAGCCGGGCAGCAGCGCGTCGGCCCCGTGGCGATCGCACAGGTACTGGATGATCACACCGCCCTCCGTCAGAAACTGTCCATCATCCGTCTGCAGGGAGGGCACCTGGCCCTTGGGATTGACCCGGAAGTAGTCGCTGCCGTCCTGAAGCTTCTTCGCGCGTACGTCGACCCAGACGCGTTCGAGAGGAATGTCGGCCTCGCGCGCGACGATGTCGGCGGCCAGTGAGCAGGCATGTGGCGTGAGATAGAGCTTCATGGAGAAATCCTGTGGTGTCGGAAAAAAGGGGGCGCGGTCACAGCGAGCGGCTATTGCACGGATTGCGGGTGGGCGACCAGCGCCGCTTTCATAGGCGTCCAGGCCACGGCGGTGATCTCGCTGAACACACGCCACTCCTTGTGCCAGCGGCGACCGCCATCGTCGGAGCGGTAGAGATCGCCATACTTGGTGCCGGCGAACACCAGATCCGGCCGCGCGGCATGGACACCGAAAGCCCAGACCGTGGAGTTGGGTGCCAGGTCGATGCGCGATTCGACCCAGCTCTGCGCGCGGTCATGGGAGTGGTAGATGCGCGTGCGGCGCCCCGGCGTGCCGTCACCCATCGCCAGCAACAGCACGTCCGATCCGGGCAGTGCCTGAACGGTGCGGGTGTAGTAGAGGCCGTCGAAGCGGTCCCGCGAAAGTTCGCCCTGCCAGCTCGCGCCATCGTCGGTGCTGCGGTGCACGCAGTTGACCGTCAGCACCAACGCTGTCTTGGGTGCTTCGGCCGTCGCCGGCAACACGGTGATGGCGTGGATGTCCGGGTTGCGGATGCTGCCGGGCAAGCCCTCTGCCAAACGTTCCCACTGGTCGCCGCCATCACGGCTGCGCCAGGCACCGCCCTCTTCCACGCCGAACCAGACCGCGTTGCTGTCGTCGGGATCGATGCAGATGGTCAGCAGCCGTGGCCGGTGCACGCCCGCGCAGAACTCGGGAATCTCCGGTGCGAGCCGGGTCCAGGTCTCACCGGCATCGCGCGAGCGGTAGATCGCGGCGCGCGACGGCGCACCCGTGCCAGCGAACAGCACGCGAGGGTTGCGCGGGTCCACCGCGATCGACCAGACGGTCTGGCCGTTCAACGGCCCCTCGGCGCGGCGCCAATGCACGCCGCCATCCGTGCTGATGCTCAGGCCGGTATCGGCGCCGGCATAGATGCGCGCCGCTTGGGCCGGGTCCACAGCCAGCGATCGCACGGTTCCGTCGAACTCGATCGACTCCTTCAGGCCCAGCCGGTGCCAGGTCGCACCCTCGTCGTTGCTGCGCAGGATGCCCTGGCCGGCCGTAGCCACCAGGATGGTGCATGTCAATGGCGTCATCTCTTCCCTTCGGACGGTTGTGGTGCAAGCCACCGCGTCACATGCCCTGGATTGCTGCGTGCATTGCGGTGGATGTCGCATTTTTACTTCTATGCGATAAATATGCCAACTAGAAGAACTACCAATTTTGAAAATACTCGTCCAACGCTTCAGAATTTCCAACATTTCGCCATTGAGCTGCAGTTAGTGTTGTTGATAATTTTCTTGTACGATCGACTTCCAAATTACTGCAATGAAGTAATTTCTTGGTCTCATGCATGCTGCCGGATGGACGTCCACCACACCCGAGACCCTATGAAGACCGACAACCTCAGCGCTTTCCACATTCGCAAGTGGTATCTGCAGATCGACGACACGCTGGCCGGTGAAAGTGGCAAGCCCGCCGACGGCGAGCCACTGCGCAAGATCGTCATCGCTGCCTGCATCCACAACCCGTTCGCGGGTCGCTTCGAAGCGGACCTGTCGTCCTGGATCGCGCCCTCGCCAGAGCTTGGCCGCGAGTTTGGCCGGCGCATCCGCGAGGCGGCCCAGGGCCGTGCGATCGAGAGCTACGGCAAGGCGTGCCTGGTCGGCACCGACGGCGAGTACGAGCACGGCAACGCGCTGTTGACCAACCCGGCCGCTAACCCGGTGCGTGACGGCGTTGGCGGCGGCAAGAGCTGGGTGCCGTCAACCGGCAAGCGCGGCGGGCCCGGCACGGTGATCGACATCCCGCTGGCGCACAAGGATGCGCTGTACGTGCGTTCGCACTACGACACCGTCAGCGCCATGTTCGGCGACGGCCCCAACCGCGACGAGGTGTTGGTGATTTGGGCCTTCGCCACGCGCGGACGCCTCCACGCGCGCCTCAGCGGTCTGCAGGCGTCGGAGATCCAGGGCCAGGACGGTCTGGTCTGAGCGCGCCACTCCCCCGCCCTCCACGCAAGGCAACACATATGAAGCAACTTTTTCTAGCCGGCATCGCGGCTCTCGGCGCCTGGTGCGCGTTCCCCTTAGCGCACGCACAGCCCACTTGGCCGAGCGAGCGGCCGATCACGCTGGTAGTGCCGTTCGCCCCCGGTGGTGGCACCGACATCCTGGCGCGGCTGGTGGCCGACAAGCTTGGCGAACACCTGCGCCAGACCATCGTGGTGGACAACAAGCCCGGTGCCAACGGCGCTATCGCGCTGCGCGCGGTCGAGCGCGCCAAGGTAGACGGTTACACGCTCATGTTCGGCAGCAGTTCCACGCACGTACTGGCACCGCTGATGTCGGACGACAAGATGGCGATGGACGAGGTGCGCAAGAGATTCGTGCTCGGCAGCATGGTGGCGGACACGCCTCTGGTGCTGGCTGTCAGCACCAAGTCCTATCTCGGCACGTTGGACCAACTGCTGCAGGCGGGGCGCAGCAGGTCCGTGACCTTCGGCACCTTCGGCAGCGGCTCATCGCCGCACGTGCTCGGCGAATTGCTGGCCGCGCGAACCGGCACGCAGCTGCTGCACGTGGCCTACAAAGGGTCGTCGCCGGCGCTCACCGACCTGCGCGGCGGCCACATCGACAGCGTGTTCCTGACCATCGCCGCCGTCAGTGCGCAAGTCGATTCGAAGGAAGTCCGTCCACTCGCAGTGACCGGCCCCCGTCGCGTGCAGTCGCTTGCCGATGTGCCGACGTTCACCGAGGTGGGCATCGCCGGCCTGGAAGACTCAGGATGGTTCGCCGTCTTCGCGCCGACCGGCACGTCCCCCATCATCCTGGAGAAACTGCACGCCGCAATTGCCAAGGTCCTGGTCCTGCCGCAGGTGCAGGCCAGCCTGCTGGAGCTGGGTCTGCAGCGCGCCGCCGGCAGCCGTACCCAGGAGGCGGCGGCCTGGGATCGCTCGATCACGCAGACCCGCAAGATCCTGCAGCAGGTCAGGATCACCACGAAGTGACCGCATGAGTCTGCACGTCTCCGATTCCGACCCCGGCACATCGCATTTCGTACAGCTGGGCAAGCTGCGCTTTCACTACGTCGCCTGGGGCCCGCAGGAGGCACCGGTGGTGCTGTGTCTGCACGGATTGCGCAGCTATGCGCGAACCTTCGCACCGCTGGCGGCGGCGCTCGCCGTCGACTTCCGCGTGATTGCGCTGGATCAGCGCGGCCGCGGCCAGACCGACTGGTGTCCTGAACGTGACTACTACACGGCCCGTTACGCAGGCGACATCGCCGCGTTCGTCGACGCGCTTCGGCTGGACTCGGTGCATCTGCTCGGACATTCGATGGGCGGTATCAACGCCCTGGTGTACACGCTCACCCATGGCAACAGGCTGCGCAGCCTCATCCTGGAAGACAGCGGACCCGGCGCATCGCGCAGCAGCGACGGGGCCGCACGCATCAATGCGGAACTGGTCCACACACCTTCGTCCTTTCCGGACTGGGACGCAGCCAGAGGCTTCTGGCGCGCCATCCGTCCGAATGTCACCGAGGCTGCGATCGAGTCGCGCGTGGCGAACTCCATGCGTGAGACCGACGGCGCCGTGACGTGGGCGCACGACCAGGCCGGCATCACGCACTGTCGTCTCCACCCCAGCCAGCCCGACCCCGATCTTTGGCCCTGTGTCCACGCCATCGGCGGCGCTGCCCTGCTGCTGCGCGGCGCCAACTCCGACTATCTGTCACACCAGACCTTCACGGACATGCTGTCGGCCAACCGGCACATCCAGGGCGTTGAGATTGCTGGCGCAGGCCACTATGTGCACGACGACCAGCCGGCGGCCTTCAACGGCGCGGTGCGGTCTTTCCTGCTGCGCCAGCCACACTGAAAAGCTCGCTGCGCCTGGCGAGACCCACCACGGGCCGGTTGCGCCTGCTGCCCCACGCGCAGGCCTTGCCGATTCGGGCTACCGCCGTCCAGCACCTCACTCCTAGCATTCGACTCCACTGCTGCCGCCCTCGTGGTGTCAGCGGCAACAGGCTCGCGGAACGGCGCAACCCGCCCGCAGCCGCCCCCGGATGTCTACCTAGGAATGCCATGAGTGCCACCCTGCCGCCGCACGGCGCCAACACGCTGAGACGCGACGCGCTGGGCGTCTATTTCATCGTCTTCTTCGTCGTCTCGGCTGCCAGCCCGCTGAGCGTCATCGCCGGGGGGTTCCCGATCGGCATCATGCTCGGCAACGGTCCGGGCACGCCTGCGCTACTGCTGGCCGCGCTGGCGGTGTTGCTGGCGTTCTCGGCGGGCTACACCACCATGGCCAAGTACGTGACCAACGCGGGCGGCTTCTACGCGTTCACGTCCACCGGGCTCGGCGGCCTGGCCGGCGGTGCGGCCGGCGTGCTGGCGCTGTTCGCCTACAACATTCTGCAGATCGGCCTGTACGGCATGTTCGGCGGTGTCGTGGCGGGCACCATGGCCACGACCTTCGGCATTGACGCGCCGTGGTGGATCTGGTCCCTGCTGGCCATGCTCAGCATCGCCATCCTCGGCTACCGCAATGTCGACCTGTCGGCGCGTGTGCTTGCCTTTGTCGTGGTCGCCGAATACGCCGCCATCCTCACGCTGGACATCGCCATCCTGCGGGCAGGTGGCGACAACGGCATCCACCTCGATTCGTTCAAGCCTTCGAACGTCCTCAGTGGCACGCCCTCGATCGGGCTGCTGTTCTGCTTCGCAGCGTTCATCGGTTTCGAGGCCACGACCATTTATGGCGAGGAGGCCAAGGATCCGCAGCGCACCATCCCGCGCGCTACCTACGCCTCGGTGCTGCTGATCGGGGGCTTCTACGGGCTGTCGATCTGGGCGCTGGTGGTGGGCGTGGGCACCGACAAGATCGTGCCGCTGCTGCAGTCACTGCAAGACCCGAC
Source organism: Rhodoferax sp. RT4P68 (assembly GCF_056521305.1). Lineage (NCBI taxonomy): Bacteria > Pseudomonadati > Pseudomonadota > Betaproteobacteria > Burkholderiales > Comamonadaceae > Rhodoferax > Rhodoferax sp. RT4P68. The sequence goes on from NZ_JBWMBB010000010.1 coordinate 159,405, forward strand.
AACCTTCCTGTACGGCGTGTCCGACCACTACGCCGGCCCCGGTCTCACGTCCGTGATCCGGGTGCTGTTCATGGTCAGCATCTACGCCGGCCTGCTGGCCTTTCACAACGCCGCCGCGCGCTATTTCTTCGCCATCGGCCGCGACGGCCTGCTGCCCGCCTGGCTGGGCACCACGCACCGCGTGCACCAAAGCCCGCACCTGGGCTCGGCCGTGCAAAGCGCCGTGGCGGCAACCGTGGTGCTGGCCTTTGCCGCCTTCGATGCCGACCCCATCCTGCAGTTGTTCGCCTGGCTGTCCAGCGTGGCCACGTTGTGCGTGATCGGGCTGATGGCGCTGACATCGGCCGCCGTGCTAGCGTATTTCGGCCGCCGCCCCGACCTGCGATTGGGCCTGTGGCGCGCGCGCCTGCTTCCCGGGCTGGCCTGCGTCGCGCTCGTGTGCGTGCTGGTGCTGGCCGTGCTCCATTTCGACGTGCTGACCGGGGCCAGCAAGGCCTTGTCGTACGCACTGTGCGCCGTGATCCCCGTGGCGATCGTGGTCGGCGTTGCGCTGGCCGCACGGCTGCGCCGCCGCGCACCCGGGCGCTTTGCCAACCTCGGCAGCCACAAGCTGTGACGCGCCATCCCGTTCCGCGATCCAACCTTCAGGAAACCCCAGCGATGACCTCCGCAGACACCTGCAACACGACCCGGCCCGTGGCGACCTTGCCCTGTGCGCATTTCGGTTCGAGCCGCACTCGGCAGCCTGAGAACGTGGGGCCATCGGCGCACGCGCGCAAGGATTGCCGCTGGCGCATCGCCGCGCTGGCCGCCGCTCTGGCCGCCCTCGCCGCGCCGGCAGCCGCCTATGAACTGCACAACCAGGACGGCCAGATCCTCAACGCGGACCTGACCCTCGTATACGCCTGGCTCCACAGCGAGCGCAACTACGACGGCCGCCCCGGTAGTTCGACCTGGCGCGAGGGCTATGCCAAGTACGGCTTGTCCGGCAGCACGGCACGGCTGGGGGTGGGCACGGTCTATGGCGCACTCAACGCCGTCAGCTCGGCCACCTGGGGCGACGGCGATGCCGGCGGGTACAGCGACGGCAGCGAGCGCCGCACGCGCATGGAAGACGCCTACATCGGCTGGCGCTCGGGCACCAGCCTGCCGGCGCTGGGCACCGATGGGCTGGACATCTCGGCCGGCCGCCAGGCCGTGAAGATCGGCAGCGGCTTTCTCGTGATGGACGACGGCTTCAACCCGGGACGACGGCTGGCCGGCGACGCACTCGATCGCGGTGGTGCCTACTACATCGGGGCACGCCACGCTTTTGCCGGCACGGCCGTGGTCAAGCTCGGCCGGCCAGACGGGCTGCACGGCAGCGCCATGTGGCTCAAGTCGGACAACCATGCCCAGGCCAACACCGCAGTGGCGGCCGGTACGCTGGACTACACCACCCCTGCAGGCACGCTGGGCCTGACCTACCTGCGCGGCCTGGAGGTCGACGCGCGCTACGCCAGCCCCGCGCAGTTGCTGCGCAAGGGCATGGACGTGTTCAGCGTGCGTGGCGAGGGCAGTGCCGGCATTGCGGATGCCAGCTTTGCTTTCGAGGTCGCGCGCCAGCGCACCGACATGGGCCAAGCCAGCGCCGGCTACGTGCAGGCGGGTTACGCCTGGCCCGCTGCCCCCTGGGCGCCGAGCCTGCGTTACCGGTACGCCCGCCACGGCCAGGGCTGGGACCCGCTGTTCACCGGCGGCTTTCGCGGCTGGCTGCAAGGCGAGGTGGCAGGCAACTACGCCGGGCCGTTCAACAGCAACGCGGCCGTACACCAGCTTGTAGTGGACGTCAAACCCACTCCATCGCTGACGCTGGGCGCGGCGCTGCAGAGCTACCGCACGCTGCGCGATCGCCAGACCCTCACGCTCGATGCGCGCGAGCTGAACCTGTTTGCCGAGTGGACGGTGCACCCGCACCTGGTCGTGGCACCCATGCTGGGCCTGTACAAGCCGCGCAGGGACGCTGGCAACGGCGGCAACCAGAACAGCCCCGGCACCAACCTGTACGCGCAGTTGCTGCTGATCGCGCCGTTCTGATCAGTGCCGCAGGTCGCGACCGCGCTGCGTGTGCGATGGCAATTCGCCGAACAACTCTTCGTACTCCGCCGCGAAATGGCTCAGATGCGTGAAGCCCCAGGTCGAGGCGATCTCGGCGATGGTCGCTGCCATCGGCGGCGTGGCCATCAGCTGGCGCCGCACGCCGTTCAACCGGATGCACCGGATGTAGTGCACCGGCGTCATCTGCGCCACGCTGCGAAAGCTGTTCTGCAGCGTGCGCCGGCTGATGCGCAGGCGCTTGCACAGCGCCACCACGTCCGGCCGCACATCGGTGTCGGCCAGCATGAACTGGTGGCATTTCTCGACGATGAAGCTGTGGGGCGAACTGACCAGGCGCTGGGCCGGGTCGCAAGCCGGCGCCTCCAGCAAGCCCAGCAAGGCCTGCAGCAAGCCATGTTCCAGCGCGGCCTGGGCCGGTGCGTCGTGAAACAGGTGGGGGTGGACCAGCGCGTCGCAGAACACCTGCAGCAGGGCGCCCCGGATCGAGCCCATCTTCTCGGGCGACACCCGCAGCACGGGCTGGCGCAAAAGCGTCTGCAACTCTGCGCCTCGGGCGTCGCCAGACAACAGCTGCGCCACGTGCGCGGCGTCGAAGGTCAGTGCCAGCAGGTCGCATCCTTCGGGCATGTGGAACATGAATTCCTCATCGCCGCGCAGCACGAACACGCAGTTCATGTCGGCGGCGCGGCCCTGCATGCGCACTGCGCCTGGCAGGGCCAGCGGCACGGCGAAACACACCTTGCCACGCGGCGCCCGCCCCTGCTGCACCACCCGCTGGTTGATGCACTCGCGGAACACATGGAACGCACCTGCCGAAAACTGCATCAGCGAGCTGTGCAGCGGCCCCGGCGTGAGCTGGTGGTAGGTCTGTTGCCAGTCGTGTACCGAGGCCGCATGCAGATGGATGTCGCGAAATCGGTCGATGCGGGCCTGCAGCGCACCAACTTGGGGGGCAAAAATCATGTTTAGTCTCTTTTTAAGGAATTGATGCCGATCTCAACCGCCTGAAATCAGGGTCAACTATTTACCAAAATCCCGTATAAAAGAATTCATGCAATCCCTATGCCAATCCATTCCCAACTGTGCTGGAGTTTCCATGCGTACCCCTGATTCCGCCGCTCTCAGCGCGCGCAACTTCATCGATGGCCGGTTGCAAGACGCCACTGGCGCCACCTGGCTGGACAAGCTGGCCCCCGCCACCGGGGCGCTGCTGGCCCATGTGGCCGACTCTGGCGCGACCGACGTGGACGCGGCCGTGCAGGCCGCAGCGCGCGCCTTGCCCGGCTGGCGAGCGACGCCGGGCGCGCAACGTGCACGCCTGCTGCAGCGGCTGGCCGATCTGCTCGGACGCGATGCCGCCCGGTTCGTGCAGCTGCTCGCCGACGAGCAGGGCCGACCGCCGCAGGAAATGGCGCTGATGGATCTGCCGATGTGCGTCGACACGCTGCGCTACTTCGCCGGCTGGGCCGACAAGCTGGAAGGCCGCACCATCCCCACGGCCGGCTTCATGGGCCGCACCACGCTGAACTACACGACGCGCGAACCCATCGGGGTGGCGGCGCTGGTGATCCCGTGGAACGCGCCGCTCATGATCTGCATCTGGAAGCTGGCCCCGGCACTGGCGGCTGGCTGCACCGTGGTGGTGAAGGCGCCGGAGGACGCACCACTGGCCGTCACCGCCCTGGCCGAACTGCTGTCCGAGGCCGGACTGCCGCCCGGCGTTGTCAACATCGTGAACGGCGGTGCGGTGGCAGGCGCTGCCCTGGTAGCGCACCCGCTGGTGCGCAAGATCAGCTTCACGGGCAGCACCGCCGTGGGCCGCATCATCGCGCGTGAAGCGGCGCCTGCCTTCAAACACCTCACACTGGAGCTGGGTGGCAAGGCGGCGCAGCTGGTGTTCGCCGACGCGGACCTGGCGCAGGCGGCCCAGGGCGTGGCCATGGGCCTGTTCGTCAACCAGGGCCAGACCTGTGCGGCCGGCTCGCGCATCCTGGTGCAGCGTTCGGTGATGCCGGCCTTCGAAGAGGCCTTGGCAGCCGCTGCACGGGGGCTGAAGATGGGCCGACCGGACGAGCCCGGTGTGCAGATGGGCGCCCTCATCAATGCCCGCCACCGCGACCGCGTGCGCAGCTACATCGATCTGGGCCAGGCCGAGGGTGCGCGCCTGGTGACGGGTGGCGAGCCGGTGCCCGCGCAAGGCTTCTTCGTGCGGCCCACGCTGTTTGCCGACGTGCGCAACGACATGCGCATCGCGCAGGAAGAGATCTTCGGCCCGGTCGGCATGCTGATCCCGTTCGACGACGAGGATGAAGCTGTGCAACTGGCCAACCACAGCGACTTCGGCCTGTCGGCTTCGGTCTGGACGCGCGATCTGGCCGCCGCGCACCGCGTGTCGGCGCGGCTGGAAGTCGGCGCCGTCGCGGTCAACTGCTGGAGCCCGCTGGATGCACGCCTTCCATGGGGCGGCGGCAAGGACAGCGGTTTGGGCCGCGACCTCTCAGCGAAGGCGCTGGATGCCTACCTGGAAGAGAAGACGGTCACGCTGATGCTCTGAGGCGCGGCCGACCCGCTCCGCATGGGACCGGGTCGCTCCGGATCGGAGCGGAACGCCGCAAGCAGCGGCGACCCGCCCTGCACCATCACAGCGTGGCCAGGCCTTCGGCAAACACGTCCAGCGCCTTGAACATGAGGGCGCGGGTGATCGTGAGCGATGGCATCACGCGCATCACGTTGCCGTAGCGGCCGCACGGCACCATCAGCACCCCGTGGCTGAGCAGGTAACCCATCAACTGGCCTACCTTCTCGCGCCCCAGCGGCTCCTTGGTGGTGGTGTCTTCCACGAGCTCGATGCCGATCATCAGGCCGCGGCCCCGCACTTCGCCCACGCGCGGGCTGCCATAGCCGCGGATGCGCGCCTGCGCCTCGGCGCCGAGCGTGTGCGCACGCGCGATCAGGTTCAGCTCGGGATCCTGCAGGATGCCGATGTTGGTCAGTGCCACTGCGGCCGACACGCCGTTGGCGGCGAACGTGTTGGGCACCGAGCCGTCGGGAATCTGCCCCGCCAGGTCGGAGCGCATGATCAGGCCGGCCATCGGCACATCGCTGCCGATGCCCTTGCCGAAGGTCAGCATGTCCGGCTTCACGCCCGCATGTTCGACCGCCCACATCTTGCCGGTACGCCCCGCGCCCGACTGCACCTCGTCGACGATCAGCAGCGCACCGCTGCGGTCGCAGGCCTTGCGCAGCAGCTGCAGAAACTCCGGGGCCGGCGGCACGTAACCGCCTTCGCCCTGCACCGGCTCGACGATCACGGCGGCCACGTCGTCTGCCGCGGTGTAGGGCGTGTTCAACAGGTAGTCGACGTATTCGCCTGCGATCTGCTCAGCGCTCTTGTGCGTGGTGTCGAACGGGAAGCGGTAGGCGTACGGATAGGGCGCGTGGATGACGCCCCCCATGAACGGCCCGTATCCCTTGCGGTAGGCAGAGCCGGTGGTCAGCGCGACGGACGCATTCCAGACGCCGTGGTAGCCGCCGTGGAACGCGATGAGCTGGTGGCGACCCGTGACACGCTTGGCGAATTTCACGGCCGCTTCGAGCGCGTCGCTCCCGCTCTGCGTGAAGAACGTGACGCAGTCGCCGCGCAGCCCCTCGGGCGCGATCTCGGACATCTTCACCGCCAGCTCGGTGCGCCGCGTGCTGTTGACCTCCATGGCGTGCATCAGCACCTGCGATTGCTGCTGCATGGCAGCCAATACCTTGGGATGGCAGCGCCCCACGCTGCTCACGCCGACGCCGGCCGACAGGTCGATGAAGGTGTTGCCGTCCGGGTCCTTGAAGGTCGCGCCGAAGGCCCGGTCCATCACCACCGGCATGCGGCCGCCGCCGCGCGCCATCGATTCGGTGCGGGCGGACAGCTCCAGGGCCTTGGCCGCCAGCGGGCCGGGGAATGCGGCGGACACCATCTTGGGGGCGTCCGGGTAGTGGAGGGATTGCAGTTGGGTTTCGAGCACGGTGCTTCTCTCTGAAGGGTGGATGAGGGATCAGCGCACAGGCCGGCGTCTTGCAGACGCGGCCGTTGCAGCATGGGCCAATGCTCAGTCAACTGCGGCCCATCCCGGTAGCCCGAAACGGCATGGCGTGGGGTGCTGCCTGACCCACGAAGTGCCTTCCGTTCGTGGCGTTCAGCGCAGATGGGCGCCCGGCATGTCGCGTTCGGTCACGACGAGGTCGTAGTCCGCATCATGCGGAACGGGAGGCAGGCTCTCGAACCAGCGCTGGTATTGCGCGCGCATCGTGGCCAGTCGTTCAGGCTCGTCCGCGGCGCGATTGGCACGCTCGCGTTCGTCCGCGGCCAGATCGAACAGGTACTCGATGCCTTCGATGCGCAGGTACTTCCACCACCCATCGCGCACAGCGTGCTGGTCGCGGTACTTCATGCGCCAGAACAGCGGGCGGTTCAGCTGCACGGTGTGCGGTGCGCCAAGCAGCGGCATCAAGTCGGCTCCGTCCAGCGGATACATCGGCGCCTCGGCCACGCCTGCGGCCCGCAAAAAGGTGCGGCTCCAGTCCATTGTGATGATCGGCTGGTCACTCACGCTGCCCGCCGGTATGTGGCCGGGCCAGCGGACGATGTACGGCACGCGGATGCCGCCCTCGGTCAGATCCATCTTGCCGCCGATCAACGGCCAGTTGTCGGAGAAGCGTTCGCCGCCGTTGTCGCTGGTGAATACCACCAGGGTGTCCTCGTCCAAACCGCAGCTGTTCAGCGCGTCGAGCAGCTTGCCGATGCCCTCGTCCATGTGGTGGATCATCCGGCGGTAGGTGTGAACCGAACCGCCGCGTGCATGCTGGATGTCGCCGCCCAACGTGGTAGCCACATCCTCGTCGTCGCGGGTCTCCCAGGGCCAGTGCGGGGCGGTGTAGTGCAAGCTCAGGAGGAACGGCTGATCTCGCGCCGCGCAGTCGCGCACGAATCCGATGGCGCGCTCGCTCAGCAAGTCGGTGAGGTAGCCGAGCGCATGCGCAGGCTCGCCGTCCAGCCACAGATCGTGCTTGCCCCGCATGGTCTGGTGGTTGAAGTAGTCCACGCCACCAGAAAGCGGCCCGAAGTGCGTGTCGTAGCCGCTTTTGCGCGGCCCGAACGCGGGCGGATAGCCCAGATGCCATTTGCCGATCAGTGCCGTGCGCCACCCTGCAGCCTGCAACAGCGATGCGAACGTCGGATGCTCGGGGGGCATGCCCAGGTCCGGGCGCAGTTTCGCCTTGGCCCCCGTCAATGGCTCTTCGGCGGCACCACGCAGGCGGTACTGCCAGCGCCCGCTCAGCAACCCGAAGCGCGTCGGCGAGCACACCGGCGAGTTCGCGTACCCCTGGGTGAAGCGTAGCCCCTGCGAAGCCATTTGGTCGAGGCACGGCGACACCGGCTCCCGCCCGCCGTAGCAGCCCAGGTCCGCATAACCCAGGTCGTCGGCCATGATGAAGATGAGATTGGGACGGCGCATGGTCAGCCTTTCCTGGTGTACGACAGCGGTCCATGGGACCGCGCGGTGCTGGCTGCCGCCTCGACGGCGCGCAGCGCCATGGATCAGTCCAGCTTGATACCAGCGTCGCGGATGACGCGCGCCAGCTGTGGCCCCTGCTCGGCAAGCGACGCCTGCATCTGCTGCGGCGTAGCCCCAGCTGGCTCCAGGCCAATCGGCGCCAAGCGTGCGGCCGTGTCCGCCTCTGCCAGGATTGCGCGCACGGCATCGCCAAACGGGCTGGAGACCGACGTTGGTGTCCGAGGCGGTGCAAACACCGAGAAGGTCGTGGACAGCAGCACCGTTTCGCTGACACCTTGTTCGGCCATCGTGGGCACTTGCGGCAGCAAACCCAGGCGCTGCTTCGCACCTGTCACCAAAGGTCGAAGGCGCCCCCCTTCCAGGTGAGGAACGACGACCTCCGGGCCGGAGATCACACCGAAAAGCTGACCCGCGAGCACATCCTGCACTGCGGGGGCGATGCCCTTGTAGGGCACATGCGTCATCTTCACGCCAATCGATTTGCTCATCAGCTCCAGGCTCAAGTGGTGCACGCTGCCGGGGCCCCCTGTGCCGATCGCCACGGCCTGCGGATGTGCTTTGGCATAGGCCACGAATCCCGCCCAGTCTTTCACCGGCGCCTCGCCTCGCACGCTCAGCAGAAGATTCACACGGGCGACATCGCTCACGCCCATCAACGCCGAAGGGTCGTAAGGCAGCTTGCTGAACAGCAGCGGGTTGACCACCACCGTCATGCGGTCGACCAGCAGGTAGGTGCTGCCGTCGTTCCTGGCCTTGGACACGTAGTCACTGCCGATGATGGCGTTGGCGCCCGGCCGGTTTTCCACGATCACGGACGTCCCGAGTTTGGGGCCCAGCTTGGTGGCCAGCTGGCGCGCCAGCGTATCGGGCGCGCTGCCGGGCGGGTACGGCACGACGATGCTGATCCGGTCGGGTTGCTGCGCCAGTGCGGCACCAGACAAAGTGACCAGCGCGGCGGCTGCGGCCAGGGTGCCGAGACGGCGGCGGGACAGAGAATTGAGCATCGTTCTTCCTTGATGAAATTGTGTTGAGTTCACGGTAAGGGAAATGAGTCGTATGTTGACGGAAAAATAAGCGCGTAGTACTTAGTCATTTCCCTTAATACGGTAATTGCAAAACTTGTACCAGCTACATCACCGGTTTCGAACGGATGCACCAGCCGCCGTGTGCCACGCCGGTGCGCGACGCACCCTTTGCAGGCGCTGGCGCACCGCCGACGCGCTGCCTGCTCAGGTGTCCAACCCGCCCAGGCAGACGTACTTGAGCTCCAGGTAGTCGTCCATCCCATGGTGGGAGCCTTCGCGCCCGAGGCCGGACTGCTTGATGCCGCCGAACGGTGCTTCGGCCGTCGACACGAGGCCGGTGTTCACGCCCACGATGCCGGCCTCCAGCCGTTCGGCGACGCGCCACACACGGCCCAGGTCGCGTGCGAAGAAGTACGCCGCGAGGCCGAACTCCGTGGCATTGGCCTGGGCGATGACTTCGTCCTCGGTGTCGAAGGCGAAGATCGGCGCCAGCGGCCCGAAGGTTTCTTCGTGCGCCACCAGCATCGCCGGGGTGGCACCGGCCACCACGGTGGGCTGGTAGAAGTTGCCGCCGAGCGCGTGGCGCGCCCCGCCCGTCAGCACCACACCGCCCTTGGCAAGCACATCGGCGACGTGTTCTTCGATCTTGGCCACGGCCTTGGCGTCGATCAAGGGCCCTTGCGTCACGCCCGCTTGCGTGCCCGGCCCCACCTGCAGCGCACGCACCCGTGCCACCAGTTTGTCGGTGAACGTCTGCAGCACGCCACGCTGCACATACAGCCGGTTGGCGCAGACGCAGGTCTGCCCGGTGTTGCGGAACTTCGATTGCATGGCGCCCTCGACGGCGGCGTCCAGGTCGGCGTCGTCGAAGACGATGAAGGGTGCGTTGCCGCCCAGTTCCAGCGACAGCTTCTTCACCGTGTCGGCCGACTGGCGCATCAACGTGCGCCCGACCTCGGTGGAGCCGGTGAAGCTGATCTTGCGCACCAGCGGGTTGGCCGTCAGTTCGCCGCCGATGGCGCTGGCCGAGCCGGTCAGCACCGACAGCAGGCCCGGCGGCAGCCCGGCGCGTTCGGCCAGCACGGCGAAGGCCAATGCGGAGAACGGCGTCTGCGTCGCCGGCTTGACCACCATCGCGCAGCCTGCCGCCAGCGCCGGGCCGGCCTTGCGCGTCAGCATCGCCGCCGGAAAATTCCACGGCGTGATGGCCGCGGCGACGCCGATGGGCTGGCGCAGGGCAATCAGCCGGCGGTCGCTGCTCGGCGCCGGAATGGTCTCGCCGTAGACGCGCCGCGCTTCCTCGGCAAACCACTCGATGAACGAGGCCGCGTAGGCGATCTCGCCGCGCGACTCGGCCAGGGGCTTGCCCTGTTCGCGCGTCATGATGAGGGCCAGGTCTTCCACATGTGCCAGCATCAGTTCGTGCAGCCGGCGCAGCAGCGTGGCGCGCTCCTTCGCCGGGCGGCGCGCCCAGGCGTGCCGGGCGGATTCGGCCGCTTCGATGGCGCGCCGCGTCTCGGCTGCGCCGCACACCGGCACGGTGCCGAGCACCTCGCCATTGGCCGGGTCTGTCACAGCCACCGTGCGGCCATCGTCGGCATCGATCCATTGGCCGGCCACATAGGCCTGCTGGCGAAACAGGCCAGCGTCGTGGAGTTGCAGCATGCGTGGGGTCCTTTCGTGGGGAGGGGTTCAGCGGACGCACGCTTGCCGCGCGGCAGGGCCGCGCAGACACATGCGTCAGGAGCAGGGGGGGGGTGTGCGCTAGGCCAAGTGGCGCTGCGTGATCAGCTTGGTGCTGAGGTAGCCCTCGAAACTCTCGGTGCCGCCCTCGCTGCCGTAGCCACTGTCTTTCACGCCGCCGAAGGGGATCTCGGCCGGTGCCATGCCGAAATGGTTGATGTTGACCATCCCGGCCTCCAGCCCGCGCGAGAGCACATGGGCGCTGTGGCTCGAACGCGTGAACACATACGACGCCAGGCCGAACGGAAGCCGGTTGGCCAACACCAGCGCCTCGTCGAGCATGTCGAAGCAGCGCACGCCCACCAGGGGGCCGAAGGGCTCGTCGTTCATGAGGCGCGTGTCTTCACCGGCGCGCAGCACCACCGTGGGGGCGTAGAAGTGGCCGGCATCACCCAGGCGCTGGCCGCCGGTGGCGATCTCGGCGCCGCAGCGGCGCGCATCGTCGACGAAGGCCTGCATCTCGGCCACGCGCCGCCCGTGCGCCAGCGGGCCCACGTGCGTGCCGGGCGCCAGGCCCGGGCCGACCTGCAGCGCAGCGGTCTTCTGTACGAAGCGCTCCACGAAACGGTCGTGCACGCTGCGGTGGACGAAGAAGCGCGTGGGCGAGACGCACACCTGGCCGGCATTGCGGAATTTGTAGGGCACGAGCAAATCGACGGCGGCGTCCACATCGGCGTCGGCGCACACCACCACAGGCGCGTGGCCTCCCAGCTCCATGGTGGCGCGCTTCATGTGGCGGCCGGCCAGCGCTGCCAGGTGCTTGCCCACCGGCACCGAGCCGGTGAACGAGATTTTGCGCACCAGCGGGTGGGCGACCAGATGCTCGGACACCGCAGCCGGCACGCCCCAGACGATGTTCAGGCAGCCCGGCGGAAGGCCGGCGTCGTGAAAGATGCGCGCCATGGCCACGATGGCGCTGGGCGATTCTTCCGGCCCCTTGAGCACCAGCGTGCAGCCAGCAGCCAGGGCCGCCACCACCTTGCGCAGCGCCTGGTTGAACGGGAAGTTCCAGGGCGTGAATGCCACGCACACGCCGATCGGCTCGCGCAGCACCAGCTGCTGCACATCGGGCGCGCGCGCGGGCACCATGCGGCCGTAGATGCGCCGGCCTTCCTCGGCATGCCACTCGGCCGCCTCGGCGCTGTAGACGACTTCGCCGACTGCCTGCTCCAGCGGCTTGCCCTGGTCCAGCGTGATCTGGCGGCCGATGGCATCGGCGCGTTCACGCATCAGCTGTGCCGCGCGGCGCAAGATGTCGGAGCGGCGCAGCGGCGAGGCGTCTCGCCAGGCCGGGAACGCACGGTGGGCGGCCTGCACGGCACGCTCCAGGTCTTCGGGCAGCGCATGGGGCAGCGCACCCAGCAGGCTGTCGTCGGCCGGGTTGAACACCGGCTGCGTGGGCCGCGCGCCGGCGGCGATGTACTCGCCGTCGATGTACAGCGTGAGCGCGTCGTATTGCATGGCGGCTTTCATCCGCGCAGCGCGTCGGCCAGGAGCGTGTTCTCCTGGCGCAGGACCAGGTGACGCACCTGCTTGCGAAAGGCGGCGAACGCCAGGTCGGCCATCAGGGCGGCGCGGCGGCTGGCGCGTTCGTCCAGCGAATCGAACGGCCAGAGATAGACTAGCTGGTTGAGCTCGCCGACCTCACGGGTGTAGCAGCCGATCATGTTGCCCAGATGGCCCTCCTGCACGGTGCGGCCACACTCGAGGTAGAGGCGCAGGTATTCAGCAGTGCCGCCCGGGACGAGCGAGTAGATGCGTTGTTCGACGTACATGGGTTGTCTCCTCAGGCGGGCACGGTGGCCTCGCGGAACAGGGCAAAGAAGCGGTCACTGGTGGCGTCTAGGTCGACGGCATCGGCCAGCGCCGCCACGTAGCGGTCGGGCCGCACGATGGCGAAGGTGTGACCCTGCACCTGGAACCAGTCGGCCAGCGCGTTGTCGATGTCTTCGATGCACACCGTGCCGTTGTCGTGGGCGATGCGCCCGAGCCGCGAGCCGCCGCTGCGTGAGCGCTCTACCCGAACGAAGGCAGCACCCAATTCGCGCCACACGGCAGCGCTGGCTTCGCCCAGCGCCTGCTGCGGATCGGCGCGCCAGCCCAGCAGCGCAAAGCCGGTGCCGAGCACGGTGTCGAGCTTCTCGCGCCGGTGGACGCCGGTCTCCACGTCGGGCTGGATCAGCATGCGGCCCACGGCACTGTGCGGCGCAACCACAGGCGGCAACACCACCAGGCCGCTGGTGTAGCGCGGCATCGGCTTGAAGCGCATCTGCAGCACGTAGTCGCGCACCTGCGGAATGCGCGCGACACTGCCGAAGAAGCCATCGCGTGCGAGTGCCTTGAACCGGTTGGTGGGCATCAGCAGCCGGCCGAACGTGTCGGCCAGGTCGATCATGGCCTTGGCATGGCCGTGGCGCTCCTGCGCGTAGCTGGCCAGCACCGGCCCGGGCCGCGCGGCGCCCCGCACCAGCAGCGCCAGCTTCCAGGCGATGTTGCCGGCATCGCGCAGCCCGGCGTTCAAGCCCTGGCCGATCCACGGCGGCGACAGATGCGCCGCATCGCCGGCCAGCACCGTGCGCCCGACCACAAAGCGGTCGGCCACACGCGAGTGGTGCGTGTAGATGCGCGAGCGCACGATCTCGATGGCGGCAGGATCCGTCACATACGGGGTGAGCAAGGCGCGCACCGAGGCATCGGACGCCAGCTGCGCCTCGTCCTCGTGCGGGAACACCATGAACTCCCAGCGCCGGTAGTTGAACGGCAGGTGGATGCACACATGCGGGCGGCGCGGGTCGCAGTGCAGCGAGGTGTAGGGCGCATCGACATCGGCGTTCAGCACATCGACGACCAGCCACTTGATCGGATGCGTGACGCCTTCTAGCTTGACGCCCAGCAGCTCACGCATGGTGCTGCGCCCACCGTCGGCGCCTACGCAAAACGCCGCGTTCACACGCTGCTCGCTGCCGTCTTCACCGCGCACCGTAAGGCGCACGCCCTCGTCGTTCTGCGCGATGGCGGCGACCTCCTGGCCAAGCGCCATCTCGACATGCGGATAGCGCGCCAGGCCTTCGCGCAGCGTGTGCTCGGCCAGGTGCTGCATGAAGATGTTGCGGCGCCACCAGCCGAATTCGCGCGTCGCCGGGCGGATGTCGGCGAACAATTTGCCGTTGCGGTCGAACATGCGCAGCGATACGTTCTGCACCATGTCCTGCAGTAGCGGCTCGGCCATGTCGACCGACTGGAACAGGCGCAGCGCCTCGTCGTCCATGCCCACGGCACGCGGGTACGGCAGGATCTCGCGGCTGCGCTCGACCACCAGGGTGCGCACGCCGTAGCTGCCGAGCAGATGGGCGACGCTGACGCCCACGGGCCCGGCGCCCACGACGACGACGTCGCAATTTTTCTCGGCCGTCATGACTGGCTCTCCTCGTGCGGCAGGCGGCCCAGAAAGTCCTGCAGGCGCTGCAGGAAGAAATCGGGCTGGTCGTCGTGTACGTAGTGGCTGGCACCGGGTATGTCGTGCCACTCGATCACGGGCGCCGCCTCGGCCATGCGCTCGGCCACATCGGCCAGCAGGAAATCGGAATCACCGCCCCGCAGCAGCAGCGTGGGGCAGCGCAGGCTCATGACCGCCGGCCACAGGTCGACGATGCGGCTCGGGTCCGGATCGAGCCGCGCCTGCGCGATGCCCTGGGCGTCGTACTTCCAGCCGATGCGACCGTCGGGCTGGGCGCGCAGCGAATGGCGCACGCGCGAGTCCAGGGCCTGCTCGGTGATGAGCGGCCGGCGCGCGCGCCAGAAGGCGCGGCCGGCCTCCCAGGTGTCGAAACTGTCGGGCGTGTTGGCCAGTTCCTGGCGGATGCGCTGCGCGCCTGCGCCGCCGGCCGATGACCCCGGGCCGATGTCCTCGACCACCAACGCACGCACCCGCTCGGGATGCGCAGCGGTGTAGACCAGCGCGTTGGTGCCGCCCAACGAATGGCCCACCAGCACGAAGCGCTGCAGGCCGAGCTGGTCCACCACGGCAGCCAGATCCGCCACGTACTGGGGCGTGAAGTAGCGCCGCTCCGGGTCCCAGTCGCTCTCGCCGCGACCGCGCTGGTCCAGCGCGATGAGGCGCCAACGGTCGCCCAGGGCTTCGGCCACGGGCTCCCAGGTTGCCGCGTAGCTGCGCAGCCCGTGCAGCAGCACGATGGCGGGCGAACTGTCGGCGCCCCATTGCAGCGCGTGCAGGCGCAGGCCGCCGGCGTCCAGGATCAAGTCGCGTGGAGCGTGTGTCATGGTGGTCTGCCGCCTCAGACGAGGCCGTCCTGCCCTTGGACTTCCGACGCTTGCAGCCCGCCCAGACGCGCATTGAGCCGCCCGCGTGTGGCAAAGGCCCAGATCAACACGACTTCATCGCGGTTGGGGCCATCGTTGAACATGGCCGACACGGTGTCGTAGTGGGAGCGGACGTACAGCGCGTTCTTGTGCGCCAGCGGCACGTCGATGATGGTGCCGGGGCCGCCGCGCTTGCCGGTCGAGGGCACCCACGACTTGCCGCCGCCCACGCCATCGCGGACCGGGTTGGCGGCCGGGTTGGTCAGCAGGGCATTGCCGTGCTCGTACTCGCCGTCGATGCCCACCAGGCAGGCCTTGCCATAGCTTTCGATGGCACGGCCTTGCGCGGCCTCGCGGATGCGGCGGCCGAACTCGGCACCGAGCACGGGCGAGGGTTCGATCCACGATGACAGATCGGCCTCGTAGCGCCCGGCGAAGGGGTTGTGGATGCAGGCGGCAACGACGATCTTGCGCAGCGGCTCGCCATCGGCGGCAGCGCCGGTCTCGCCGGCCAGCGTGTCTTCGATCTGCAAATACCACTTGCGGATGTGGAACGCATGGAAGTTGGGTGTCTTGAGCATGATGGTCTCAGTCGTACAGGGGTTCGAGGTCGATGGGGTTGCTGGGGGCGTGGTACTGGTGCAGCAGCCGCTTGCCCTCTTCGTCGTCGTGGACGGTCTCGCAGAAGAATTCGAAACGGTGCCCATCCGGGTCGCAGAAGTACACGCCCAGTCCCACCTTGTGGTCGGTCGTCTTGACCACCGTGATGCCGGCCTTGAGCAACTGCCCATAGAGGCGGCGCAGTTCGTTCACATCGCCGTCGATCTCCAGGCCGTAGTGCTGCAGCGCCACGCCACCGACCACCTCGCCCGGCTCGGGCTGGATCAGCGCAATGTCGTGGTGCTTCTGGCCGAAGCTCATGAACACCCAGCGTTCGCCGCGCGCCGTCTCCTGCATGCCGAGCACGCGCTCGTACCAGGCGGCGGATTCAAACGGGTTGGTCACGAAGAGCGACAAATGGGTGCGGCGGATGCGGGGCTGCACGCGCATGGGGTTCAGGTCAGGCATGTGGCGCAGCCCCCAGCGTGGATTTGGGATGCGGCTTCACGGCAGCCACCACGGGCGTCCATGCCACGGCGGTGATTTCGCTGAAATCACGCCAATCCTTGAACCAGGACTTGCCGCCGTCGGTGGAGCGGAACAGGTGGCCGTACTTGGTGCCGGCAAAGACCAGGGCCGGGTCGGCCGCGTGCGTGCCGATGGCCCAGAACGTGGAGTTGGGAACGTGGTGCAGCACCGTGTCGGCCCAGGTGGCGCCGCGGTCCAGCGAGCGGTAAATCTTGGTGCGGGTGCCCGGCGTGCCGTCGCCGATTGCTGCCAGCAGCACGTCGTCGTCGCCATTCAGCGCGGTCAGGGTGCGCGTGTAGTACATGCCGTCGAAGCGCTCGGCCGAACTTTCTGCAGCCCAGGAGCCGAAGCCGCCGTCGGTGTTGGTGTAGACCGAGTTGACGGTTGCGATCAGGTGCGTCTTCGGCTGCCCGTTGCGTGCCGGCAGGATGGTGACGACATGGATGTCGCTGTTGACGATGCCACTGGCTGCATCGTCCACACGGCGCCAGCTCTCGCCCTGGTCCTGGCTGTGCCAGGCGCCGCCCTCCTCCACGCCGAACCACACCGCGCTGTCGGCCGGGTCAACGCAGATGGTCAGAATGCGGGGCCGGTTGACGCCCGCGCAGAACTCTGGCAGCTCGATCGGCAGTTGCTCCCAGGTGGCGCCGCCATCCCGGGAGCGGAACATGCGCGCGCGCGATGGTGCGCCGGTGCCGGCGTAGACGATGTCAGGGTTGCGCGGGTCGATGCCCAGCGCCCACACCGTAAGGCCGTCTGCCGGC
Source organism: Rhodoferax sp. RT4P68 (assembly GCF_056521305.1). Taxonomy (NCBI): domain Bacteria; kingdom Pseudomonadati; phylum Pseudomonadota; class Betaproteobacteria; order Burkholderiales; family Comamonadaceae; genus Rhodoferax; species Rhodoferax sp. RT4P68. The sequence goes on from NZ_JBWMBB010000010.1 coordinate 176,043, forward strand.
GACGCCAGCCGCTTGAAATGCACGCCGCCGTCTTCGCTGAGGCAGATGCCGGAATCGGCGCCGGCAAAGATGCGTTGCGGGTTGCGTGGGTCCACCAGCAGCGCGCGCACGGTGCCGTCGAATTCGATGGCCTCTTTGAGGCCCAGGCGGTGCCAGCTGGCGCCGTTGTCTGCGCTGCGCAGGATGCCCTGCCCTGCGGTGCCGACCAGAATGGTTCCTTGCATGTGCGTTCTCCCGTGGTTCAAAGAAAGATGCCGCGCGAGATGCCACCGTCGATGCCGATGGATTCGCCCGTGATGGCGCCGGCACGCGGCGAGGACAGGAAGGCCACGAGGTCGGCGATCTCGGGCGTCTGCAGTACACGACGGATCGGCGTGGCTTTCGCGTAGTTGGCTTCCACCTCGGCGGCGGTCAGGCCCTGTTTTTTGGCTTCCTTCTCGTACAGCTCGTGGATGTGCGGGGTCTCCACCACGCCCGGGTGGATCACGTTGACCGTGATGCCGAAGGGGCCGAGCTGGTCGGACAGCGTCTTGCTCATGTGGGCGATGGCCACATTGCGCATGCCCGAGAGCTGCTTGCTGCCGCGACCCGTGAGGCCGCCGATGTTGATGATGCGGCCGAAGTGGTTGGCCTTCATGTGCGCAGCGGCGGCCTTGGCACAGCGGAAGTAGCCCACGACCTTGATGTCGATGTCCTGCAGCAGGCCCTGGTCGTCGGCGTTCTCCAGCTCGGCGCGCACCAGGCCGCCAGGGGCTGCGGCGCCATTCACCAGAATGTCCAGGCGACCAAACTGCTTCGCAGCCGCGTCGATGGCGGTCTGCACCGCCTCCATGCTGGTCGTGTCGGTGCGGATGGCGACCACGTTGCCGCCGGTCTCCGCGCGCAGTTCGGCAGCGGCCTGCTCCAGCGCTTCGAGCCCGCGTGCGGCAATGGCGACCGAGACGCCTTCGCGTGCCAGCACGCGCGCCACTTCGCGGCCGATGCCCATGCTGCCGCCGGTGATGAAAGCGGCCTTGCCTTTGAGTTGCAGATCCATGTCGAGTCCTGTGTGTGAGGTGGAGGAAAAAATCGGAAGCGGCTCAGAGCACCATTTCGATCAGGCGCGGGCCCGGCACCAGCAGCGCCGAGGCCAGCTGTTCCGCGAGTTCCTCGGCTGTCGTGGCGCGCACGGCGGGCACGCCGTAGGCGGTGGCCAGTGCCATCCAGTCGATGGCGGGGCGCTCCAGTTCGGTCAGCGCCAGTGCCTGCGGGCCGTACTGCGTCACGCCTGCGCGGGTGAGCTCGTTCTGCAGGATCGCGTAGCGCCGGTTGGAGGTGATCAGGATGGTCACCGGCGTCTTCTCGCGCGCCATGGTCCACAGCGCCTGGATGGTGTACTGCGCACTGCCGTCAGACTGCAGCGCGATGACGCGGCGATCCGGGCAGGCGATGGATGCGCCCAAGGCCACGGGCAGGCCCTGCCCGATGGCGCCACCGGTGTTGGTGAGGATGGTGTGACGCGCAGCGTTGGCCGAGGCTGTCACGAAGGGGTAGCCGCAGGTGCCGCCCTCGACCGAGACGATGGCCTGGTCCGGCAACAGGGCGGCGATGACGCGGCCGATGGCGGCCGGGGTCAGGGCGCCCGTGGGCATCGGCACCTGCTCGACCGGGCGCGGCGCGACCGCCGGGGCTTGCAGCGCATCGGCCAGGGCCTCCAGCGCGGCAGCACCGTCTTCGCCGGGGGCGCTCAACACCTGCGTGTTGTCCGTGGGCGCCAGCATGCTGGGCAGGCCCGGATAGCCGAAGTAGGCCACCGGTGCGATGGCGCCGGCCAGCACCACGGTGCGGCCATCCAGCGCCTGGATGGCGACTTCGGGGAAGTACGGCAACCGGTCGATGTCGGGCAGACCGCCGCCGCGCTCGGTGCGCGCCGGGAAGGTCTCGCTGTAGAAGCCGGCGCCCGTGGCTGCCGCGATGCGTGCCGCGGCGCGCTGGCCGCGTTCGCTGAGGGCCTCGCCACCCATGAGGAATACATGCGGGTTGCCGGTGCGCAGTGCGCTGGCCAGCGCCGAGATGCGCGCGGCGGGTACGGTCGCGAAGCGCGGCGCTACGGCATCGCTGGCTGGTGCAGATGGCGCGACCGGTGCCTGCTGGTAGTCCACCGGCACGACCAATGTCGCCACCCCGCCGGCGCCCGTCTGAGCCGCTGCGATGGCGTCGCGCACGTCGCTGACCATGGCGTCGGCGCCCGAGACGGTGCGCAGCCAGGCCGAGACAGGGCGTGCGAGGGAATCGATGTCCGACGTCAGCGGCGCGTCGAACGGCAGATGCCAGCTCGCGTGGTCTCCGATCAGGTTGACGATGGGGGTGCGCGCGCGGCGGGCGTTGTGCAGGTTGGCGATGCCGTTGGCAAAGCCCGGGCCGAGGTGCAGCAGCGTCATCGCCGGCTTGCCGAGCATGCGCCCGTAGCCGTCTGCCGCCCCCGTGCAGACGCCCTCGAACAGGCCCAGCACGGCGCGCACGCCAGACACCTGGTCGAACGCCTCGACGAAAGGCATCTCGGTGGTGCCAGGGTTGGCGAAGCAGACGGTGCTGCCGGCGTCCCGTGCGGCTTCGAGCAAACGCTGGGCGCCGGCGGCTGTCGATGAGGCGGTTTTGTTCATGATTCCCACAATGTCGGATTTGGTGCATCGAAGTCTAGATGATCCGATGCCAAATGTGAAGTGTTTTCTACAATATCAAATTCGATATGCTAGTTTGGGATGTTTTGCCAACCTACGGGCCGCGCGATGCCGCAAATTGGGATTTACCTCAAAGCGACATTCGATGCCCGACCGGCCCGAGTGCTGCAGAGAGTCGATGACAATGGCCGCGCCCCAGCTCCCCCACGCCGCCATGTCCAGCCTGACCCGCATGCTTTCCGTCCTCGATCTGTTCTCACGCGAGCACGAAAGCATGAGCGCCGAAGAGATTGGCGAGGCGATGAAGTTGACGCGCACGACCTGCTACCGCTACACGCGCGAATTGGCCGGCGCGGGGCTGCTGGTGGGCAGGGGCGGCAGGTTCACGCTGGGGCCGCGCATCATCCAGCTGGACCATCGCATCCGCGAGTCCGACCCGCTGCTGAACGCCGGCAAGGAGTTGCTGGCGCAACTGGCCCGCGCGGTTGGGGCCACCGGGCTGATGGCCACGATCTACAAGAGCGAGATCATCAACATCTACCAGTGCGGCGGCGAAGCCGGCATGCAGCTGGTGACGTATGGGCGCGGCACCGCCGTGCCGACGTTCCGCAGCTCCAGCTCGAAGGTGATCCTGGCGGCACTGAGCCGGGCTCGGTTACGGCGCATCTGGGCAGACAACGCGAACGACCCGGACTGCCTCGCGATCGGCAAGGACTGGCTGGCCTTTTGGCAGGCGCTGCAGGCCATCAAGAAGAGCGGCTTCTGGATCAGCCGCAGCGAGGTGGACAGCAGTCTGGTCGGCATTGCCGCACCGGTGTTCCACCACGACGGCGACGTGGCCGGCAGCATGACGCTGATCTTCCAGGAAGAGGCGTTCAGCCTGTTCGACGCCGATACCTTGGGCGCCCGGTTGCTGCGGGCGGCAGGTGAGGTGTCGCAGTCGCTTTCAGAGCGGTGAAGGGCTTCTGGCGATCGCGCCGCGGCACCTCCAGCGCTTAGGCGGCCGTTGCAACGCGTTGGCCATGTTCTCCATGTCGGCGGCCAGCGTCAAAGCACCCCAGTCTGACCGGGGCGCTGGCCTGCATCAGGACGTGCTGCAGGTAAAGCTGCTTGCGCTGTTGACGTCGCCGCTACCTTTGTACTTCGGGAAGGCCGGATGTTCGCAAAGCGGACGCGATCGGCCCCTGGTCGCTTGTGCGGCATCGGTCGTCACCTGGTCTGCGGGCGCCACGCCTCGCTCCACCCACGACTCGAGTGCAGACAACGAATCCCAGCGGGCCGTGAAATCTCCAGAAGCGTGACCCAGGCCTGGGATCACGTAATAGCGTGCGAAGTCTCTGATGGTTGCCGGATACCGTGCGGCCACGCGTGTGAAATAGGCGGTCGTCGTTTCGTTGGACACCAGCATGTCCGTGGTGCCTTGAATCAACAGCATCTTTCCACGCCGCATCGTGAAGGCGTCAAGATTGGGATCGCTCGCGTCCAGGATCTGCGACAGGTACTGCACCCGTGGTTGCCACTGGCGGTAGTCGAAATTCTCGACGCTTGACGCCGCGCTCTGCTGGTCGAAGTACCGCAAGACGCCATTGGCAAAGTTGTAATAGCCGGTGCGTGCAGGCTCGCCCACTGCATCGAGCCAGACGCCCACGTCACCGCCTTGGTAGATGGGATAGGGGCCGATGCTGGTCACCCCATTTGCCAACGGGAATGCGAACTCCATGGGCACAGCGGCCGTCTGCAACGTGTTGATCTGTTGGTCGGACAAACACGTATCGCCCGCGTCGTTGCCACTGGGGCAGCGAAGCACAGCAACCGAGAAAGATTGCTTGCAGGCGTTGAGGTTGGACACCAGGCCATCGGCAGCGCCATCGAGTCCGTCGCAGAGCTCCAGAACCTTGGACTTGAGCAACTGCTGTTTGGCAGGGTTCAGGTAGCCACCAGGCGTGCGATATGCGGCTTGAAACATGCGGTACCAGGACAGGACCATCGCCTGGTTTTGGCTGGCCGGGTAGTACGCGATCACGCCGTCATAGTCGTCCCCATAGCGCTGCGCAGCCACCAGTGCCTCGTGCCCACCTTTGGACGCGCCCTGGTAGTAGACCTTCCATGGCGCCGACGCGTAATAGGTCTTTTGCAAATGCACCGCAGCGTCCTTCAAACGCTTGACCGCCTCGCCGCCATAGTTGCGCAAGGCCTGGTCGTTCAAGCCGTACGCTCCGTTGGGAGACTGATTGCCCGAGTCGCTTCCGAAGGTCGCGTATCCCTTCGCGATGGGCTGCGCGACGTCCGAAGGCGCATGGTTGACCGTGCCCAAGCCGCTGACGACAAAGCCGTTGAAGCCGCCTCCGCCGTATTGCAAGGCCCGCACGTTCCAATCGGTTGGGAGGTTTAGCTGAAACTTGATGGCTGGGTCAGCAGCATTGGTGGCGATGATGTCGCCCATGACCTTGCAGAACTCCGGCAAGCCGGCGGCGGCATCGGCCGCTTGCAACGACGCGCTCGTCACCGTGGCGCCTTGCGTGGCAAGCCCGATCGCCGAGGCCGGCACCGATGCCGACGCCATGGCGGAACAGCGTGTGCTGGCCTGCTCGACTCTGATCGCTGCCGGGGGGGTCTGATCCAATCCGTCGTCGCTGCCACCGCAACCTGCGAGTACCGCCGTGGCGGCGCCAACCAGCGCCAAATGCCCGGCCCGGCGCGCGGCCTCCGATACGTTCCTACTGTGCATGCAAGTCTCCTGGTTGATATGTGACGGCCCAAGCCGCTCCCACGTATCGTCCTACTTGCATGGGCACGCACCCATCGTCGAAATTGACGGTTTTCACCGCCAGCCAGGTGCCATGACCTTCTGTCCGGATCGACGACGTGCGCCAACGGACTACGGCAGGATCTCGAACTTCAGATCCGCCAGGGGCGTCACCTTCTCCTCGCGCACCAGCTTGTATTCGGTGTTGGGACCGATCCATTTCGCCCAGATCTGGTCGATCTCGCCGGCCTTGTCCATCTCCATCAATGCGGCGTTGACTTTGGACAGCAGCACCGGCTCGCCCTTCTTCATGCCGACGCCGATGGGCTGGAACACCATCGGCTCCGTGATCATCTTCAGGGGCACGCCGCCGGTCTTGGACTGGTTGACCAACTTGGTGATGGTCATGGTGTTGGCCACCACGCCGACCGCCTTGTTCTGCTGCACGGCCATGAAGGCGGAACCCGTGTCCTGGAAGGTTACCGGTTCCGAGCCATTCATCTTGATCGACAGCTCGGAGGTCGAGCCCTTGGTCGAACTCAGGCGCTTGCCCTTGAACTCTGCCTTCGTGGTGCCCGGGTCGCTGGCCTTGACCGCCAGCATCTCCTTGGCCACGTAGTAGGGGTCGCTGAACTGGATCTGTTCGCCGCGGCTCTTGGTGTAGGCCAGGTTGGCCACCGTCAGGTCGACGCGGCCCATCTTCACCTCGGGCACGCGGGCCTCGACCGACAGCGGCGTGATCTTCGCGGTGAGGCCCAGGCGCTTGGCCAACGCGCTGCACATGTCGACATCGAAGCCGACCATCTCGCGCGTCTTCGGATCGGGCGCCGCAAACGGCGGGACGTCCGCGAAGGTGCCGCACTTGAGCTCCTTGCGCTGCTGCATCTCGTCCCACTGGTCGGCCTGGGCGGCGAAGCTGGCGGCGAGCAGGCCGGCGATTGCCGTCATGCGAGAAAGACGAGTGACATTGGACATGGATCGACTCCTGGTTGGAAATGGGCGTGGCGGTTGGGATGACTTGCGGCTAGTGCGCCCGCAGGTCGGACAGAAATCGCTGGGCGCGCGGATGCTGCGGACGGTTGAAGAACTCTTGCGGCGTGGCGGTCTCCAGGATGCGGCCCGCATCCATGAACCAGATCCGGTCGGCCACCTCGCGCGCGAAGTTCATCTCGTGCGTGACACACATCATGGTCATGCCCTCGTTGGCCAGGCTGCGCATCACCGACAACACCTCGCCCACCATCTCCGGGTCGAGCGCGCTGGTCGGTTCGTCGAACAACATCGCAGGCGGCTCCATGGCCAGAGCGCGCGCAATCGCCACGCGTTGCTGCTGCCCGCCCGACAGCTGTGCGGGATACGAGTCGGCCTTGGTCGCCAGGCCCACGCGGTCGAGCAACTGCTGCGCCTTGGCCTTGGCATCGGTGCGGTTCACGCCGCGCACGCGCATCGGCGACATCATGATGTTCTCCAGCACCGACAGGTGCGGAAACAAGTTGAAGCTTTGGAACACGAAACCGATGCGGCTGCGCAGCTTGTTCAGCGCCGTGCTGGTCATCGGTGCATGGATGTCACTGCCGTCAAACAGAAGCTGGCCTGACTTGACCTCTTCGAGCCGGTTGACGGTTCGGATCAAGGTGGACTTGCCCGACCCCGACGGACCGCAAACCACCACCACCTCACCCTTCTTCACCTCGGCGTTGATGTCGATCAGCGCGTGATAGCTGCCATACCATTTGTTGATACCGTTGAAGCAGATCATGGGGTGTCCTCGGTGGGTCAGGTTTCGGCGATGGCGGCTGCGGGCTGCAGCGCGGCGGGTGCCGTGCCGAGTTGCCCCTGGCGCTTCTTCGCGATGCGCCGTTCCAGCCACTGGGCCAGCTGGGTCAGGCTGTAGCAAAGGATGTAGTAGGTCACCGCCAGGATGAAGAACACATGGAAGGGCTTCGTCAGCAACTGGTTGTTGATCTGGTTCGCGGCGAAGGTAAGTTCCTGCACGTTGATCACGTAGCCGAGCGTGGTCTCCTTGATGGTCGAGACGAACTGGCTCAGCAGGCTGGGCAGCATGTTGTAGAGCGCTTGCGGCAGGATCACGCTCCACATCGCGCCGAGATAGCTGTTGCCCAGCGCGCGGGACGCTTCGAGCTGGCCGCGCGGCAGCGCCTGGATGCCGGCGCGCACCACTTCAGAGAGATAAGCGCCTTCGTAAATCACCAGCGTACACAGCATGGTGGTGAAGCCCGAGACATTGCGGCCGATCAGCAGCGGCACCAGAAAATAGACCCACAGGATCACCATCAGCAGCGGCACGCCGCGCACGACGTAGACCAGGGCCGTGGTGGGCCAGCGCAGGATGCGCCAGGGCGACAGCCGGGCCAGCGCCATCAGCACGGAGAGCGGGAAGGCCAGCGCAAGGCCCAGCACCGACAGCACCAGCGTGCAGACGATGCCGCCCATCGGGCCGTTGGGGTACTGGCCCACCAGCAGCAGCAGCCAGTTGTCGCGCAGGATGTCGTAGAGATCGGTCATGGCCGGGTTCCTCGTGGCCTAGCGGGCGCCGGCGATGCTGTAGCGCTTGGACAGCCAGGCGCCCGCCGCCATGATCAGCAGCGAAAAGCCAAGGTACAGCACGGTGGCGACCAGGTAGGCCTCGAAGGTACGAAAGCTCTGGCTTTCGATCTCCTTCACGGCGTGCGTGAGCTCGGCCACGCCGATGGCCATGGCCAGGCTGCTGTTCTTGAACAGCGAGACGCTGTGGTTCACCAAGGCCGGCACCGCGTTGCGCACCGCCTGCGGCAGGATCACATGGCGCATCGAGCTGATGTAGCTGTGGCCCAGGGCGCGGGCGGCTTCGGTCTGCCCTTCGGGGATCGACCGCAGGCCCGAACGCAGGTCTTCGCTGAAGTACGCGGCCTGGCACAGGCCGAGCGCGATGATGGCGAACAGCGCCTCGCCGTGGTGCTCCGACAGCCAGCCCTGCACATCGGCGGGCAACAGGCTGGAGATGCCGAAGTACCACAGCATCAGCTGCACCAGCGTGGGCACGTTGCGGTGATAGGAGACATAGGCCGCCACGGCGCGCTGGGCGATGACGCTCGGCGTGAGCCGCACCACGAGCAGCACCAGCGCCAGCGACATCGCCAGCAGCCAGGAGCCCGCGGCGATCTGCAGCGTCATGCGCACGCCCTTCAGCAGCATGCCGCCGAACTCGCCATTCAGCAGGATGGCCATCACATCGAAGTTGTTCATACGCTGCGTCTTGGCTGGGCTGAGGGGCTGGAGCGGCGTCGCAGGCTCAGGCCTGGGGGCGCTCGGGTCGGGTGGTCGACAGCCCGCCGGGCACCTGCAGCGTGGGTGTGATTTCCATGTGGCCCACGTTCACGGCGATCGGGGCCGAGATCGCAAAGGCAATGGCGTTGGCGATGTCTTCGGCTTGCGGCAGCTCGAAGCCGTCCACGAAGCGTTCGCGGATCTCTGCGCTGTCGCCATGCACGTGGGCGAAGATGTCGGTGGCCACGCGGCCCGGGCAGATCTCGGTGACGCGCACGCGCTTGCCGTAGGCGTCGATGCGCAGTTGGCGCGACAGCATGCTCACCGCCGCCTTGGTCGCGTGGTAGGTGCTGTTGCCACCGAAGTTGTAGGCCGCCGCGATCGAGCTGATGTTGACGATGTGGCCGCGGTCGCGTGCCACCATGCCGGGCAGCGTCAGCCGGCAGATGTGCAGCACGGCGCGCAGGTTGACGTCGATCAGCAGGTCGATGCCTTGCGCGTCGGCTTTCAGAATCGAACCGGGCCGGTCCACACCGGCGTTGTTGACCACCACGTCAAAGTCGATCTCCTGGGTCAGGCGGGTCACGCTGGCCAGGTCGCTCACGTCGATGGCGTGCGCAATGCAGCCGGTGCGCGCCGCCAGTTCGGCCAGCTTGCCGGCGCTGCGGGCCAGGGCGTGCACTTGCAGGCCTTCAGCGCATAGGCGCTCGACCGTGGCGGCGCCGATGCCGGAAGAGGCACCGGTCACGAGGGCTGTCTTGTAATCGGAAAAAGGCATGGTGAGGTTCTTTCTGAGGGGGGCTGCAGAGGTGGAACTTCGAGTCGTTCTCGTCGTATCCGCTGCTGATGGAAGTGACTCTATCGACGCGCTGTGCATCGCGCCAAGACGGATTGGCTGTGTGCCGATAAGCTGGCCTTATGCTGCTCCACCACGGTGCGCGGCCGGCCCTGCAGACGCCACTTTGGTGCCTCCCAGGCCGCTTGGCAGGGCGCAACGGGCGTGCTCATGGCACCTGCCGCGAGATGGGCACGATGCGGCCGCCTGTGGCCTCGATGCGCGCCCGCACCTCGGTGGCCAACGCCACCGCGCCGGGCGTGTCGCCATGCAGCAGGATCGAGCTGGCGCGCATCGCCACCTTGCGGCCGCTGTAGGCCGTCACGGTGCCTTCCTCCAGCAGCTGGGTTACCCTGGCCAGCACGGCGGCGCTGTCGTGGATCACCGAATCTGGCAGCTTGCGCGGGATCAGCAGGCCCTCGTCGTCGCAAGCCCGGTCGGCCAGAAAGCTGCTGGCCACGCGCAGGCCGTGGTGGTCGCCCGCGCGCTCGATGGCCTGGCTGGCCGAAGAGCTGATGATCATGCCGGCATCGAAGCGGGCCACGGCCTCGACCAGCACCATCGCCAGCTCGGCATCCGCCGCGGCCATGTTGCCGAGAGCACCGTGAAAACTCATGTGGGTCATGCGGCGGCCGTTGGCCTGCGCGATGCCCGCCAGCGCCCCGAGCTGGTAAACCACATAGGTGGCCAACTCCTTGGGATCGACCTGCATCGGGCGGCGACCGAAGCCGAGCAGGTCGGGAAAGCCCACGTGGGCGCCGATGTCGATGTCGATGCCACGCGTGGCGGCCAGGCGCACGGTGCGGTCCATGATGACGGGGTCGCCGGCGTGAAAGCCGCAGGCGATGTTGGCCGAGGAAATGATCTTCAGCAGGGCCTCGTCGTCGCCCATGCGCCAGGGCCCGAACCCTTCGCCCAGATCTGCGTTCAGGTCAATGTCCATCTCGACTCCTCAGGCGTGCGCCGCGTCGGTTGCGGCGGGTTCGCTGTCGATGTTCAGCAGGTGCGTGCCGTAGCCCACGGTGCTGCCCAGCGGCACCAGCCAGTCGCCGGCCCAGCCGTCGCAGGGCGCGGCCACGGGGAGCAGCAGCGGGCCGACCTGCAGCAACGCCAGAAGGTCGCCTGCCTGCACGGCAGCGCCGGGCGTAGACAGTGGCGCTGCCCGGCCTGGCAGGTGGTCACGCAGCACACCGACCGATGCAGCGCGCACGGCGGCCTGGTCCTGCGCTGGCGTCGGTGGCGCGTGCTGTTCGAGCGTCGGCTCATCAGCCGACGTCGCAGCGCCGTCGCGGCGGATGCGGATCTCAACGTCCGGCCCGCGCAGCTCCAGGAAATCGATGTCGGTCGCGACCAGCCATGCGGCCAGTTGGCGGATGTCTTGGGTTTGCATGCTCATTTCCTTTGCAGCGCCCAGCGCTGGAGATCGACCAGCCGGCGCACCTCGTCGAGCCAGACCTGCACCTCGCCCTGTGCGGCCACTGCCGCCTCGTAGTCCGTCTGGATGAACCGCACGCGGCTGCCGATGGCGGCCTGGCCCAGGCGCCAGAGATCGGCTTCGATCACGGTGCCGAATTTCGGATAGCCGCCCGACGGCTGCGCATCGCGCATCTGCACGATCGGCTGGCCGCTCGATGGCACCTGGATCACGCCGGGCACGATGCCGTGCGAGCGGATCTCCATGGCCGCGATCGGCACCAGCGGCGTGCCGTGCATGCGGTAGCCGTAACGGTCGCTCTGCGCGGTGATCTTCCATTCGCCAGCCCAGAAGGCGGCGCGCGATTCTTCCTCGAAGCCCGCATATTGCGCGGCAGGCAGCACGCGCATGGCGGGCAGGCCATCGCATACCAGCGGCAGGCTGATGGCCGGCGGCACCACGCCGAAGTCGACCGCTGCGTGCACCCCGGGCGCGGCAGCGCGCAGCACATCGCCCTGCCGCAGGGCGCGCCCCTCGAAGCCGCCGAACGCGCCGCGCAACTGCGTGCTGCGCGAGGCCAGCCGCTCGGGCACGTCGACCCCACCGGCCAAGGCCAGGTAGGCGCGGCAGCCGGAGCCTGCGACCGGCAGGCCGATGGTCAGCACCTGGCCCTTGCGTGCCTGGGTGACCCACCACGGGGCAACCGCGCGCTGGTCGAGCGTCGCCTTGCCATCGGCACCGGTGAGCGCGAAGGCGCAGTCTTCGGTGAAGCGCACCTGAAACGGATACACCGGAATTTCGATGGCGGCGGCGCCTTCGGGGTTGCCGAGCAGCAGGTTGCCGACGGCCAGCGCCAGCTGGTCCATCGCACCGGCGGTGCCCACGCCGAAGCGCAGGCTGCCCAGCCGGCCCGCGTCCTGCACGGTGGCCAGGGCGGTGGAGGAAAGGATGTCGATCATCGAACGATGTCCTGGATTCGAAAGCGCACGCAGTCGCCCGGCTGCAGCACGGCCGGGGGGTCCTGTTCGGGGTTGAAGAAGTCCATCGTGGTGCTTCCGATGGTGTTCCAGCCGCTCGGCCCGGCCGAGGCCGAGACGCCGGTCTGCACACCGCCGATCGACACCGACCCGCCTGGCAGGTGCACGACGGGCACTGCGCGGCGCGGTGTGGCGATGCGCGCGTCCATGCCGCCGAGGTAGCAGTAGCCAGGGTGGCTGCCCAGCGCGTACACCGGGTACACCGGCGCGCAGTGCAGGGCCACCACTTCGTCGATGGACAGGCCGGTGTGCGCCACCACGTCGGCCAGGTGCGGGCCGCCCTCGCCGCCATACACCACCGGCAGTTCGACGACACGGCCCTGCAGCGGCAGGGGCGTGGCCTCGTCCCAGGCCTGCAGCACAAGGGCCTCGAAGGCCTGCAGCGCGGCCAGGGTGCGCGGCGCCTGGGCAAAGGTCAGCATCAGGTTGTTCATGCCAGGCACGGCCTCGCGCACTTCGGGCAGTTGCTGCAGTGTCTGCGCCATGGCCCAGATGCGTTGCTGCGGCGCCAGGCCGAGGTCGCCCGGCGCCTCGAACAGCAAGGCGGTGGTGCCGAGCAGCGTCATGGTGGGAGAGCTATGTTTCATGTGTGCGCCTTGCCGGTGGCGCGTTGCTGCAGCCAGCGTTCGAGGTGGTGGATGTCGACGCCGCCCTGCTGAAAGCCCGGGTCTTCGAGGATGGCGCGGTGCAGCGGCACATTGGTGTCGATGCCTTCGATGCGCATTTCGGACAGCGCCAGGCGCATGCGTGCGAGCGCGTCATCGCGCGAAGTGCCGTGCACGATCAGCTTGGCGATCATCGAGTCGTAGTACGGCGGCACGCGGTAGTCGGCGGTCACATGCGAATCGACCCGCACACCGAAGCCGCCCGGCGCTTGCCACGCCGTGATGCGGCCCGGCGCGGGCGCGAAGGTGTCGGGATTCTCGGCATTGATGCGGCATTCGAGTGCATGGCCGAAGCAGCCGACCTGGCCCTGCGTCAACGTGAGCCGCTCACCGCGCGCCATGCGGATCTGCTGCTGCACGATGTCGATACCGGTCGTCATCTCGGTCACCGTGTGTTCGACCTGCAGCCGCGTGTTCATCTCGATGAAGAAGAACTCGCCGCCCTCGAACAGAAACTCGAAGGTGCCCACGCCCACGTAGCCGATCTGCCGGCACGCCTCGGCGCAGCGCGCACCCACCGTGGCCAGCAGAGCGGGATCGATGCCCGGCGCGGGCGCTTCTTCCAGCACCTTCTGGTGGCGCCGCTGCAGCGAGCAGTCGCGGCTGCCGAGCCAGAGCGCGTTGCCGTAGCGGTCGCACAGCACCTGGATCTCCACGTGACGCGGATGGCCGAGGAACTTCTCGATGTAAACCTCTGGGTTGCCAAAGGCGCGCCGCGCTTCCTCGCGCGTCAGTGCCATGGCGTCCAGCAACTCGGCTTCGGCCTGCACGATGCGCATGCCGCGCCCGCCGCCGCCGCCGGCCGCCTTCACCATCACCGGGTAGCCGATGTCGCGGGCAATCTGCAGGATGGCCGCATGGTCATCGGGCAGCGAGCCATCCGGGCCGGGCACGCACGGCACACCGGCGACGCGCATCGCGCGCTTGGCGGCCACCTTGTCGCCCATGGTGCGGATGCATGCCGACGTCGGGCCGATGAAGCTCAGCCCCGCCGCTTCCACACGCGCAGCGAAGCCCGCGTTCTCCGACAAGAAGCCATAGCCGGGGTGGATGGCCTGGGCACCGCTGACTGCGGCAGCGTAGAGCAACGCAGCCTGGTTCAAATAGCTCTGGGTGGGCGCGGCCGGGCCGATGCACAGGGCCTGGTCGGCATGGGCGACATAGGCTGCATCGCGGTCGGCTTCGGAATATACGGCGACAGTGCGCAGCCCCAGGCCGCGGCAGGCGCGCTGAATGCGCAAGGCGATTTCGCCACGGTTGGCGATGAGGACGGTATCGAACATGGTCAACCCAGGCGCAGCAGCGGCTGGCCGGCTTGCACCTCGGCCCCGGGCTCCACGAGCAGCGCGAGCACCGTGGCGTCGCGCTCGGCGCGCACTTCGTTGAACACCTTCATCGCCTCGACCACACACACGACCTGGCCGGCCTTGATGGTCTGGCCCGGTGCCACGAACGGCACAGCATCCGGCGCAGGGCGCCAATGCACGACGCCGTACAACGGCGCGGTGATGTCTTGGCTGGCTGGCGCCGCTGTGGCCAGCGCGGCGCGGCGCGGCCCCTGGCGCAGCGCTGGCGGTGGCCGTGTCGCGTCATCCACAGCCGCTGTGCCGGGTGCCGAAGGCGATGCCTTGCGGCGCACCAGGCGCAACAGCGTGCCGTCGCGCGTCAGCTCCATCTCGCTCAGGTCCGACGCGGCCATGACGTCGATCAGCGCCTTGATATCGTTCAGATGCATCTCGGTTTCCTGCCCTTGCGGGCGGCGTTCACACGCTGAGCATCAGCGTGTTCAGTGCCTGTAAGTTACCGAGGGACGGGCCGCGACGCCAAGACCGTTTGGCTTTGCCCGGATAAGAGCGTCTTATGGCTACCGGCAGACGAGGCGCTACGGCGCCACGGCTGCGACCGCGGCCGGGGTCTGGGCAAGCGCCAGGCCCGTGCTGCCCCCAACGAGCAGGTCGTCGACCAGCTCGAGCAGGATCTGGCGCACCGCCTGCGCCGGCTCCGACAGCGGCAGGTGGTCCGACTGGCACAGGGCCAGCGGCGCCTCGATCACCGGTTCGACGATGCGGCTCTGCCAGGCCATGCCCGAGGCGACGAAGCCCCGCGCCATCGACGCCGGCAGGATGGTCGAGCCCAGTCCATCGGCAATGGCCGCCGTGAGGGTGATCGCCGATTCGACCTCGGCCACGACGCGAGGCGTCATGCCGGTGCGGCCAAAGGCCTCGTTGACCAGCTTGCGCACGATGTTGTAGGGCCGTGGCAACAGCAACTCCACCTCGGCCAGGTTTTCCAGGCGAATGCTCTCGCCGGGCTGCGGCTCGCTGGCCGGGCCGACGAGGTACAGCTCCTCCTTCACCAGCGGCAGGAACTTGAGGCCGTGGATGGCCTTGTCGCCGTAGAGCACGGCCAGGTCCATGCGGCCGTTCATGATGAGTTCGCTGAGCGTGGTGCCGTAGCTCTCGTTGAGGTAGAGCAGTACACCCGGATGACGTGCGCGCACGCGGCGCAGCAGCGGCAATGCGAGGGTGGCGGCCGCGGTGCCGGGCGCCATGCCGACCGACACCTGGCCCGAAAGCCCGAGCCCGGCTGCGGCCATGTCGCTCATCGCCTGGTCGCACTGGCGCAGGATGATCTGCGCATGCCGGTATAGCGCCGTGCCGGCTTCCGTCGGGGTCACGCCGCGTTGCGTGCGCACCAGCAACTGCTGCCCGACCTCGGCCTCGAGCGTGGCCAGTTGCTGGCTCAACGCAGGCTGCGCGATGAACAGCACCTGGGCTGCCTGCGTAAGGCTGCCGATGTCCACGATCTTGACGAAATATTTGAGTCGACGCAGGTTCATACAGGCGAAGGCAAGCAAAAGATGAGCCTAGCACCGGGCCTGCATGCCGGCCAGCGTGCTAACACCGTGCACCGGCTGGCCACCCGCAGCCGCGTGAGCCGTCATAAGGTCTGCCTATATCTCCAGAGCGATCTTGTCTTGGCTTTCCAAAATGACAGCGCGTACTGTTCGGGCCTGTTCCACCTGCCATGGCATCGCCCGCACCAAATCCGAGAGCCGGACCGGGCCAGCGACCACTGCCGTGCCGATCTTCCAACGCCGAAGGAAACGCCGTGTCCCGACCCCGTATCGCCGCCCGTGTGCGCCGCATCAAACCATCGCCCAGCAGTGCCGCGGCCGACCGTGCCAACGAGCTGCGCCGCCAGGGACGTGACATCGTCAACCTGGTCGTCGGTGAACCGGATTTCGACACCCCGGTGCACATCCGCCAGGCAGCCTGCGCCGCCATAGAGCGCGGCGAGACGCGCTACACCATGTCCGCCGGCACGCCGGCCCTGCGCCAGGCCATCTGCGACAAGCTGCTGCGCGAGAACGGCCTGCAGTACAAGCCCACCGAAGTGGTGGTCACCTGCGGCGCCAAGCACGCGATCTTCAACGCACTCTCGGCCACGCTGGAGCCGGGCGACGAGGTCATCATTCCTGCGCCGTATTGGGTCTCGTACCCGGACATGGCGCTGGCCTGCGACGGCACGCCAGTGGTGGTGGTCTGCCACGAAGCCGACGGCTTTCGCCTGACGGCGGCCGCGCTCGAAGCCGCCATCACGCCCAATAGCCGCTGGGTGCTGCTCAACTCGCCCACCAACCCGACCGGCGCGGCCTACAGCGCCGCCGATTTACGCGCCCTGGCCGATGTGCTGCTGCGTCACCCGCACGTGCTGCTGATGACGGACGACATCTACGAACACATCCGCTTCGACGGCGAGCAGCTGCCGCACATCGTGGCCATCGAACCGCAGTTGCGGGACCGCACGGTGGTGATCAACGGCGTCTCCAAGACCTACGCGATGACGGGTTGGCGCATCGGCTATGCGGCTGGCCCGCTCGATCTGATCGGCGCCATGGAAACGCTGCAATCGCAGTCCACCAGCAACGCCTGCACCATCAGCCAGGCCGCCGCACTGGCCGCGCTGCAAGGCGACCACAGCTTTCTGAAAGACTTCGTGGCGGTCTACCGCCAGCGCCGCGACCGCGCGCTGGCCATGGTCAACGCCATCGAAGGCTTGAGCTGCCGCACGCCCGGGGGCGCTTTCTACCTGTTCGTCAACTGCAGTGGCTTGATCGGGCGCACCACGCCCGCTGGCAAGCAGCTGGCCAACGATGTGGACGTGGCGCTGTACCTGCTTGATGCCGAAGGCGTGGCGATGATTCCAGGCTCCTCGTATGGCGTGGCGCCCTACTTCCGCATGTCGATCGCGACTTCCATCGAAACCATCGAAGAAGGCTGCACGCGCATCGGGCGGGCGGTAGCCGCCCTGGTCTGAATCGGCTGCGGCAGGCTCGCGGGCCGGCGCGCCTGCTGCCGATGCGCCGCGTCCCACACGTCACTGCCCTGTTCTCTTCCTACCTGAAAGACCTCTCATGGAATACAAAGCCCTGCGCAAGAACGCTTCTGCCGACCAGGCAGTGAGCACCATCCTGGATGCCCTGCGCGGTCTGCCGACTGCTGCCATCAGCGACAACATGCACCGCAACATTGGCACCTCGGGGCTGCACCCCTACCACCGTGCCGGCAAACGCAGCATGGCGGGCACGGCCGTCACGGCGCGCTCGCGCGGCGGCGACAACCTGACGTACCTGCGTGCGCTGGAGTTCTGCCGCCCCGGTGATGTGTTGGTGGTCGACGCCCAGGGCGACCTGAACAACGCGGTGGTTGGCGGCATCCTGTCGTTCTATGCGGCCAAGATCGGCCTGTCTGGCATCGTCATCGACGGCGCGGTCCGCGACGTGGCCGAGCTGCGCGAGCGCGATTTCCCGGTGTATGCCCGTGGCGTGACGCACCGTGGCCCCTACAAGGACGGTCCCGGCGAGATCAATGTGCCGATCTGCGTGGGCGGCATGGTCGTGAACCCCGGCGACATCGTGGTGGGCGACCAGGACGGCCTGCTGGCGATCGTGCCGCAGGACGCCGAGCGGCTGATCGAGAAGGCGCGCGCCGTGCTCGTGGCCGAAGAGAACACGATGGCCGCCATGCGCGAAAGCCGCTGGGACCGCAGCTTCATCGACGCACTCGAAGCGCGCTGCAACAACTGATCGGGCTTGACACCATGCGACCCTCCGTCCTGGCCACCCGTGCCACCTTCCCCGATATCGCCGACCGTCTGCGCCAGCACTTCGAGGTCAGCGACAACGCTGCCGACACCATCTGGAGCCCGGCCGAACTCATCGAGCGCCTGCAAGGCAAGGCCGGCGTGATGAGCACCGGCAGTGAACGCATCGACGCCGCGCTGCTGGCTGCCTGCCCGGACCTCAAGGCCGTGTGCAACGTCGGCGTGGGCTACAACAACATCGACGTGGCGGCCTGTACCGCCCGCGGCGTGGTGGTCACCAACACGCCCGACGTGCTGACGGAAACCACCGCCGACTACGGCTTCGCGTTGATGATGGCCACGGCCCGCCGCATCGCCGAATCCGACCGTTTCGTGCGCACCGGCGCGTGGACCAAGACGGGCATCCACGACCACTTCGTCGGCGGCGACGTTCAGGGTGCCACGCTCGGCATCCTGGGCATGGGCCGCATCGGCCGTGGCATTGCGCGGCGCGGCGCGCTCGGGTTCGGCATGCGCGTGATTTACCACAACCGCTCCCGGCTCGATGCCGCGCAAGAGGCCGAAACCGGCGCGCAGTATGTCGACAAGCAGACTTTGCTGCAGCAAGCCGATCACCTCGTGCTGGTGCTGCCCTATTCCCCGGCAGCGCACCACACCATCGGCGCGGCCGAACTGGCCTTGATGAAGCCGACCGCCACGCTGACCAACATTGCGCGCGGCGGCATCGTCGACGACGCGGCGCTGGCAGCAGCCCTGCGCGCGGGCACGATTGCGGCCGCCGGGCTCGACGTGTTCGAGGGCGAACCCAAGGTCCATCCCGATCTGCTGGCGGCACCGAACACCGTGCTGACGGCGCACATCGGCAGTGCCTCGGTGCGCACCCGGCGCGCCATGGCCGCACTGGCCATCGACAACCTGATCGCCGCGCTCGGCTTCGGGGCCCAGGCCGGCAAGCCGCCGACGCCAGTGAACCCCGAGGTGCTGGGCTGAGCTGCTCCGCGGGCGGCCCTCCCGCCCGCACAGCCAGACGCGCCCACGGGCGCACCCGTGGTTCTTTCACCTTCCGACCCGGATCTTCCATGAACAGCTTCATCCAAAAATTCGATCTGACCGGGCGCACGGCCCTCATCACCGGCTCCAGCGCGGGCATCGGTTTCGCCCTGGCACGCGGGCTGGCGCAAGCTGGTGCGGCCGTCGTGCTCAACGCACGCAGCACCGAGAAGCTGGAGGCTGCCGCCGCAAGTCTGCGCGCCGAGGGCGCAAGCGTGTACACCGCTGCCTTCGACGTGACCGACGGCGCGGCCGTGGCGAAGGCCGTGGCGCAGATCGAGCGTGACATCGCGCCGATCGACATCCTGGTCAACAACGCCGGCATGCAGCGCCGTGGTGCGCTCGATCAGTTCGAGGAAGCGCAGTGGCATGAACTGATGAAGACCAATGTCGACAGCGTGTTCCTCGTGGGCCAGGCCGTGGCCCGGCAGATGATCCCGCGCGGGCGCGGCAAAATCGTCAATATCTGCTCGGTGCAGAGCGAGCTGGGCCGGCCCGGCATCGCGCCCTACACCGCGAGCAAGGGCGCCGTGAAGATGCTGACCAAGGGCATGGCCATCGACTGGGGCCAGCACGGCATCCAGGTCAACGGCCTGGGTCCGGGTTACTTCAAGACCGAACTCACCGATGCGCTGGTCCACAACGCCGAGTTCACCCAGTGGCTGGTCAACCGCACGCCCTCGCGCCGCTGGGGCGACGTGGAAGACCTCTGCGGCGCGGCGGTGTTCCTGTGCAGCGAAGCCTCCAACTTCGTCAACGGCCACATCCTGTACGTGGATGGCGGCGTGACCGCGACGCTCTGAAAGGACACCGCACCATGGAAGCCCTTGTCATCCACGCGCCCGGCGATCTGCGCGTCGAAACTTTTCCCACTGCCGACCTCGGCCCCGGCCAGCTGCGCGTGCGCGTGCGCTGCGGCGGCATCTGCGGCTCGGACCTGCACTACTACCAGCACGGCGGCTTCGGCGCCATCCGCATCCAGGAGCCGATGGTGCTCGGCCATGAAGTGGCGGGCGTGATCGATGCCGTGGGCGAAGGCGTCGTCGGCTTTGCCGCGGGCGAGCGCATCGCCGTCAGCCCGAGCCGGCCCTGCGGCGTCTGCCGCTACTGCCAGGAAGGCTTGCAGAACCACTGCCTGGACATGCGCTACTACGGCAGTGCCATGCGCAACCCGCACGTGCAGGGCGCGTTCCGCCAGGAAATCGTGGTGGAGACGCACCAGGCGCACAAACTCGCTGACGGCGTGAGCGACGGCGAAGGCGCGATGGCCGAACCGCTGTCGGTGGCGCTGCATGCCGTACGCCGTGCCGGCCCGCTGCTGGGCAAGAAGGTGCTGGTCACCGGCTGCGGCCCGATCGGCGCGCTCATCATCATTGCCGCGCGCCGCGCCGGTGCGGCCCACATCGTGGCCACCGATGTCAGCCACCACACCCTGGGCAAAGCACAGAAGGTAGGCGCCGACGAGATCGTCAACGTCGCCGACGAACCCGACGGCCTGAAACGCTTTACGGCCGACAAGGGCACGTTTGACGTGTTGTTCGAGGCCAGCGGCAACGAACGTGCACTGCGCGGTGCGCTCGACGCACTGCGCCCGCGCGGCGTCATCCTGCAGGTGGGTTTGGGCGGCGACATGAGCCTGCCGGTCAACACCATCGTGGCCAAGGAGTTCGACCTGCGCGGCGCATTCCGCTTCCACGAGGAATTTGCAATGGCGGTGGAGTTCCTGAACAAGGGCCTGGTCGATGTGAAGCCGCTGATCTCGGCCACGCTGTCTTACCGCGATTCGGCTCGGGCGTTTGCGCTCGCGGCCGACCGCTCGCAGGCCATGAAGGTCTTGCTGAATTTCGATTGAGATGTGGTTCAAGGAGAAGACATGCTGATAGGCGTGCCCGCCGAGATGGCGGCAGGAGAAACGCGAGTGGCTGTGACGCCGGAGACGGCGAAGAAGCTCATCGCGCAGGGCCACACGGTGCACGTGCAAAGCGGCGCCGGCGTTGCCGCCAGCGTCACCGACGAGGCCTACGTCGCCGTCGGCGCCCAGATCACCGACCGCGCAGGCGCCCTCGGCGCCGACCTGGTGCTCAAGGTGCGCAGCCCGTCCGCCGATGAACTGCCCCTCATGAAGAGCGGCGCCGCCCTGGTGGGCATGCTCAACCCGTTCGACAAGGACGGCCTGGCCCGCCTGGCCGCAGCCGGCCTGACCAGCTTCGCGCTGGAGGCCGCACCACGCACCACCCGTGCGCAGAGCATGGACGTGCTGTCCTCGCAGGCCAACATCGCCGGCTACAAGGCCGTCATGATGGCCGCCGACAAGTACCAGCGCTTCTTCCCCATGCTGATGACCGCCGCCGGCACCGTGAAGGCCGCACGCGTGGTCATCCTGGGTGTCGGCGTGGCCGGCCTGCAGGCCATCGCCACCGCCAAGCGCCTGGGCGCGGTGATCGAAGCCTCGGACGTGCGGCCCTCCGTCAAGGAGCAGATCGAGTCGCTGGGCGGCAAGTTCATCGAGGTCTCCTACGACACCGCCGAAGAGAAGGAAGCGGCCGTGGGCGTCGGCGGCTACGCCAAGCCCATGCCGCCGAGCTGGCTGGCGCGCCAGCAGGTCGAGGTCGCCAAGCGCGTGGCCCTGGCCGACATCGTCATCTCCACCGCGCTGATTCCCGGCCGTGCCGCGCCCACGCTGATCACAGAGGACATGGTCAAGTCCATGAAGCCGGGCTCGGTCATCGTCGACATCGCCGCCGGCAAGGGTCCGGCCAATGCCGATGGCAGCGTGGGCGGCAACTGCCCGCTGAGCGAGGCCGACCGCACGGTGCTCAAGCATGGCGTGACCATCGTCGGCGAGACCAACCTGCCGGCGCTGGTGGCGGCCGACGCTTCGGCGCTGTATGCGCGCAACGTGCTCGACTTCCTGAAGCTCGTGCTGCCCAAGGACGCCGGCTTCAGCGTGCCGATGGACGACGACATCGTGGCGGCCTGCCTGATGACCCAGAACAACGCAGTTACGAGGGCCTGACCATGGACATCGTCTCCCCCACCATCACCAACCTCATCATCTTCGTGCTGGCCATCTACGTCGGCTACCACGTGGTCTGGACGGTGACCCCCGCGCTGCACACGCCGCTGATGGCGGTCACCAACGCCATCTCGGCCATCGTCATCGTGGGCGCCATGCTGGCGGCCGGGCTGACCGAAGGCTTCCTGGGCAAGACCATGGGCGTGCTGGCCGTGGCGCTGGCGGCCGTGAACGTGTTCGGCGGCTTCCTCGTGACCCGGCGCATGCTGGAGATGTTCAAGAAGAAGGACAAGAAAGGGGCCGCCAAATGAGCATGGACCTCGTCACGCTGCTGTACCTCGTCGCCAGCGTCTGCTTCATCCAGGCCTTGAAGGGCCTGAGCCATCCCACCACCTCGATCCGGGGCAACGTCTTCGGCATGGTCGGCATGACGATTGCCGTACTGACCACCGGCGCGATGATCGTCACGCTGGCCGGCTCGGCCATGGGCCTGACCTGGGTGCTGCTGGGCCTGGTGGTCGGCGGCGGCGCCGGCGCCGTGGCGGCCCAGCGTGTGGAGATGACCAAGATGCCCGAGCTGGTCGCCTTCTTCCACAGCATGATCGGCCTGGCGGCCGTGTTCATCGCGGTGGCGGCGGTGTCCGAGCCCTGGGCCTTTGCCATCACCACCAAGGGTGGCGCCATCCCCGGCGGCAACCGCATCGAGCTGGCGCTGGGCGCCTTCATCGGCGCGGTCACCTTCACCGGCTCGGTCATCGCCTTCGGCAAGCTGTCGGGCAAGTACAAGTTCCGCCTGTTCCAGGGTGCGCCGGTGCAGTTCAAGGGCCAGCACCTGCTGAACGCCTTGCTGGGCCTGGCCTCGGCGTTCTTCATCTTCGGCTTCTGGCACAGCCAGAGCTGGATCGACATCGTGCTGGTGATCGCGCTGGGCTTCGCGCTGGGCGTGCTGCTCATCATCCCGATCGGCGGGGCCGACATGCCGGTGGTGGTGTCCATGCTGAACAGCTACTCGGGCTGGGCGGCGGCCGGCATCGGCTTCAGCCTGAACAACAGCATGCTGATCATTGCCGGCTCGCTGGTGGGCAGCTCGGGCGCCATCCTGTCCTACATCATGTGCAAGGCGATGAACCGCTCGTTCTTCAACGTCATTTTGGGCGGCTTCGGCGGCGAGGCGACGACGGCAGCGGCCGGTGCGCAGCAGCAGCGCGCCGTCAAGAGCGGCAGCGCCGATGACGCAGCCTTCGTGCTGGGCAATGCCGAGACGGTCGTCATCGTGCCGGGCTACGGCCTGGCGGTGGCCCGCGCGCAGCACGCGGTGAAGGAACTGGCGGCCAAGCTCACCGAGAAGGGCATCACCGTCAAGTACGCCATCCACCCGGTGGCCGGGCGCATGCCGGGCCACATGAACGTGTTGCTGGCCGAGGCCGAGGTGCCGTACGACCAGGTGTTCGAGATGGAAGACATCAACGGCGAGTTCGGCCAGGCCGATGTGGCCATCATCCTGGGCGCCAACGACGTGGTCAACCCGGCCGCGCACACCAAGGGCAGCGCCATCTACGGCATGCCGATCCTGGAGGCCTACAAGGCCAAGACCATCATCGTGAACAAGCGCTCGATGGCGGCAGGCTACGCCGGGCTGGACAACGAGCTGTTCTACATGGACAAGACCATGATGGTTTTCGGCGACGCCAAGAAGGTGGTCGAGGACATGGTGAAGGCGGTGGAGTAGCTCCCTGCCATCTTGCGGCGGCAACCGACCGCCCTGCCCTGGAGTCAAACGCTGAATCCCGGCCTTCTTCGCCCTGTGCAGTCCGATCTGTGCACTGCGCGTTGAGCCCGGAGTTCTCCCACCCGACCAGAAGCCCAAGGTTCCTTTTCCCATCAAGCACATGGCTTGATTCGTGGGCTCCGGGTTTCTGGCTACGGCTTGATGTCGTTGACCAGCTCCATGGCGCGTTGCTGCCAGGCGGTAGTGGCGGTAATCACCTCAAAGCTGGGTGCGTCTGCCTCGCCGGCGCTGGACATGCGGCAGGTGTTGCGCAGCAGGGTGGCCAGCTCGGCCATCAAGGTGACAAAGCTGTGCGCCGGCGTGCCATCGGCCAGCAGGCGTGAGGAAGCCCTGTCCTGCGCGTAGCCGGAGCGCACAGCGGGCGCCATGGGGGCGCACGTGCCGACCAAGACGCGGATCAAGACGCTCTTCAGAGCCGTCAACCAGCCCATGCGGTCCATCTCGCCCAGCTCCTTGAAGGCCTTGTGCGACTTGCAGCGTGCCACTCTTGCCATCTCGGCCATAGCCGCGCTGGGCCACCGGGCAGCATGCCCCTTCGTAGTAGCTGGACGACAGGTCCCATAGCACCAGGGCGCCCTCGCATAGGCCAGCTTGGTGGCTGGCGCGACGATGCGCGAGGCCACCATGGCCAGCACCAGATCGCGCTCACGGCAGGGCCAGTTCCGACGTTCTCGGGTGCGAGCGCATGCAGCGCTGGCGCAGGCCGATGTGCCACGCCTGCTACCTGTCGCAAACACCGATGCGCCCCGCGCGCCTTCGTCCGCAAAATTGCCGCTGGCAAAAATTGCAGCGGCCAAATGGCTCGGAATTTGCATCGTGTGCCGCATTCGCTCGGCGCCACGCATCAAGCCGCGACGCCAGCATCCACACCCAATGATTCGAGACACCCAGCCAGCGGCTCCATCTGTCACCTTCGACGAGTGGATTTGTCGCGTCAATGAAGCCTGCGGACGCTTGAGCGCACGGCCGGACGGCGAACGCTTCCAGGGCAAGCTGGTGGAACGCCAAAGTTGCGCGCTACGCTTGACCATGGTCGATGCCGCCGGCGTCGAACTGTTCCGCACCCGGGAGGACGTGCGCGGCGGCGACGACGGGCACTTCTACGGCGTGTTGCAACTGCGCGGCACCGCCGGCGTCGAGCAGGACGATACGCGCGGCATGCTCCAGGCCGGTGATCTGGTCTTGCTGGATGCAAGCCGGCCGTTCAAGGTGCCAATGGGCGAAGGCTCGCGCCAGTTGTCGCTGATCCTGCCACGCGCGCTGGTGGAGCGCGGCTCGAACGCAGGCCGCATTGCCTGTGCGCGCCGCATTGTGGCCAGTACGCCACTGGCTGGCCTCGCGCGCCGACTCATGCTCAGTGCCTTTCGCGAATCGCGCACCACTTTGGAGCCATTCGAAAGCGACGCCATGTTGGACGCGATCGTCAGCTTGCTGCGGCCCGCAATCGCGGTCGTCGACCCAGGGCCCAGCAGCCGTGACCGGCTGTTTCGCAAGGCCTGCGAATTCATCGATGCCGAACTGGCGCGCGACGACCTCACGCCCGAGCTGATCGCGCGCGCCATCGGCGTCTCGGTGCGCGGCCTGTACCGCGCATTCGCCGACCAGGGCATGGTGGTGGCCCAGCACATACGCCACCGCCGACTGGACCGCTGCGCCGACGAACTGCGCTCGCCGAGCGGCGGCACCGACAAGCTCTCAGCCATCGGCTATAGCTGGGGATTCGCCGACTCCAGCCACTTCTCAAGCGCCTTCAAGGCGCGCTTTGGCGTCTCGCCCAGCAGTTACCGTCAGCGTTACACCGCCACGGCCTGACGCGCCCTACCCAAGCTGGCACGCTGACACCAACGTCTGGCACGCAGGCCAATGCGCCTTGCGATCCCTGTGCCTAAGCTCCTGTCGAGGGCAGCAGACAGCCTGACGGCCTCCACGCTGCACCGCTTTCCCCGCTGGTTGGAATCGACACACGAAGGCTTGCACCATGGCAACGATTGAACTCTTGAACGGAACGCTTGCGTTCCTGGACCGCCGGCACGGCAGTTTCATCGACGGCACGCCCGTCTACGAAGGCACACCCATCGACGTGCTCGACCCGGCCACTGGCGCGCCCATCGCCAGCGTGGCACTGGCTGACGCCGTGTTGGTAGACCGTGCGGTGCGCAGCGCCGACGCGGCCTTTCGCGACGGGCGCTGGTCCAGCCTGCGCCCAGCCGATCGTGAACGCATCCTGCTGGACTTCACCAGCCTGGTGGCTGCCAACGCCGAACAGCTGGCGCAGCTGGAGACGGTGAACCAGGGCATGTCCATCCACACCGCGCGCGCCATCGGCGTGAGCGCCACCGTGGAGTTCATGCGCTACATGGCCGGCTGGGCAACCAAGATCGAGGGGCACACGCTGGACGTCTCCATCCCCGTGCGACCCGGCACGCGCTACACCGCGTTTGCGCGGCGCGAGCCGGTGGGCGTGGTTGCCGGCATCGTGCCCTGGAACTTTCCGTTGCTGATCGCGGCCTGGAAGGTGGTGCCGGCCCTGGCAGCGGGTTGTACGGTTGTCATCAAGCCGGCTGCCGAAACGCCGCTGACCGCGCTTCGCCTGGCCGAGCTGGCGCTGCAGGCCGGCGTGCCGCCCGATGTATTCAACATCGTGGCCGGTGGCGCCGAGGCCGGCCAGGCGCTGGCTGCGCACCCCCTGGTGCGCAAGGTGAGCTTCACCGGCTCCACGCGCGCAGGCAAGCAGGTCGGCAAGACAGCCATCGACCACATGGCCCGCGTGACGCTGGAGCTGGGTGGCAAGAACCCCATGATCGTGATGGCCGACGCCGACCTGGACAAGGCCGTGCAGGGCGTGCTGCTGGGTGGCCTTTTGAACCAGGGCCAAGTGTGCGCGGCAGCCTCGCGCCTGTACGTGCACCGCTCACGCGTGGACGCTTTCCTGGGCGAGATCTCGGCCGCCGTGGCGGGCATGTCCGTCGGCCCTGGCCTGGACCCGACGGCGCAGACCAACCCCGTGGTGTCGCAACGCCAGCAACGCAGCATCGAAGCGCACATTGCAAGAGCACGCGCAGAGGGCGCCCGCGTGGCCACCGGTGGCACGCCACTTTCACGTGCGGGCTTTTATGTGGCGCCCACGGTGCTGGCCGACGTGACGCAAGGCATGGCCGTGGCGCGCGAAGAAGTGTTCGGCCCGGTGCTGTCGGTGCTGGCCTTCGACAGCGACGATGAGGTCGTCACGCTTGCCAACGACAGCGAATACGGCCTGGGCGCCAGCCTGTGGACCAACGACCTGGGCAAGGCCATGAACCTGGTGCCGCGCTTGGAGGCCGGCACCGTCTGGGTCAACACCCATGTACTGCTGGACCCGGCCATGCCTTTCGGCGGCGTCAAGCAATCGGGCATCGGCCGCGAGTTCGGCCGGGGCGCGGTCGAGGCCTGCACCGAAACCAAGTCGGTCTGCATCGCGCACTGATCTTCGGCTCCGATTCATCAACCCTCTGAAGCGGGGAACGACCATGAACCGGCACTCCAGTCGGCCCCCACGAGAACGCACCATGCAAGACGCCCCGACCCCTGCAGCGGCACACGAGATGCTTCGCCGCCGCGATGTACCCACGTTCGACTCTGCAGTGTGGGCGACAACACCGACACCAAGGTCCGTCTCACCACGCGGACCACGCAAGCCGTCGCGCTGCTCCCTCGACCCTGTGTCCCGTGCGAAGTCTGTGCGCATCAGCTCGGCACTGGTTGCCGCTCTCGGCCTGACCACCGGCGTCCAGGCACCAGTCCCGGCTGCGGCGCCAACTGCTGAGACGCTCGGTCGCCTGGAAGACCTCATGACGCTGCCGCCCCCCTGCAGGCACCCACCTACCGCCACCTGGACCAGCTTTACCCGACGCGCACCATCCGGCGCGGCGCGCACGTGCATCCGCTGCCTGTGGGCAAACCAGTAGACGTGTCCTACCAGGTCGGTGACCGGCGCTTCAACATGGCGCAGCTCATGGCGCGCAAGCACACGGCAGGTTTGCTGGTCATCAAGGACGGCCAGGTCGTGGCCGAGCGCTACGCCATGGGCAACGACGCCAGCGCCGAGTGGCAGTCGTTTTCGGTGGCCAAGTCGATGTCGTCGACGCGGGTGGGCTCAGCCTTCAAGGACGGCCACATCCGCAGCCTGGACGACAAGGTGGTGCCGTACTTGCCCGCGCTGCGTGGCTGGGCGTATGACGACGTCACCGTCAGGCAGGTGCTGCAGATGAGTTCGGGCGTGGCCTGGAACAATGACTACCTCGACCCCGAGTCGGACCGTCGCCGCATGCTGCGCGCCCAGAGCGCGCAGGAGAAGGGCGCGGTGCTGAAGTTCCTGGCCCAGTTGCCGTGTGTGGCGCCGGCTGGCACCAACTTCAACTACAGCACGGGCGAGATCTCCCTGGTCGGCGAGATCCTGGCCGGCGCCACCAAGCAGCCCATCAGCGACTACTTCTCCAAAAAGATCTGGGTGCCGTTCGGCATGGAGTCGCACGCGTATTGGCAGCTCGATTCGCCGGGCGGCCAGGAATTCGCCGGCAGCGGTGTGAACGCTACTTTGCGCGACTTCGGGCGCTTCGGCCTGTTCATCGTGCAAGGCGGCATGACCGGCGGACAGCAGGTGCTGCCCGACCAGTGGATCCACCCGAAGGAAAAGCTCGTGCTCGTCATCCACAGCATCTGGCCCAAGCCGGTCTACGGACCCAGCCTGGTCGAGACCGATGCGCTGCTCGGCGCACTGGTCGTGGCGCTGCGCCCCTGAATGTTCCCCGCCCCCGATTCCCAACCCGCCCATACGGACACACCATGTCAGACCCTGCGACAGCCACTGACCTTTCCCCTGGCGACAGCCGCCGCGATTTCCTCAAGGCCGGCGCCGCGCTGCTGGCCGCACCGCTGGCCGGCTGTGCCGGCGCGCCGCGCTTGGCTGGCCCTGCCGGCACGGCCGAGATCACCGGCTGGAGCGCCATCGAGCTGTCGCGCCGCATCCATCGCCGCGACGTGTCGTGTGTGGAAGTCATGCAGGCCACGCTGGCGCAGATCGACCGCTTCAACCCGCAGGTCAACGCGCTGGTCTCGCTGCAGCCGCGCAACGGGCTGCTGGCCCAGGCCGCCGAGCGCGACGCGCAATTGGCGGCCGGCAAGCCCATGGGCTGGATGCACGGCTTCCCGCAGGCCCCCAAGGACCTGGCCAATACCGCAGGCATCCTCACCACCTCGGGCTCACCCATCCTCAAGGGCTACGTGCCCAAGGCCGATGCCATCGTCGTCGAACGTGCCCGCCGCGCCGGCGCGCTGCTCGTGGGCAAGAGCAACACGCCCGAGTTCGGCCTGGGCTCGCACACTTACAACACTGTGTTCGGCACCACTGGCAACGCCTTCGATCCGCGCCGCAGTGCCGGGGGCAGCAGCGGCGGCGCAGCTGTGGCGCTGGCCCTGCGCATGCTGCCGGTGGCCGACGGCAGCGACATGATGGGTTCGCTGCGCAACCCGGCGGGCTGGAACAACGTGTTCGGCTTTCGGCCCTCGTTCGGCCGCGTGCCCTACGGCCCGACCAGCGAGGTCTTCATGCAGCAGTTGGGCTACGAGGGGCCGATGGCGCGCAGCGTGGCCGACTTGGCCATGCTGCTGGCGGTGCAGGCCGGCTACGACGCACGCACGCCGCTCACCATCGACCAGGACCCGACCCAGTTCACGCAGTCGCTGGCGCGCGACTTCAAGGGCGCGCGCATCGGCTGGCTGGGCGATTTCGGCGGCTACCTGCCGATGGAGGACGGCGTGATGGACACCTGCACCAAGGCCCTCCAGCACTTCGAGACGCTGGGCTGCACGGTGGAGGCAGCCAGGCCCGATTTCTCGATGGACCGGCTGTGGAAGACCTGGCTCACGCTGCGTGGCTTTCTCGTTGCCGGCGGTGCGGCCCCGCTGTACCACGACCCGAAGACGCGCGCGTTGCTCAAGGCCGAGGCGGTTTGGGAGATCGAGAACGGCCTGAAGCTGAGTGGCGGCGATGTCTACCGCGCGTCGATGGACCGCACAGCCTGGTACCAGGCGCTGAACACGCTGTTCCAGCGCTACGACTACCTGGTGCTGCCATCGGCCCAGATGTTCCCGTTCGACGCCAAGCTGGACTGGCCCAAGGCCATCGCCGGCAAGCCCATGGA
This sequence comes from Rhodoferax sp. RT4P68, assembly GCF_056521305.1. Taxonomy (NCBI): domain Bacteria; kingdom Pseudomonadati; phylum Pseudomonadota; class Betaproteobacteria; order Burkholderiales; family Comamonadaceae; genus Rhodoferax; species Rhodoferax sp. RT4P68. The sequence continues at coordinate 205,807 of NZ_JBWMBB010000010.1, forward strand.
CACCTACCACCGCTGGATGGAAGTGGTCATCGGCGGCACGCTGGCCGGTGTGCCAGTGCTCAACGTACCGGCCGGCTTCAGCCCGAACGGACTGCCCATGGGCCTGCAGGTGATGGGTCGCGCGCAGGCCGACCTGGCCGTGTTACAGGTCGGCCACGCGTACGAGCAAGCGTGCGGTTATACCGCCCGGCGCAGCCCGCTGTTGGCTTGAAGACCCACTCAACCCACTTCGCAATTCACAACACTTCGCCGGCCCTCGCCGGTATCCAGGAGACCACGATGCAGCAACGCCCTTCCGCCCACTCCACATTCCGCCTGGCCTTGTTCAGTGCACTGGCCGCCGGCGCCATCGGCAGCGCCACACTGGGCCCGGCACCCGCCCTGGCCCATGGCGGCGCGGCCGAGATGGTGCCCCTTGCCAAGGCACTGGACGGCTTTGGCGCCACCGTGCGCTGGGACGCCTTCGCCCGCGTCTACACCGTCGACCGCAACAGCACCACGGTGCGGCTGAAACCCGGCTCGCGCGACGCCACCGTCAACGGCACGCCGCTCCAGCTCGAAGTGCCGGTCAGCATGCGCGGCGGCAAACCCTTTGTGTCCAAGGGCTTCGTCAACCAGGTGTTCCAGTCGGGCCTGGACAAGACCTTCGTGGTCGAGCGCCGGGCCAGCCCGCTGAACCCGCTGACGCCCGACGAGATCAACGCCGTGGTCGAGGTGCTGAAGGCCAGCGGCCGTTACCAGGCCGGCTACCGTTTCACGGAGATCACGCTCAAAGCGCCCCCCAAGGACCAGGTCTGGGACTACGCGATGAGCGGCAAGCCGGTGGCGGCCGAACGCCAGGCGCTGTTCACCATCCTGGACGGCAAGAAGGTGATCGAGGGCAGCGTCAACCTGGCCAGCCGCCAGCTGCGCGATTGGAAGGAGATCGCAGGCGCCCACGGCATGGTGCTGCTGGACGATTTCGCCGCAGTGCAGGCGGCCATCGAGGCCAGCCCCGAGTACGCGCAGGCGCTGGCCAAGCGCGGCATCAACGACGTGAAGAAGGTCGTCGGCACGCCGCTGACGGTGGGCTACTTCGCCGGCAAGGACGGGCTGCAGCAGGAAGACCGGCTGCTGAAAGTCGTCAGCTACCTGGACGTGGGCGACGGCAACTACTGGGCCCACCCGATCGAGAACCTCGTGGCCGTGGTCGACCTGGTGCACAAGAAGGTCGTCAAGGTCGAAGACCAGGGCGTGATCCCGGTGCCGATGAAGGCCACGCCCTTCGACGGCCGCGACCGCCAGGCCACGCCCGCGCCCAAGCCGCTGCACATCACCGAGCCCGAGGGCAAGAACTACACCATCACCGGCAACACGCTGCACTGGCGCAACTGGGACTTCCATGTGCGGCTGGACTCGCGTGTGGGGCTGGTGCTGTCCACCGTCACCTACAACGACAAGGGCACCAAGCGCAAGGTGATGTATGAGGGCGCGCTCGGCGGCATGATCGTGCCCTATGGTGACCCGGACGCCGGCTGGTACTTCAAGGCGTATCTGGATTCGGGCGAGTACGGCATGGGCACACTGACCTCGCCCATCGAGAAGGGCAAGGACGCGCCCGAGAACGCGGTGCTGCTCAGCGCCCTGCTGGCCGACTACACCGGCAAGCCGACCACCGTGCCCAACGCCATCGCGGTGTTCGAGCGCTACGCCGGTCCCGAGTTCAAGCACCAGGAGATGGGCCAGCCCAACGTGTCGGCCGAGCGGCGCGAGCTGGTGGTGCGCTGGATCAGCACCGTGGGCAACTACGACTACATCTTCGACTGGGTGTTCGCCGAGAACGGCACCATCGGCATCAACGCTGGCGCCACCGGCATCGAGGCCGTCAAGGGCGTGCAGAGCCGCACCATGCAAGATGCCAGCGCTGCCGAAGACACGCGCTACGGCACGCTGCTGGACCACCACATCGTGGGCACCACGCACCAGCATATCTACAACTTCCGGCTCGACATGGACGTGGACGGGGAGGCCAACACGCTGACTGAGGTCGACCCGGTGGTGTTGCCCAACACGCGTGGCGGCCCTCGCACCAGCACCATGCAATCGACCACGCGCACGGTGGCCACCGAGCAGGAGGCCGCGCAGAAGTTCGACCCTTCCACCATCCGCCTGCTGAGCAATACGGCCCGCACCAACAAGGTGGGCAACCCCGTGTCGTACCAGCTGATCCCCTACGCCGGCGGCACCCACCCCATCGCCAAAGGCGCCAACTTCGGCAAGGACGAGTGGATCTACAACCGGCTGAATTTCATGGACAAGCAGCTGTGGGTCACGCGCTATCACCCCGAAGAGGCTTTCCCCGAAGGCAAGTACCCCAACCGCTCGGACAAGGACACAGGGCTGGGCCAGTTCACGGCCGATAACCAGTCCATCGTCGGCACCGACAACGTGGTCTGGCTGACCACCGGCACCACCCACATCGCGCGCGCCGAGGAGTGGCCCATCATGCCGACCGAGTGGGTCAACGTGCTGCTCAAGCCCTGGAACTTCTTCGACGAAACGCCAACGCTGGGCCTGAACCGGGCCGCCAGCAAGAGCGCCGGCCAGAAGTAAGCGGCCGAGAAAGCCACATGCCAGGCATCGATCCGGGCGGCGCCACGGCGTGCGCCTTGTCTCGACGCGCGTTCTGCCGTCTCGCAACGGCAAGTGGGCTGGCGCTGACCCAGCAAGCTGCCCTTGCACACGGCGCGCCGCGTGCGACAGCCTCTGCGCCGGTGGCCGGCGCCGTGGCGGCGCTGCGGCCAGTGCGCGCACTGCCGATACAACTGGCCACCAGTCAGGTTGGCGACCTGGCTTCGCTGGTGCGCCACCAGGTCACCGCCGTGCAGCTGTTCTTCACTGGTTGCGGCGACACCTGCCTGGTGCAGGGCGCTCTGTTTGCCGCGCTGCAGCAACGGTTGCGCCAGGGCGGTACCGACGGGCGCCTGCTGTCGCTGAGCATCGACCCCCTGGGCGACGACCCGCCAGGCCTGAACCGCTGGCTACGCAAGTTCGGCGCCCAAACCTCGACCTGGGTGGCCGGCGTGCCAGCCCCGCAGGACCTGGACGCCATGCTGGCCGAGTTCCGCGTCGGCAGCGCCCAGGCCGCCGCCCAGCACATCAACCGTGTTTTCCTGTTCGACCGGCAGGCGCGACTGTGCTGGGCCAGTGCAGTCGATCCACACCCCGCCGACATGGCCGCCCAGATGGCGCGACACACCTGAACCCTTTCTCACTGAATCACCGAAAGCACCACGATGAAATCTGCCTCCTCCTTTCTGGCCCTGGGCTTGATCGCCGCCGCGTCGGCCCAGGCCGCCGGCCTGCCCGATCCAGGCGACTACGTGCCGGCACCTGCTGGCAGCACCGTGGTGGCCCTGTACGCCCAGCACCAGACGGCCAACCGCGTCTACGACAACGGAAGGCGCGTGGTCGGCGACCTGGGCCTGAAGCTGGACCTGGGCATCGCCCGCGCCATGCACTACTTCGAACTGGGCGGCATGCCGGCCGATGTGGAGGTGATCCTGCCCACCGCGCGGCAGCGCGTGAACGCGGCCGGCTACTCGGAATCAGGCATCGGCAACGTGATCGTCGGCGCCACGCTGTGGACGCTGTCCGACGCCGAGGCCGGCCGGCACCTGGGCTGGGCCGCCTACCTCTCGCTGCCCACCGGGGGCAAGCGCGCGCAGGGCCTGGCCGTCAGTGAAGACCGCTACGCGCTCGACGTGGAGGCCGGCTACATCACCAGGCTGGGTGGCGCCTGGACGCTGGACCTCGTCGGCCAAGTCGAGCTCTACAGCCGCGACCGCACGAGCGAAGTGTCGCGCCGGCCCATGGCGCGCGGCTTCGCGCACCTGAGCTACCGCCTGTCCGACGCCAACACCCTTGCCGTCAGCGCGCGCCAGACCTACGGCTTGCGCGAAAGCCAGCACGGCGTGACCGTGCTCGGTGCGCGGCGCGACACCAACCTGATGCTGACCTGGCAGCACCAGCTGACCGAGACCGTGCAGCTCCAATTGCAGTACCAGAAGGACGTCAAGGTCCACAACGGCCCCGCGCTGCAGGGGCTACAGGCGCGGGCGGCGTTCGTGTTCTGAGCGCTGGCCGCGCGCCGATGGTCGCGCCAAGACCATTCACTCGGATCTCAGGCGCAGCGATGACAACCACGGCTGAGTGATCCAGGAACGTGCGGGGCGCGTCAAGACCACCACACCCCATGTATGATTTCGGATGCGTTCAGGCCTGCACCATCCCCACGTCAACGATCCCGGAACCCACCTTCCAGATGCCTCGGCACGCACGTATGTCGACGTGGACGAGGCCCTCGAACACGACGAGCCCGCCCTGCCCTTCGTTGACGATTACCTGGCCGCCCTGCTGGCCCAGGCCAGCAAGTTGATCTCTACCGAATTCCACGCCGTCGTGCAGGCGGCCGGTTTCTCCATCACCGAATGGCGCATTCTGGCCACGCTGACGGGAAGCCCGGGCATCAGCACAGGCGGATTGGCGCAGGTCTCGGTCAGCAAGCAACCCACCGTCACCCGCCTGCTGGACCGCATGGAGGCCAAAGGCTATGTGGAGCGCTTCGCGCACGAGACCGACCGGCGCGTGACCCTGGTGCGCATCACGCCCTCGGGTCAGACCATCGTGGCCGACCTCATCGCGCAGGCCAAGGAACACGAGCAGCGCGTGCTGGCGCCGTTCGGCTTGAAGCGGGCCGAGGCGCTGAAGGTGACGTTACGCCGCATCATCGAGCTGCACCGTCACCCGTAAAGCCGCTGCGCACGATGGCCGCGCGCAGGTCAGGCGGGATGTCGATGGCGTGGTGCGTCTGCAGAGATGTCGTGACCAGCACCTGGCGCATGACCATGCGCAACTCGCCGCCCTGGGCGGCGCGGCATTCGAGTTGCAGCGTCAACGAACGTGTGCCCAGTCGCACGCACCCCAGCCGCAGCGCGACGCGGTCGCCCATGCGGCTGACGGCCTTGAACTCAGCCTCGACGCGCACGGTCGGCAGGCCAATGCGGCGCTCCAACAGTAGCGGCGTGTAGCCCACGCCCAAACCTTCGGTGACCCAGTCTTCCACAAGGCCGTTGAACATCACGAAGTACTGCGGGTAGAACACGATGCCCGCCGGGTCGCAGTCGGAGAAGCGGACCAGGCGTTCACGTTCGAAGTGCGACGAGGCGGCGGCGTCCATCACATCACCTCCCCGCCGGCCACCGAGATGCACTGGCCCGTGACTGCCGCCGCACCCTGGCCACATAGCCAGGCCACGGCGTCGGCTACTTCGGCTGGCTGCACCAGCCGACCCTGGGGGTTGGACTTGACGAATTCGCCCAGCGCAGCCTCGGCGCTGCGGCCGGTCTTGGCCACCACGTTGGCCACGCTGCTGCGCACGATGTCGGTGTCGGTATAGCCCGGGCACACGGCGTTGACCGTGATGCCCTTGGTGGCCAGCTCCAGCGCCAGCGCGCGGGTCAGCCCGATCACGCCGTGTTTGGCGGCGACGTAGGCGGTGACATAGGCGTAGCCGCGCTGCCCGGCCGTGCTGGCGATATGCACGATGCGGCCGCGGCCTGCGGCCAGCATGTCGGGCAGGGCCGCCTGCGTGCACAGAAAGCAGCCGGTAAGGTTCACATCCAGCATCGCTTGCCACTGGGCCAGGCTGGTCTTGGCGAACGGCGCGCTCAGCGCCTGCCCGGCATTGTTGACCAGCATGTCCACCGGACCCAGCGCCCCACGGGCTTGCGCAAACGCTTGCTCGACTGATGTGGCCTGCGTGACGTCGCAGGCCACTGCGTGATGGCGCCCCGGCAGCGCTTGTGCGACCTGCCGCAGCACGGCTATATCCCGGCCCAATAGCGTGACGGCGGCGCCCGCCGCGCTGAGCCGCGCCACGATCGCGGCGCCGATGCCGCGACCGGCGCCGGTGACGACGGCATGGCGCCCGGCAAAGGGAAGAGGGATGGAGTTCATGTCAATCGATCTTGATGCCACGGGACTTGACGATGGGGCCGAACAGCGCGGTCTCTTCACGCACCAGAGCCGTCAGCTCGGCCGGCGACAGCGCCACCGGCTCTGCGCCAGCATCGGCAAAGCGTGCCCGGGTGGCCGGCAGTGCCAGCAGGCGGTTGAACTCGTGGTTGACACGGGCCACGTTGGCCGCCGGCATGGCGGCAGGGGCGTAGACCGCGAACGGCGTGTCCACAAAGACCTTGCCGAAGCCAGCCTCTTCCACCGTGGGTGCGTCAGGTTTGTAAGACGCGCGCCGCTGACTGGCCACAGCCAGCAGTTTGAGTTTGCCAGCCTTCACGCTGGGGAACACGGTGCCGGGCACGAACGCGTAGTCAATCTGCCCAGCCATCACGTCCTGGATGGCCGGGGCCATGCCGCGGTAGGGGATGTGCGTGGCGAAGATGCCCGCGGTCTGCTTGAACAACTCACCGCCCACGTGCGGCGTGGTGCCGTTGCCAGCCGAGCCGTAGCTCAGCTTGCCAGGGCGCGCCCTGGCATAAGCCACGAATTCAGCCAGCGTGTTGGACGCAAGCGTTGGCCTCGTGACCAGAAATAATTGGGTGTTGGCCAGCAGAGCCACGTGCTGCAGCTCTTTCGTCGGGTCCAGCGGCATGCGTTCGAACATGAGGGGGTTGACCGATTCGAGCGTCGTCACATTGACGAGCAGCGTGTGGCCGTCGCCCCCGTTGCGCGCCACCTCGACAGCCGCCACGTTACCGCTGGCACCGCCCCGGTTGTCGATCACCACGGGCTGGCCCAACGCCTCGCTGAGTTGGGGCACCAGCAGGCGGATCAGCACGTCGGCTAGACCACCAGCCGGAAAGGCCACGACGATGCGCAGCGGTCGGCTCGGCCAGGTCGAGGGCTGGGCCGACACGCCCGTCGCTGCAAGGCACGCGGTCAGGCCGAGCAGATGCCGGCGGGTGAAAGCAGGACGTGCAGCGTTCATCGAAACCCTCCAGTTCATCAAGCTACAAGGCCAGGCTGCCGACGCTGGTACCGCCGCAGACATACAGCACCTGGCCAGTCACGAAGCCATTGGCCGCATCGGCAAAGAATGCCACGGCCCGCGCCACGTCGGCCGATTCGCCCAGACGCTTGACGGGCACTGAGGCGGCAAGCTGACGCTCCTTGTCGCTGCCCTCTTGCACCACGTCGTAGAACATGTCGGTGCGGATCGGGCCCGGCGCCACCACGTTGACCGTGATGCCCTCGGCCGCCAGCTCCAGCGCCCAGGTGCGTGCCATGCCCAGCATGCCAGCCTTGGTGGCCGAGTAGCTGGTGCGCGTCTGCAAACCCAGCGCCGCGCGCGAGGACAGCAGCACGACGCGGCCAAACTGGCGTGCGCGCATCGCCGGCAACGTGGCCTGCATCATCTGGATCGCGCAGCCCAGGTGCAGGTTGACCAGCGCGTCGAGGTCGGACAGCTGCACGTCGGGCAGCAGCGCCGCGCGGATCACGCCCGCGTTGTGTACCAGCGTCGTCACCTCGAAACGCTGCGCCATGTCGCGCATCGCTTCGCCAGTGGCGGCGCGGTCGGTCAGGTCGACCTCGATGTTGTGCAGCCGCGCATGCGTGAGCGGGCTGGCGCGGCGCGCGAGCGACACGACCTCATAGCCCTGCGCCAACAGGTGTTCGCAGATGGCCTTGCCGATGCCGGCGCTGCCGCCCGTGACAGCCGCGACTTGGTGGGTCGCCATGCTCAGCCTCCCACCAGCGCAAGTACGCGCAAGGGGCTGCCGCTGCCCTTCTGGATCTTCAGCGGCGCGCTGAACAGCACGGCGCCCGTGGGCGGCAGTTGGTCCAGATTGGTCAGGCATTGCAGGCCGTACTTGCCCGCGCCGTGCATCAGTGAATGGCAGGGATACGGCGGCAGCAGGTGGTAACCCTGTCCGGCGTCGGTGCCAATGGCTTCAGTGCCGAAGCCCAGCACGTCGCGCTGCTCCACCAGGAAGCGCACGGCCTCGGTGCTGGGGCCGGGCGTGTGCTGGCCGGTGTCGTTCATGTTCTGAAAGGCCTGCGCATCCTGCCCCTTGGACCAGCGCTGCGACCAGTCGGTGCGCATCAGCACCCAGGCACCCGCCGCGATGCGGCCGTGCCGGGCCTCGAAGGCTTCGATGTCGGCCACGGTCATCAGGTAGTCCGCATCGGCCGCTGCCTGCGCCGAACAATCGATCACGCACGCCGGTGCCACGAGACGCTGTGGGTCGATGGTGTCCACCGAGTTGTTCGGCAGGTCGCGGCCCGAAATCCAGTGAACCGGGGCGTCGAAATGCGTGCCGGTGTGCTCGCCGCAGGAGAAGTTGTTCCAGTACCAGCCCGGACCGCGCTCGTCGTAGGCCGAGATTTGCTCGACGCGGAACGGCTGGCACTGGCCCATTTCGGGCGGCAGCGCAATGGCCGGAAACTCAGGCATCAGCGTCTGCGTGAGGTCGATGACGCGAACCTGGCCGCTTGCCAGTGCGGCGACCAAGCCGGCGAGGACGGGGGAAGCCGTCGGGGTGACGGTCGCGGAAGCCATCGGGGTAGCGGATGTCATGTCAAGATCCTCCTGCAGCGAGTTCACGCTCTAACACTTTGGGGTTGTCACGCCAGCGGGCCAGCCATTCCTGAGCGATCTCGCCGGGGTAGACGTCTTCCACCCCACCCTGCAAGGCCTTGACGATCGCCGAGGCCAGCGCAGCGGGGCCGAGTTTGGGGGGAGGCATGTTCTGGTTCCACTCGTCGTCTACCGGGCCGGGGAACACATGGATCACGCGCACACCGGCTGGCCGCATCTCGGCGCGCAGGCACTGCGAAAGCGACAGCGCCGCCGCCTTCGACGCTGAGAACGTGCCCTGCGCCGGGTAGTTGGCCAGCGCGTAGACCGACAACACGTTGACCCAGGCGCAGGCATGCGTGGCGCCGTCGGCCGAGCGGCCACGCAGCGCGGGGCCGAAAGCCTGGGCCAGGCGCAGCAGGCCGAAGTAGTTGACCTCCATCTCCGCCTTGGCCACGTCGGTGCCGCGCCTCGCCGCGATGCCGAAGCCCCGGTGCAGCTCGGCCGTGTTGACCACGATGTCGACCTTCCCGCCGATCTGGCCGGCCAGCTCAGTCACCGATCGTTCGTCGCTCACGTCCAGCGGCACCAGGGCCACCTTGGGCAACACGGCCAGCTCGTCCAGGCCGGGTGCCGTCTTCCAGGGCTCGGCATGGCCGACCCACACCAGGTCGGCACCGGCCTTGAGCAGTGCCTGCACCACGGCTTGGCCCACAGGGGTCTTGCCGTCGGTGACCAGGACTTTGCGAAAGCGTGGGTCGCTGGCCATCTCGCGCAGCATCTTGTCGTCTGCCATGTGTTCACTCTCTTTCTCGGGGAATCCGATCAACACGGCTTGGCCGCTGCGGTCGATGCGGGCGCCGACGCGCACGCGATCCGGAGCAGCGCCGACATCTCCATGCAAATGAACCATCACACTCGGGCCCGCATCCAGCTGCACCATGCCCAGCCGCCAGGGGAGGCGCTCGCGGAAGTACAGGTCGTTGCTGTGGTCCAGCGTGGTCTCGGCCAACAGTTCACCGAGCCCGGACTGGGCGCGCCAGCGCAGCCGTGGTGACACGCAGCGCCCGCAGGCCTCGCGCGGTGGGTACTGCACGGCACTGCAGTCTTCGCAGACCTGCAGTTCGAACCGGCCTTCGGCGGCGGCGGCCGTAAGACCCAGCGCCACGCGGCCGCGCGCGCTGGGCGGCAGGTTCATCTGCGGCGTGCGCAGCACTGGGTTCTTGCGCGCGGGGCGCGGCATCGGGATGCTCATGGGGCACTCCCCAAAATCACGGCACCGGTGCACAGGCAGCGGTCGTAGGTGACCATGCCGAAGCCGCCCACCAGGCCCAACTGCGCGTTCGCCACAGCACGTGCACCGGCCGCACCTGTGAGTTGTCGAATGGTCTCGGTCAACCCGAGGAAGCCACCCGCCGCACCGGCCTGGCCGGCCGACAACTGGCCGCCGCTGGTGTTGTTCGGAAAGTCGCCGTCGTGCGTCGTACGCCTGGTGCGCACAAACGTCGGGCCCTCGCCCTTCTCGCAAAAGCCCAGATCTTCGAACTGCATCATCACGATCACCGGGTAGTCGTCATAGGTCTGCACGAAGTCGATGTCGGCCGGCTGCGCGCCGGCCATGGCGTAAAGCTCGTCGCGGTCCACGCGCCAGCCGCCGCGCAGCATGACCGGGTCGTCGGCATAAGCGTTGTGGCGCTCGATGGCGCCGCGCAGCAGCGCATGCGGCAGCCCCAGGTCGCGCGCACGCGCCTCGGACATCACAAGGAAAGCCTCGGCGCCCGCGCAGGGCATCACGCAGTCGAACAGGTGGATGGGCGCGGAGATCGCCTTGGCGGCCACGTACTCGTCCAGGCTCAAGGGCTTCTTGAACAAGGCGTTCGGGTTGCGCAGCGCATTGGCGCGCTGGTCCACCGCGATGCGGCCGAAGTCCTCGCGCGAGGCGCCGTAGGTGCGCATGTAGTGCGCCGTGATGAAGGCGAACATCGAGTTCGGCCCGCCCGCGCCATAAGGATAGGTGGCGTCGCGCGCGAAATGGCTGAACGCGCCCAACGTCTGGCGAAAGGAATCGACATGGTTGGTGTCGGCCGCGATGCAGGCCACGATGTCGGCATCACCCGCCTGCACGGCCCGCGCCGCGCGGCGCAGCGACATCACGCCGCTGGCGCCACCGGTGGGAATGTGGTCCAGCCAGCGCGGCGACAGGCCCAGGTGCTGTGTCACGCCCACGGCAGTGTCCGGCGCCAGCGAGAAGCTGCTGACCGTGAGGCCGTCGATGGCGCTCTTGGGCAGGCCGGATTGTTCGAGCAGCGCATGCAGCGCGCGGCCGATGAACCAGTGCGCGCCGTGCGTGGAATAACGCTCGTAGGGCACGGTGACGGGCACGGCGACGGCGACGCCTTCGTAGCCCTTGCGGGTGTGGAAATGCGCCATGTCAGTCGAGGCGGATGCCAGCGGCTTTGATGATGCGGCCGAACTTCACCGTGTCGTCGCGGATGACTTGCGCGAACTGCGCGGGCGTGTTGGCCACCACCGTCATGCCCACGGCCGCCAGTTGTTCGCGCGTGGCGGGCAGCTGCAGGATGCGCGCCAGCTCGTCGTGCAGGCGCTGCACGATGGCCGGGTCCACACCGGCCGGCACCACGAAGCCGATCCACGTCACCAGGTCCACGCCCGGCAGACCGGACTCGGCCAGCGTGGGCACGTCGGGTAGCAACGGGTTGCGCTGCGCGCTGGTGACGGCCAGCGCCCGCACCTTGCCGCCCTTCACGAAAGGCATGGCCGGGCCGAGTGCATCGAAGATTACGGGCACGGTTCCGCCCACGGTGTCGGTCATGGCGGGTGCGCCGCCTTTGTAGGGCACGGCAAGGAGCTTGGCGCCTGTCGCAGCCTTGAACACTTCGCCGGCCACCTGGGCCGGCAGCGCGCCGTGTGCGTAGGCCAGCTCGCCGTTGCGCTCACGTGCCAGCGCCAGCAGCTCTTGCACGGTCTTGGCGGGTGTGGCCGGGTGCACGGCCAGCACCATGGGCATGGTGATGGCCTGCGTGACCGGCGTGAAGCTGGCCACGGGATCGTAGGGCAGCTTGCTGTACAGGCTCTGGTTCATGACCAGCGTGGAGTCGATGGCCACAAACAGCGTGTAGCCGTCGGGCGCAGCCTTGGCCGCTGCCTCGGCCGCGATGATGGTGTTGCCGCCGGGGCGGTTGTCCACCAGCACGGGCTGCTTCCAGCTTTCGGCCAGCCGCGTCGACACGATGCGCGCGACCATGTCGCTGCCGCCGCCCGGCGGAAACGGCACGATGATGCGGATTGGCTTGCTGGGGTAGGCGCTCTGGGCGCCTGCGGTGGCCAGCAGGAGGCTGGCGCAGCCAGCCACAAGGCCCTTCAAGAAAATGCGTTTCATAAGGTCACCTGCCCTTCAGCGCTTGAGTTGATACCCAGCCGCCTCGCGGTCCCAGGTCTGGTCGGTCGTACCACGATCACGCAGCTTGAACTTCTGGATCTTTCCGTTCTCGGTGGCCGGCAACTGCGCGAGGAACTCGACGAAGCGCGGCACGGCGAAGTACGCCATGCGCGGCTCGCAGAACTGCATCAGCGCCACGGCGTCGAGGCTAGCCCCCTCGCGCAGCACGATGGCCGTCATGACCTCGTCCTCGGCCATCTCGCTCTTGACCGGGTACACGGCCGCGACCGCGATGGCTGGATGGCTCAGCAGCACCTGCTCGACCTCGTAGGACGAGATGTTCTCGCCCCGCCGCCGAATCGCGTCCTTGAGCCGGTCCATGAAGGTGAAGAATCCGTCGGCACCGCAGACCACGCGGTCGCCGGTGTGAAACCACAGGTTGCGCCAAGCCTCCACGGTCTTCTCGGGCATGCCGAAGTAACCGGTCGCAAACGCATAGGGGTCGCGCGCGCGCAGCAGAAGCTCGCCGGGTTGGCCCGGGGGCACGGGGTTGTCGTCTTCGTCGGCCACACAGGCTTCGAAACCATCGGCGATGCGGCCCATGCTGCCGGGGCGCTGTTCGGCGTCGCGGCCGATCACGAAGTTGGTCTCGGTCGAGCCATAGCCGTCCAGCAAGCGCATGCCGAAGCGCTCGGTGAATACCGCGTGGAACTGCGGCGGCACGCCTGGTGCCAGCGCGATGCGCACGCGGTGCGCACGGTCGTGCGGCGTCGCGTCCTTGGACAAAAGGATGGGCACCATCGCGCCCAGCACGTAGGTGACCGTGGCCTGGTGGCGCACCAATGATTCCCAGAAGGCTGTGGCCGAGAAACGCTTCTCCACGACCAGGGTCGAGCCGCTCAACAGCGCCTGGAAGAAGGCATTCATCGCATTTGTGTGGAACAGCGGCAGCGTGGTCACCAACACCTCGCCTTCTCGCAGGCCCAGCAGGCTGCCGCTGTGCGCGCCCCACCAGAAGAACTGCGCATGCGGGCAGCACACGCCCTTGGACAGGCCCGTGGTGCCGGAGGTGTAGAGGATCAGCAGCGTGTCGCCCGGGCGCACGGCGGCGGGCGCTGCGGCCTCGGTCGGCTCGGCGGGGAATGGCGTGCAGCCGTCCTCGCCGGCGGCCGGCATGTCGAGCAGCCAGATGGTCTGCAACGGCAGCGCAGGCGCCTCCAGCACCGCCAGCGCGCGCACGGCCTGCAGGCCCTCGGCCTCGGTGACCAACAGCCGCGCACCGGAGTTGGACAGGATGTGATGCAACTGGCTCCCGCGGGAGGCGATGTTGACCGGCACCGCAACGGCGCCAATCCAAGCGCAGCCCAGTACAACCTGCATGAACTCGGCCCGGTTCGAACACAGGAGTGCTACACGGTCGCCGGCCTGAACGCCCGCGCGCTGCAGCACCGTGCCATAGGCGCCGGCCATGTGCAGCGCTTCGGCAAAGGTCCAGCTCACGGCGCCGGCCACGAACAGCGCGCGGTCGCCGAAGCGCGCGGCCTGATGCTGCAGCATGCGCGGCAGCGTGCGGTCGGCCGGCGCGAAGGCTTGGGCCAGGGAGTTGGGTTTGTGCATGGAGTGGTTCACATGAAGAGCTGCATGCTGCCGAAAGCCGCATCGCAGTTGACGAGGTCCACGCGCTTGAGCTGGATACGCAGGCCGCCCACCTGCTGCACCAGCGTGTGCGTGGCCCAGCCGGCGTACAACGTTTGCGTGTCCCGGCGGGTCTCGACGTAGTGGAAGGAGGTTCGGCAGGTGTAGTGGCCGGCGGCGTCGTCACGCGCCATCACGCGCGGCTGCTGCAGCAGGTGGTGGCAGCGGCTGATGGGCTGCTGCGAGAAGGTGCGCGCGCCCGCCAGCCGTGCCACGCGCACCTGCAGCAATAGCTTGTCTTCATACATCAGCGAGGCCTGCAAACGGGCGTCTGTCTGACCGTGTGTGAGCGGCATCCAGTAGTGGCCGTCTTCGGTGAACATTTCAAGCCAGTCCTCGAAGCGCAGGGCGTCGAGCATGGCGGCTTCGTCCAGCACGAAGTCGATCAGTTGGGCATCGGAGGGTGAGGTCATGCCGCCTCCTTCTGCGCCATACCGGTCGTCATGAAGCGCACCCAAGCGCGCATCTGGCTGCGCATCTGCCATTCGTTGGTGCCGTTGGTGACAGCATCGGCCTGGCCGTGCTCGGCGCTGTCGTAAAGCCGGCCCACATTGACCCACTGGGCGCCGCGCGCATGCAGGCCCTGCTGGGCGCGCTCGTACATCTCCAGGTCGTCATGGCCGACGACGGACGTGGGGGCATTGACGAGGCGGTTGTACATGAGGGTGCGTTCCAGTAGCAGATCGGGTGCGCCGACCAGGCGGAAGGTCCAGCTCTCCACCAGCGTCTTGTTTGCTGCCAGCGGCTTGAACAGGCGCAGCGTCTGGATCGGCCCCTTGACCATGATGTTGGGAAAGTACACGGTGTTGTGTCGCACCTCTGCCAGGATGCTGCGGGCGCGCTCCTCGCCATAGGCCGCGGCCATGCTCTCCCAGTAGCCGGGCGCGGGCGAATACGCGGCATGGAGCGAGTCGCTGACGCCGGTGTGGCCATGGCCGTTTTCCCACACGCGGATGCCCATGTTCTCGAAGAACTCGTAGGGGCTGACAAAGGGCGCGAACAGCTCCACGGCCATGGGCTTGGGCGTGCCCTCGGGTGCCTGCTGCCACACCTTGACGGCGGTGCCGGCCGACGACTCGTGGGCCACCATGGGGTGGCAGGTGTCGGTCTGGTTGTCCACCAGCATCTTCCAGTTGCAGTCGTGCATATAGCGCATGACGCCGCCGGTCACTTCGAGCCGGCCTTCAGGCGAGCGGTCGACCATGTTGTCCAGCGTGGACAACGAGGGGCCGAAGAATTCCGCGAAGGAAATGCCATCGGGGTTCAGCCGGCAGAACACGAACTCGCGGTAGACCTCGACCGCGCCCACGGAAGCCAGGCCGCGACTGGCCTCGCAGGTGTCGAATCCGGTGTTGTCGTACCCCTTCTTGAGCGGGATGGAGAGCAGCTTGCCGTCGGTGCGGTAGGTCCAGGCGTGGTAAGGACAGCGGAAGAACTTGCCAGTGTGGCCGCAGCCCTCGGGCGCGATCTGCACGCCCTTGTGCGCGCAGCGGTTGTTGAGCACCTTGATGCTGCCATCGGTGTGGCGCACCATGATGACGGGCTGGTCGCCCACCGTCGTGCCGAAGAAGTCGCCGGGCTTGGGGATCTGGCTGGCATGGCCCACGTAGACCCAAGTGTTGGCGAACAGCTGCTCCATCTCCAGCGCGAAGACTTCGTCGCTGATGTAGCAGTCCTTGTGCACCTCGGTGTCGCGCACCAGCGCGGCCACGGCGGCGGGGTTGTCGCGGTAGCGGGTCATGGTGCCCTCTCAGTCCAGCTTGATGTTGGCGTCGCGGATCACCCGGCCCCAGCGCTCGCGCTCCTGTGCGGCGTAGCGCGTGGCCTCGGCGGCCGAGGTGGGCAGCGGCTCGATGCCCAGCGTCGCCATGCGGGTCTTCACGTCGTCGGAATTGAGTGCGGCGTTCAGCGCCTTGTTCAAGGCCTCCGTCGTCGCCGGCTTGGTGCCGGCTGGCACCACCAGCGCCTGCCAAGCGTAGGCCTCGAAGCCGGGCAGGCCTTGCTCGGCCAGCGTGGGCACATCGGGCATGGACTTGAGCCGCTGCCCACTGGCCACGCCGATGGCGCGCACCTTGCCTGACGCGATGAAGGGGCCGCCGCTGGAGGTGTCGACGAACATGAAGGGCAGCTGGCCGCCCACCACGTCCGCCATGGCCGGCGCCGCGCCTCGGTAGGGCACGTGCGTCAGCGCCAGGCCAGTCTGAGCACGGAACAGCTCCACGGCCAGGTGGTGTGGGCTCCCGGCGCCGGGGCTGCCGTAGCTGGTGCCCTTGGGGTCGCTCCTGGCCCAGGACAGGAACTCGGGGAGGGTCTTGACCGGCGCGTTGGGAGCCACCACCAGCACCAGCGGGAAGCGCGCGATCATGCCGGCCAGCGCGAACTCCTTCTCAGCGCTGTAGGCGAGCTTGCTGTACAGGAACGGGTTGGCCGCCAGCACGGCCGAATCGACGGTGGAGACAGTCTGCTCGGGGTTGCGCGTCTTGGCCACGTACTCGGCCGCGATGTTGGCGCCGGCACCGGGCTTGTTCACCACGATGAAGGTCTGCTGCATGCTCTTGCCCATGGCGTCGGCCAGCATGCGGGCGACCACGTCGGAGCCGCCGCCCGGCGCGTAGCCGACGACCCACTCCACGGGTTTGCCATCATTGGCGAACGCTGCCA
Organism: Rhodoferax sp. RT4P68; assembly: GCF_056521305.1. NCBI lineage: Bacteria > Pseudomonadati > Pseudomonadota > Betaproteobacteria > Burkholderiales > Comamonadaceae > Rhodoferax > Rhodoferax sp. RT4P68. Next base: position 222,138 of record NZ_JBWMBB010000010.1, read on the forward strand.
GCGGGAACAGGGCGAGCGCACAGCGCATCAGGGTTCTGCGGATCATCATGGGGGCTCCTGGGGGTGGGTGTTGAAGGCGGGTCAGAGGTCGAGCACCAGGCGCTGGCCCTTGGCGCGCGAGATGCAGATCTGGATCACGTTGCCGGCGGCCTTTTCGCTGGCGCTCAGCACGTAGTCGCGGTGGTCGATGTCGCCCTCGATCACAGGCACAGCGCAGACGCCGCATTCGCCGCGCTTGCAGTCAAATATCGGGTCGCAGCCATGGTCGATCAGGCATTCGAGGATGGTCTGTTCGATCGGCACGGTGTAGCGCTGGCCGCTCTGCGCCAGCACCACTTCGAACGCGTGGTCGCCGGCCTGGGGCACGGGCGCCGTAAACAGCTCAAAACGCACGCGCTCGCTGGGCCAGCCGCGCGCATGGCCAGCGGCGAGGACGGCATCGAGCAGGGGCTGGGGGCCGCAGACGTACAACCGGTCCTCGGGCGCGCAGCCGTCGAGCAGCGCGCCCACGTCCAGCGGCGCGCCGGCCTCTTGGTCCGTGTGCACGCGCAACGCGTCGCCCAGCAGGCCCTGCAGCTCGGGCAGCAAGGCCATGAGCGCACGGCTGCGGCCGGCATAGACCATGCGTACCGGCCGGCCCTGGGCGCGGCAGCGCGCCGCCATGCTGGCCAGCGGGGTGACGCCGATGCCGCCCGCGACCAGCACCACGGAGCCACCGTGCGCGGCCAGCGGGAAGTCGTTGCGCGGTGGCTCAATCGTGATCACGTCGCCCGCCTGGAGCGCGTGCATGAAGCGCGAGCCGCCTCGGCCCGAGTCCTCCAGCCGCACGGCGATGGTGTAGGCCTGCGGCGCGGCGGCACCGGCGTCGGCCGCCGTAGAGAAATCGATGAGCGAGTAGTGGCGCCAGTCGTCGCCCGTACCGATGCGCACACGCACATGGGCACCGGCGTCGAAACTGGGCAGCGGGCCTCCCTGTGCGGGCTGCAGCGCGAAGCGGCGGATCAAGGGGTTCAGCGTGTCGACTTGGGCGACGCGCATGGAGATGGTGGACATGGCGATTCCTTGTTCAGGCGAGAGCGTGGCGGGCCAGCAGGGCCTGCAGCTGCTTGCCGTGTTCGTCGGCCAGAGCCGCCTCGCGCAGGGCGCGTAACGTGGCGGGCGCCAGCGTTGCGCCAGCTGAGCGCACGGCGTGCATCAGCAGCTGGAAGTTGGCCAGGCCGCGGGCATGGGTGTCGCTGTAGCCCTTGACAAGGCGCTGGCATTGGGCCACTTCGACGGCCAGCGCGGGGTGTGCTGCCGCGGTGGTGGCGATCTGTTGCAGCCACTGTTCGATGCGTGCGTTCTCGTGCTGGTAGCGCAGCGAAGCGCGCCGCGCGCCGCGCAAGCGCGCCAGACCCCACAGCAGCAGGTAGCCGCGCAGCGAGCTGGTGGAGACGGTGCGACCTTCGCGTGTGAAGCGCGCCACGAGCCGGTGCACCGCATGCGGCTTGGCCAGCCAGCGGCCCAGGCCGGCCGGCAGGGTGTCGCAGATCTCTTCCAGCCGTGGGTGCATGAACTCGTGGATGGCGATCTGCTGGTCGGCCTGCAGGCCGACCTCGGACTGCACGCGCGCGAAGCGGCTGCCGCGCGTCTTGAGGTCGGCCACGCGCACGGTGTCCTCGTAGCTCATCCACAGCGCCAGGTAGCGTGCGGTTTCGCGCAGCAGCGCGCCGCTGCCGTCGTCGGGCAGGGCCTGCACAACCGTCAGGCGGTCGAGGTAGAACGCGGCATACGCCGGATCCTGGTAGTCGATCAAACGGCGCACACCTTCGATGATGAGCGTATGCGCATCGCGCGGGAAGCCAGCGACGCGGGCCAGCAGCGCAGCCACGGTCGGGTCGCGCGGTGCAGGGGCGGCGACGGTGGCCGGCGCTGGCGCGGTCGGCGCGCCCTCCGTCGCGCGCGCATAGGCCGCGCCAAAGGCCTTCAGGCTGGACTTCACACCCACGCCACCGCGCTCCACCGTGGCCTCGAACTGCGTCCGGCTCCAGGGCAGCACGCCAGTGGCTGCCAGCGCGCCGAACAGCGCGGCGCTGACCACGCTGCCAGCCTCATGGGCCAGCTGCGCCATGTCAAATCCCACGAAGCGCTGGGCCGCCTTGTGCGCGTGGGCCAGCAGCTCGGCGCTGTCGACCCGACCGTCGCCCATGGCGGTCTTCTCAGCGATGGAATAGACACGGTGGGTGGACGCGACCAGCGTGGTGCGGTCGGGTGTGACCAGTCCGCGCTGCACGGCGCGGCCGGCCTCCATGAGTTCGGAGGCCAGCACCACGTCCACGTCGCCGGGCAGCGGCATCAGAGCCAGCACGGGCTGGCCCCCGTCCTGCTGCGCGCGCGCGCCGGGGAACAGCTCAACATAGTAGATGGTGGCGCCAGTGCGCTGGGCTACGCCGGGCACGGACGTGGTCTGGGCGATGTAGCCGTTGAACTCGCCAAGGTCGACCAGCCAGTCGGCCAACACGCCGCCGCCCTCGCCGCCCATGGCGAGGATCGCGATCTTGATAGGGTGTGGAGTGGACATGGAATCGGCGTCAGAAGGCGTAACGCGCACGGCGTTGCTGGTCACGCGCCTGCAGCCGGCCGATCACGGCTTGGCGCAGGCGCTGGCGCAGGCGGTCCCAGCGGGTGGGGTTGCTGACGATCTGCGCGCGGTAGAAGGAAGGGCATAGAACGGCGGCATGTGAGACCTCGCCGCACAGGCCGCAGCCCACGCAGCTGTCCAGCACGGTGGCCACCGGGTCGGTGCGCAGCGGGTCGGGGTTGGGCTTGAGCGACAGCGACGGGCAGCCCGAAAGCCGGATGCACGAGTGGTCGCCGGTGCAGGTATCCGCATCGATGCCGAACCGCTCGCGCACTACGCGCTGGCCGCTGGCGATGGCCTGGCGCACTTTGGGCTTTTCGCGGCGCTGCAGGTTCAGCATGCACTCGCTCTGCGCGATCAAGACTTTGGGGCCTTTGACGGTAGTGGTCAGCGCCTCGCGCAGCATGCTCACCATGGTCTTCAGGTCGTAAGTGCTGCGCACGGTCTTGACCCACTCCACGCCGACGCCGCGCGCAGCCTTTTCGATGGCATGGTTGGTGCTGCGAGTGGGGTTCAGCGCCTTGGACGAAAGGATGTCCTGCCCGCCGGTGGCCGAGGTGTAGCTGTTGTCGACGACGATGGTCAGGTTGTCGCTGCGGTTGAACACTGCGTTGGCGATGCCGCTGGTCAGCCCGTTGTGCCAGAAGCCGCCGTCGCCCATGACCGAGATGGCGCGCTTGCCTGCTGGCACGTTCAGCGCGGCCGCGCCGGCAGAGCCCAGGCCATACCCCATGGTGGTGTTGCCCAGGTTGAAGGGCGGCAAGATGGAGAACAGGTGGCAGCCGATGTCGGCGCTGACGTGGTGCTCGCCCAGCTCGCGCTCCACCAGCTTCATGGCGGTAAAGATCGGCCGCTCGGGGCAGCCGGTGCAAAAGCCCGGCGGGCGGCCATGCACGTTGGCGTCGATGGGCAGGGCCGGCTCGCCCAAGGCCGCCACCAGCGGGATGGTCTTGCGTGCGGGCGTGGCCGACGCGGGCAGCCGATCATAGGTGCGCAGGAAACTGCGCAGGCCTCTGAGCACCGCCGCAGTGGTGTATTCGCCGGCCACGGGCAGCAGATCCTTGCCGTGCAGGCGCGTGTCGACATCGGCCTGGCGCAGCACCGTGGCGATGTTCTGCTCGACGAAGTTGGGCTGGCCCTCCTCCACCAGCAACACGGCGCGCTTGCCAGTGCAAAAGCGCAGCAACTCGGCGTCGACCAGTGGATAGGCCACGTTCATCACATACAGCGGCACCTGCGTGTTGCCGTACGCGTCGGCCAGATCGCACAACTGCAGCGCGCGGACCACGGTGTTGTAGCAGCCGCCCTGCACCACGATGCCGATGTCGTCAGCGCCCTCGGCGAAGAACTCGTTTAGACCGCGCTCTGTGATGAAGCGCAGCGCAGCAGGCCAGCGCTCGTGGACCTTTTCCTGCTCGTGCGCGAAGCTGGCAGGCGGCAGCACGATGCGGCTCACGTCGCGCTGCGGTTGCTCCATGGCCTGCGAGATGGTGTGCGTAGGCCGGCGGTTGTCAGCCGCGATGAACTGACCATGCACATGGCAGGCACGGATGCGCAGCTGCAGCATCACCGGCGTGTGGCTGGCCTCAGACAGGTCGAAGCCGTCTTTCACTGCTTGCACAATGCTGGGCAGGTTGGGCCGCGGGTCGAGCATCCAGATCTGCGATTTCATGGCGAACGCGTGGCTGCGCTCCTGCATGATGGACGAGCCCTCGCCGTAGTCCTCGCCCACGATGATGAGCGCGCCGCCGGTCACGCCACCCGAGGCCAGATTGGCCAACGCATCAGACGCGACATTGGTGCCCACCGTGGCCTTGAACGTGACAGCGCCGCGCAGCGGGTAGTTGACGGATGCGGCAAGCGTGGCGGCAGCCGTGGCCTCGCTTGCGCTGTTTTCGAAGCGGATGCCGTGCTCGGACAGGATGTCCTGCGCATCGGCCAGCACGTCCATCAAGTGCGAGATGGGCGCGCCCTGGTAACCGGCAACGTAATTGACACCGGATTCGAGCAACGCCTTCGTCACGGCCAGGATGCCCTCGCCATGGAACACCTCGCCCGCGCCAAGACGCAGCTTTTTGACTTCTTCAACGAATGAACGCTCGGCCATGGGGGGACCTTGATGATGCCGCAGGAATCGACATTTAGATGATTGTGGATGCATCTTATGCTGATCTGTTTAAAAGTAAACATATCCATAATCATGGTTTTCCCTGTGTTAGCTGCCCGCGTCGTCCGAACAGCTGCTCGCCTCTGCAGCGACAAGCGAGACGTCGAAGCCAAGCTGCGTTGAATTCGATGAACTCGGCCCTGCCCCTTTTGGAAGACATCTGGGCGGCTCAACGGGTGCTCAACGACATGGCACTGGGGCAGCCACCGCAAACCGACGGAAAGACTTCCGCGGCTGCTCAACCTCACCTCGCTTCTTCACGGCCTAGCTAGGCCAACTGCTCGCGCAGCGCGCGCTTGAGCACCTTGCCGTAGCTGTTTTTCGGCAGGCTCTCGACGAACAGGTAGTCCTTGGGGCGCTTGAACCGGGCGATGTGCTGCAGGCAATGCCCGTCGAGGTCTCGCGGTGTCGCGTGCGGCGCCGTGCGCGCGGCGACGAAGGCGACGACCACCTCGCCCCATTCCTGGTCCTCCTGCCCAACCACGCAGACCTCGCCGACCCCGCGATGCAGCAGCAAGGCCTCCTCGACCTCGCGCGGGTAGATGTTCGATCCTCCGCTGATGATGACGTCCTTGGACCGGTCGCGCAGCGTCAAGTAGCCGCGCGCATCGATAGACCCATGTCGCCGGTGTAGAGCCAGCCGCCGCGCAGGGCATCGGCGGTCCCGGCTGGGTTGCGCCAGTAGCCGGCCATCACCGCATGCTGCGGCAGACGATCTCGCCCAACTCGCCGAGCGCCACCGGCCGGCCCCGCCATCGACTACGACCACCTCCACGCCCGTGCGCGCCAGCCCGACCGAGCCCGGACTGAATCGTCGTCCAGCGCGTGATCCTCGCGCCGCAGGCCGGTGATGGTCTTCGGGGTCTCGTCATGGCCATAGCTCTGGGCGAAGAACTGCCCGAAGACCGCCAGCGACTTCTTCATCTCCTCCGGGTACATCGGGCCGCCGCCGTAGACGATGCTGCGCAGGCAGCGCGGGCGGTGGCCAGAGCGCTCGGCTTCGAGCCGCAAGCGCTGCACCATGGTCGGCGCCAGAAAGGCGCCGCAGCCCGGATGCGCGTCTCACAAGGCCAGGAACTCGGCCGGGTCAAAGCCGCCGGAGGCCGGCACTACCTGGCGCGCGCCCCGTGCGAAGTAGGCCGGGATGTACAGCCCCGACCCATGCGACATCGGCGCCGCATGGATCTGGCTGGCATGCTCGTCGATGCGCTCGATGTCCGCGAGGTGGGCGACCGTCTTGGCCACCAGGTTGCGGGGGCGCTTTGCTCTGCTTGTGGCAGGGCCCACGTTCCGGGTCGAGAGCCGCCTCGACGAGCTGGCCGACATCCTGCGCAGCCGTCTTGGCAAGTACCTGTCGGCCCAGGTGGACTGAAGCCCCCGGAGTGTTGACGCCGACAGGAAACTGAGCCTGTCAACAGCTGCCGCATCGCCGGACCGTGGCAGTCTGAACGCCAGCACGCCCGGCCGGCAGCCCGTCAACATGTGTTGATGGACTTGCGGGCGAATCAGGATGGAAGGGGGATGACAGGAACCGCACGTTTCATCGCGGCGCCCTTCCTGGTTTACCCCTCGGTTTACCCCTTGGCCGCCGAAATGGAAAACGGGCTAGCTCCTTGTGAGAGCTAACCCGTTGATTTGATTGGTCGGTGTGAAAGGATTCGAACCTTCGACCCCTTACACCCATACAAATGGTCGAGATTTTCGAATCGGTTCAGTCAGCCGGTTGGTAGCCTTGAGTCGCTTGATCTTGCCTGAACCAAATTGCCTCTAGATCCTGTGTCACGCGCCAGTCAGCAGCGCAATGTACTCTTGGGGGTAAATGGTGGGTCTAGACATCGTGTTCAAATGAAATTCTTGAGCTATCGATCACTTGCAACTCACCTCAAACTTCAGGTTCAGCTGATCGATCCGATCAGGAAAGCGTTGCGAAGGGGCGACAAACCTTTTTATTTCTGGATCGTCCCCAAGTAGGTCCCCTAAGCGCCGCATGGCTACTTGACCGTCAAGCGCAACGCGGCTTACGCTGACTTTTTCGATTCCGGCCCCGGGCACCAGTCAACTGTCGTCGAGTGCAGCCGGGCCCGGTTGCACCGGGGCACCCAACCGATCACCTCGTCTTTCGCCTGGCGTCGCCTCGCGTCACGTCACGCAGCGTTGGCCGTGCAGCCGGCCCCCCCCTTCAGCGACCGGAACAGCCTCTGACTGCAGGCGTGCGGCTCGGTTCAGGTTCACGCGTCAGGCGGCGGCGGCCGCAGTTCAGGCCGCAGCTTCAACGCCAGTTGCACCAGCAGATGGGCCGACACCGGTGCCGTGAGGAACAAAAACAAGGTGATCAGCAACTCGTGAAAACTGGCCTGGCCTGCCACGGCGGCCACCAGCGCCGAGGCCAGCAGCACGCAGCCCACGCCGAGCGTGGTGGCCTTGCTGGGGCCATGCAGCCGTTTCAGGAAGTCCGACAGCCGCGCCAGGCCGATCGAGCCGACCAACGCGAAGGCCGCGCCAATCACCAGCAGCACGGCGGCCAGGGCATCGGCCCAGACGGGAAGGTTGTCGGTCATGGTCGTGCCCTCATTCGGTGATGTCGCCGCGCAGCAGGAACTTGACCACCACCACCGTGCCGAAGAAGCCCAGCAGGCCGATCAGCAGCGCCACCTCGAAGTAGTGCTGGTGGCCGAAATACAGGCCCAGCGTCACCAGCAGCGCCAGCGCGTTGATGTAGAGCGTGTCGAGCGCGAGGATGCGATCGGTCACGTCGGGGCCACGCAGCAGTCGCCAGGCCGCCAGTGCCATCGCCAGCGCCAGCGCACCGATCACCCAGGGCAGTACCGTGGCCAGCATCATCCGAAAATCTCCGCGAGCGGCGCCTCGTAGCGCGCCTTGATGTCGGCGACGATGGCAGCCCCGGTGGCTGCGTCCGGGGCATGCAGCGCATGCACCAGCAGCCAGCGGCGGTCGTCGCTCAGTTCGGCCGAGATCGTGCCCGGCGTCGTGGTGATGATGCCGGCCAGCAGCACGATGGCCAGCGGGTCCTGCAGATCGATGGGCAGCCAGACGAAGCGGGGCTGGATCGCAGCATCGCGGCCGAGCACGCGGCGGGCCACTTCGACATTGCTGCGCACGATGTCCCACAGCACCACACCGATCAGCCGCAGCAGCGCGCGCCAGGAACGCAGCCGCGAATAGGTCGGCCGCAATGGCGCCAGCAGCCAGGGGATACCCAGCGCCAGCATGGCGCCCAGCACCAGTTGCCCCAGCGAGACCGATCCGGCCAGCATCGGCCAGGCGATGAACATCGCGATGCTGGTCGGCGGCGAAGGCAACAGGCGGCGCGAGAGGGTCCTCGGCGTGTCGGAGGGTCGCGAGATGTCTGTCATTTCAGTTCTCCCCGCTCGCGCATCTCGCGGCGCACGTCGATCATGGCCGGCACCGGCTGCGCGTCGAGCACGGCCCGCACGTAACCGTCGGGCGCATAAAGCTGGGCGGCAGTGGCTTGGGTGTAGCGTGCGATGGGGCCCGCCGCCGCCGCACACAGCAGCACGGCGGCCAGCGCGGCCACCGTGGCGCCTTGGGCCAGTCCGGGCCGCAGCACGGTGTCGGTCGCGGCCCGGGGCGCTGCCGCCCGCGCTGCGCTGCCCTGCTCCCAGAACAGCACACCACCGGCGCGCGCCAGCGCCACCATGACCATCAAGCTGGACGCAAGTACCCCGGCCACCACCCAGCCGGCCCACGGCGTGTCGCCGGCGGCCAGCAACAACAAGGCCTTGCCCATGAACGCAGCCAGGGGCGGCACGCCTGCGACTGCCACTGCGGCGATGAAGAATCCGACGCCCAGTGGCGCCCAGGCCGACGGTCGCGCCCCGGGCTGCAACAGGTCGCTGCCACCGCGTGCCACAGCGATGCGGTCGGCCAGCAAAAACCAGGCGGCCGCGACCAGCGTGCTGGGCACCAGATAGAACAGCCCGGCGGCCACGGCCCGCTCGGTGCCCAGGCCGATCGCCAGCAGCAGGGTGCCGGCGGAAGCGACCACGAGGTAGGCCAGCAGCGTGCGCAGCCGCGCCGCCGACAGCGCACCCAGCGCGGCCAGCACCAGCGTGGCCAACGCCAGGCCGGTCAGCAGCGGCGTGCTGCCGGCGACCAGGCCGGCCGGCACGAACAGCGTGGTCACCCGCAGGATCCCGTACACCCCCACCTTGGTCATCACCGCGAACAGTGCCGCCGTCGGCGCGCTCGCGCTCGCGTACGTCTCGGGCAGCCAGAAGTACAGCGGCAGCAATGCCGCCTTGACCGCGAACACCACCAGCAACATCAGCATGGCGGCCTGTGCCAGACGTTGGTTCTCGGCGGCCAGCGCAGGCAGCTTCTGGGCCAGGTCCGCCATGTTGAGCGAGCCGGCCAGCGCGTACAGCAGGCTCACCGCGATGAGAAACAGCGCCGAGCCGGCCAGGTTGAACACCACGTAGTGCACGCTGGCCTTCAGGCGCTCGCGCGTGGCGCCGTGCAGCAGCAGGCCGTAGCTCGCCGCCAGCAGCACCTCGAAGAACACGAAGAGGTTGAACAGGTCGGCCGTCAGGAAGGCGCCGTTCAGGCCCATCAACTGAAACTGGAACAGCGCATGGAAATGCAGTGACGGCGACGCGCCTCGTCGGTCATCCCCGGCCAATGCGTAGAGCAGCGCCATGCAGGCCACCACGGCGGTGACCAGCAGCATCAGCGCGGAGAGCCGGTCCAGCGCCAGTGAAATGCCGTAAGGCGCGGCCCAGTTGCCCAGCAGGTAGGCCTGCACCACGCCCTGGTCGGCCTGCCACACCAGCAGCGCGGCCAGCACCAGCAGGGCCGCCACTGCAGCCGCGGAGACCACGGGCACCCAGCGGGAAGCCACCTTCTCCAGCAGCAGCAGCGCCGAACCGGCGATCAGGGGCAGCACGACGGGCAGCACGATCGCATGCCCGCCCAGCAGCAAGGTCGCCTGCTGCAGCAAGTTGGTGGAAGCACTCAATGCGGCGGCTCCTTGCCGTCGACGTGGTCGGTGCCGGTCTCACCCCGCGCGCGCAGTGCGATGCCCAGCAGCAGCGCCGTCATCGCGAAACTGATGACGATGGCCGTCAGCACCAGCGCCTGCGGCAGCGGATCGGCATGGGTGGCCAGCGTGGCGTCGACGCCCTTCACGACGATGGGCAGGGCATCGGCCTGGACCCGCCCCATCGTGAAGATGAACAGGTTGACCGCGTAGCTGAGCAAGGTGAGCCCGAGGATGGTGTCGAAGCTGCGCGCACGCAGCATCAGCCAGGTGCCGCAGCCGGCCAGGGTTCCGATGAAGAGGGTGAGGAGCAGCAGCATGGTCAGTCGATCGGTGGCGGCGCCACGTTGTGCGTGAGCCGCGCGATGGCCAGCAGCATCACCATCGTCGCGCCGACGACGACCAGGTAGACGCCCAGGTCGAAGGCCGCGGCGCTGGCCAGCGGCACGCCACCGATGCCGGGCAACCACGGGTAGTCGTAGGTGGTGGTCAGAAACGGTGCACCGAACAGCCAGCTGGCCACGCCAGTCAGCGCAGCCAGCGCCAGGCCCCAGCCGATCCAGCCCCGGAAGTCGCCGCCCAGCAGCGGGCTGCGCTCACGCGTCCAGACCTGGCCGTGCGACACCTGCATCAGCATGAGGCCGATGGCCAGCACCAGGCCGGCAATGAAGCCGCCCCCGGGCAGGTTGTGCCCACGCAGGTAGAGGTGCACCGAGATCAGCACCACGAAAGGCATCAACAAGCGCACCACGCGCTGCAGCATCAAGGGATGCGCCTGCCCGACCGGCGGCGGGCCCGATGGCCCGGCCGGTGGCACCCAGCCCGCCAGCAGCGCGTGCATGGTGAGCGCGGCGATGACCAGCACCGTGATCTCGCCCAGGGTGTCGAAGCCCCGGTAGTCGACGATGATGACGTTGACCGCGTTGGTGCCCCCGCCCAGGGGCAGCGTGGTGGCGTAGAAGTAGTCGCTGATGCTTTGGCCCGGCCGCGTGAGCACCATCCACACCAGCGCCGCCACGCCCAGGCCCACCGCCAGCGCCACCAGCGCATCGCGCACCGCACGCCACTGCCCCTGGCGCGGCACCGGGCTCTCTGCGGGCAGCCACTTGAGTGCCAGCATCAACAGCACCACGCTGGCCACTTCGACCAGCAACTGCGTCAGCGCCAGATCGGGCGCCGACAGGCCGACGAACACCAGGCAGACCACCAGCCCGGCACCGCCCATGAGCAGCACGGCGATGAGCCGGCGGCGGTGCAGCAGGGCTGTGCCCAGTGCTGCGCCGCAGCCCAGCACGCCGAGCAGCAGCGACAGCGCATCCAGATCCTGCAGGTGCAGCGGTGCCGGCGCGGCCGATGGGCCCCAGGCCAGCACGAACGGCGCCGCGCCTGCGGCCAGCGCCATCAGCACCAGCAGCAGCAGGTAGCTTTGCAGGCGCCCGTTCTGTAGCCTGCCGACCACCGCGTCGGCGGCGGCCTCACCAGCGGACTGCAGCGCGTCGAACAGTTCGCGGCCACCGGCCACGATCCACCCTGGCAGTCGCGTCACTTCATGCAGGTTCACGCGGCGCATCAGCGCGGTGTAGAGCACCACGCCCGCCACCACGGCGATCGCGCTCATCAGCAACGCGCCATTGAACCCGTGCCAGATGGCCAGTTCGTAGACCGGCAATGCCGCCCCGGGCGCGCCGTACAGCGCCGCCTGGGCGGCCACGGCCAGCAGCGGCCCGGCCACCAGCGCCGGGGCCAGCCCCACAGCCAGGCACAGCAGCACCAGCAGCATCACCGGCAGGCGCATGAAAAAGGGTGCCTCGTGCGGCGTCTTGGGCAGGTCCACCGGCTCGCCGTTGAAGAAGGTGTCGTGCACGAAGCGCAGCGAATAGGCCACGCTCAAGGCCCCGGCCAGCGTGGCGCCGGCCGGCAGCAGCCAATCCATCATCGCGCCCGACTGCTTGTTCAGCGCCTCGGCGAAGAACATCTCTTTGCTGAGGAAGCCGTTGAACAGCGGCACCCCTGCCATGCTCAGCGCCGCCACGATGCCCAGCGTGGCGGTGAAAGGCATCAGCCGCATGAGGCCGTTGATGCGCCGCATGTCACGCGTGCCGCACTCGTGGTCGATGATGCCGGCGCTCATGAACAGCCCGGCCTTGAAGGTGGCGTGGTTCATGATGTGGAAGACCCCGGCCACCACCGCCAGCGGCTCGGACAGCCCGAACAACAGCGTGATCAGGCCCAGGTGACTGATGGTGCTGTAAGCCAGCAGGCCCTTCAGGTCGTGCTGGAAGATCGCGATGTAGGCCCCCAGCAGCATGGTCGTGAGGCCCACGCTGGTGACGATCCAGAACCAGGGCTCGCTGCCACCGAGCGCGGGGTACAGCCGCGCCAGCAGGAACACACCGCACTTGACCATGGTGGCCGAGTGCAGGTAGGCCGACACCGGCGTGGGCGCAGCCATCGCATGCGGCAACCAGAAGTGGAAGGGAAACTGCGCGCTCTTGGTGAAGGCCCCCAGCAGCACCAGCACCAGGGCCACCTCGTACAGTGGATGGGCGCGGATCGCATCGCCCGAGGCCAGCACCACGTCGAGCGAGAAGCTGCCGGCAATGTCGCCCAGCAGCAGCGCACCGGCCAGCAGGCACAGGCCACCGGCGCCCGTGATTGCCAGCGCCATGCGGGCCCCTTCGCGCGCATCGCGGCCCACGTCGTCGCGGCCGTGCCAGTAGCCGATAAGCAGGAAGCTTGCCAGACTGGTGAGCTCCCAGAACAGCACCAGCAGCACGAGGTTGTCGGCCAGCACCACGCCCAGCATCGCGCCCATGAACATCAGCAGGAACACGAAGAAGCGGCGGCTGGGGCTGTGGGGATCGTCCGGGTCCAGGTACCAGGCGGCGTAGAGCACGATCAGCGCGCCAATGCCGCCGATCAGCAGCACGAACAGCCAGGCCAGCCCGTCCATGCGGAAGCCCAGATTCAGGCCGAGCGCCGGCAGCCACTGCACGCTGGCGCGCAGCACCTGGCCATCGAAGACGGCAGGGGCCGCCAGCAGCAGTAACCCCGTCACGACCAGCGCCACCGCGCCGGCCACCAGGGCATGCATACGACGGGCGCCAACGGGCAACATGCCGACCACGGCGGCACCAAGCCATGGCAGCAAAGCGATCGTGAACAGACTCATCGGCTCAATGTACTTTTCCGGGAACCGGACGGCGAATTCTCTTCACCAGGTCGAACCCGGCAGCGGGACAACAAAGCCCTTCGTGACGCGCCAGAACGTCCGCAATGCTTGACGACGAAACCAAAAAAACACCCCCACAAGATTGTCCAGGATCGACCAATTGCCCCGCGACGGAACAGGCCATCGCACAGCGCAATATACGAACCGCTGGGCCAGCCCTACTGTGTAGCGCTGCGTGTCCTCTATCCGGCATTTTCTGGACTTGGCACGCGAGCGACATAGGGGGCGACATGTCTGTTCGAATGGTTCGCCTGCTGGCGGCGTGGGTATTGCTCGCCTGCGGCGTGCTGGCCCATTTCGCCTCGGCGCAACCGCAGAGTGCTCGGCCATTGGTCTACGTGGTCGCCATCGACGGTGTGATCGATCTCGGCCAGGCGCCCTTCGTGCGGCGCGTGCTGGGTGAAGCCAAGGAGGCCGGCGCGGCGGCTGTGGTGTTCGAGATCGAGACCTTCGGCGGGCGCGTCGATGGCGCGGTGCAGATCCGCGACGCGCTGCTCGGCTCGCCGCTGCACACGGTGGCGTTCGTGAACAAGCGCGCCATCTCGGCGGGCGCCCTGATCGCCCTGTCCGCCCAGACCCTGGTCATGGCGCCCGGCAGCACCATCGGCGCGGCAGCGCCGGTACTGGGCGGGTCCCCGGGCGCTGAAGCCAAGCCCGCCGACGAGAAAACGGTGTCCTACGTGCGCAAGGAGTTTCGTGCCACGGCCGAGGCGCGCAAGCGGCCGCTGTTGCTGGCCGAGGCCATGGTCGACGCCGATGTGGCCGTGCCGGGCGTGGTCGAGAAGGGCAAGTTGCTGACGCTTACCACCGAGGAGGCACTAAAGCACAAGGTGGCGGACACGCGCGCGGATTCACTGGAGGGCGTGCTCGCCCACCTGGGCCTGGCGGGTGCAGAAGTGCGCAATGCTTCGCCGCACTGGGCCGAGCAACTGGTCCGCTTCCTGACGCATCCCGTGGTCAGCTCGCTGCTGATCAGCGTGGGCATGCTGGGCATTTTCGTGGAGCTGCGCACGCCGGGCCTGGGTCTGGCCGGCGCCCTGGGCGTGGCCAGCTTGGCGCTGTTCTTCTGGGGCCACTGGCTGGTGCAGCTCGCAGGATGGGAGGAGATGCTGCTGGTTGCAGCGGGCATCGCACTGCTGGTGGCGGAGCTGTTCTTCATCCCCGGCTTCGGCATCGCGGGCGCACTGGGGCTCGCTGCCCTGGTGGGCGCGCTGGTCATGGCGATGACGGGCGCCGGTGACACGGCCACGGTGGTGGTTGCTGCAGTGTGGCGCGTGGTCATCGCGCTGCTGGTGACCCTGGTGGCCGGTCTGGTGCTGCTGCGCTTCCTGCCGCGGTTGCCCCTCTCGCGCCGGCTGGTGCTCGACACCCACCTGGGCTCCGGCCCGGCCCATGGCTCCGCGCCCCCATCGGACCAGCGTTGGCTGGGGCAACACGGTCGAGCCGCATCCACGTTGCGCCCCGCCGGCATCGCCGATTTCGGGGGCGAACGTGTGGACGTGGTCTCCGACGGCGAGCTCATCGAGCCCGACACGCCCATCGAGGTGGTGCACGTGGACGGCAACCGGATCGTCGTGCGCCGCCGCGCGCACGGTGTCATGCAGACGAACACAAAGGAAACGACATGAATGAAATGATCGCCGGACTTGCCGGCAGCGTGGGCCTGCTGGTGCTGGTGGTGGCGATATTGGCCACGGTGCTGTACCTGGTGCCGATTCCGCTGTGGATCGCCGCCTGGGCCTCGGGCGCGTACGTGGGCTTGTTCACGCTGGTCGCGATGCGTTTGCGCCGCGTACCGCCCACCACCATCGTGACCGGGCGCATCAGTGCGGCGAAGGCGGGCATCGACCTGTCCGTCAACGACCTGGAGGCGCACTTTCTCGCGGGCGGCAATGTCACACGGGTGGTCAACGCGATGATCTCGGCCGACAAGGCCAACATTCCGCTGAGCTTCCAGCGCGCCGCGGCCATCGACCTGGCCGGGCGCAATGTGCTGGAGGCGGTGCAGATGTCGGTGCTGCCCAAGGTGATCGAGACACCGCGCATTGCGGCCGTGGCCAAGGACGGCATCCAGCTCATCGCCGTCTCGCGCGTGACGGTGCGCACCAACATCGAACGCCTGGTCGGCGGTGCGGGTGAAGAAACCATCATGGCGCGTGTGGGCGAGGGCATGGTCAGCACCATCGGCTCGGCCACCAGCCACAAGGACGTGCTGGAGAACCCGGACCACATCTCCAAGCACATCCTGGCCAAGGGGTTGGACGCGGGCACGGCCTACGAGATTCTGTCCATCGACATCGCCGACGTGGACGTGGGCGAGAACATCGGCGCCAAGCTACAGATCGACCAGGCCAACGCCGACAAGCAGATCGCCCAGGCCAAGGCCGAGGAGCGCCGCGCCATGGCCGTGGCGCTGGAGCAGGAGATGCGGGCCCGCGTGGTCGAGGCCGAGGCCGAGGTGCCGCGCGCCATGGCCGAAGCCTTCCGCCAGGGCAACCTGGGCATCATGGACTACTACCGCATGCAGAACATGCAGGCCGACACGGCCATGCGCGAGGAGATTGCCAGCACCGACGACGCGCCCACCAGCGGGCGCAAGGGCTGAGGGGCAGGTCATGGGTGGCAGCACATTGGAGTTGATCTTCCTGGCGGTCTTCGTGCTGGCAACGCTGTTCCAGTTCGTGCGCAACTACCTGCGCAGGAAGGCGGCCGAGGCGCAGAACGCGCAAACCCCCCAGAACACGCAGGCGGGCGCCACGGCATCGCCTGCTGCCGAAGCGCTGTCCACGTCATGGGGGCGGACCGTGGAGGAGGCCGCAGTGCTGGTCAGCCCGCCAGTGCCGCAACCGCCCCAACAGGCGCGCCCACAGGAGCGGGCACGCCCGACGGCAGCACCTTCGCAGCCGGGTGCGTCCAACGCACCCCGTGCTCTGTACGCGGAACACACCCCTTACCCAACGCGCCGTGCGCGCCGCTTCTCGCGCGTCGCGCTGATGGGCGACCGCCGCGCAGTGCAGGATGCCGTTGTCATCGCCGCCATCCTGCGTCCCTGCCATGCCCACAAGCCGTACGGCGTGGACGGCTGACCAGAAGCTGCCGAACGCCGGGGCTCGCGCCACCAGGGCCACCAGCTTCAGGACCGTTGAGGGACCTCGCAATCGGCATGCGGGGCCTGAACCGGCTGAGCGAACGTGTTGGCGCGCATCGCGGCGGCCCGCAAGCTCACCGCATTCGAACTGCGCTCCTTGCCCTTCGGCACCCGACTGCGCAAAGGCGTGGCCGGGTTGCTGTCGCCGTACCTGTGAGTTCAGCGAGTCGCTGCTGCAGCCTGAGAGCAGCCAACGACGTTTCCGGTGGCACGCCACCGGCCGGTGTCAGGATCGGTCCTGCGGCAGCGGGTGCATGCGCGTCTTGAGCGCCTTGTGCGCCTTGTGCGCCTGCTGCATCGCACGGCGAAGTGCGCTGTAGCGACCCAGCATGGCCTCCATCTCGACCAGGGGCAACCGGCCGGCGGCGCCGGCTGCGAGGACTGCGGCCTTGAGCGCTTCGTAGGCCTGTTCTAGGTCGGCCATGCCGGCAGTGTCGGGCTTCGTTGCCGATGGCCCGGACGGACCCGCCGGTCCTGTTGCGTCGAAGCTGGCCAGGAGCGCGGCAATGTGCGCCACGAACTCTGCATGCCGGGCGGTTGCAACAGGGTCGGCAAGCGGCACCGACAGGGGCGACGCAGCGATGGCCAGTTCGAGGCACGTCTCGTGGTAGCGCTGGATGCGCAGCACCTCGGCCAGCCTTTCGCTGGCCCGTTGTGGCATGGCTGCGCGGTTCATGCGCTCGACAAACGCGTCAGCTGCCGCGCCCAATGCGCCGGCCACCGAACGGTCACGGGCCAAGGCCACGGGACCGGCGCCAGCCAGCACCGATCGCAGGGCCCGCACAGCGATGTGGCCGATGCGTTCCACCTCCAGCACCAGCGCATCGACGGCCAATGCCGGCACGGCCAGCACGTTGTCGTCCAGATGCTGCGGCTGCGCTTCGTCTTCTTCGGCGGCACGGAAGCGCCGTTGCAGCCATTGCGTGAGGCGGGCCGCCAGCGGCCACATCAACAATACGCCCAGTAGGTTGAAGGTGGTGTGGAACAGCGCCAGCTTGGCCGCGGGATCGGACGGCAGGCCGAGCGCCTCGCGCGCGGTGCCAAGAGCGCCGATCAGCCACGGCAGCAGAAGCAGGGCCACCGCGCCGGTAACGACGTTGAATGCCACATGCGCCATCGCTGCCCGGCGTGCGTTGGGCGTGGCACCGATGGCGGCCAGCAGCGCCGTCACCGTGGTGCCGATGTTGGCACCGATGACCACGGCCGCCGCGCCCTGCACATCGAGCAACCCGCCTTGTGCCGCCGTCAGCGCCATGGTCATCGACGCACTGGACGACTGCATCAGCACCGTCATTAGCGCCCCGATGCCCAGTTGCGCCAGCACCGTGAGCACACCGTCTCCCTGCGGAAGGCTGATCCGGCCCGCCAGACCGACGAAGGATTGCTGCAGCGTGGCGATGCCCAGGAACAGCAGGCCGAAGCCCGCCAGCGCGCTGCCGAATGCGCCGCGGCGCTGTTGCTCGCCGCCCAGGCGCATCAGCACACCGACGCCGATGAGCGGCAGTGCCAGCGCCTCCACCTTGAACTTGAGGCCCACCAGCGCAACGATCCAGCCGGTCATCGTCGTGCCAACGTTGGCGCCGAACAGGACCCACAAGGCCGGCGCCAGGCCGAGCAGCCCCGCATTGACAAAGCCGATGGTGGCCACGGTGACGGCACTGGACGACTGCACCAGCGCGGTCATCAGCGTACCGGAGGCGAGCGCCTGCCAGCGGGTACGGGTGGCGGCACTCAGGATGCGTTGCAAGGCGGGGCCCGCAGCCAGCTTGAGTCCATCGGTCATCATGCCCATGCCGAGCAGGAACAGCCCGATGCCGCCCGCCAGCAAGGAGATCGCGCCCAGGCTGTTCATCGAGAGGAGTGGCAGGCCATGGCTGCGCTTATACGAGACGTTGAGCAGGTCGCTGCGAAGCAGCTACCAATTGTCATGCGGAGCGCACCCACGCGTAACGCCGCCGGCTGACTGCACTTCGGGCAGGGTGGTCCATGTGATGGGCCTACCGCAAGCGCAGCAGCCGGCCACAACTGTTTCTCGGATATGCCATGTCCCTGCCGAGGCCTGCCAGCGACTCAGCCATCGGCTCGCGCCACCGCGTTCATGGCAGCCGCACTGCCGCCGCCGATCTCCGCGATACGCCCCAGCGGGAGCTCGATCTCCTGGACCCCGTCGATCGCCGGGTGCGGGCCGGGCACGAATCCCAGCGCACGCGCCAGCGCCAGCATGCGGTGGTTCTGCGTCAGCACGCTGGCGACCAGGCGCTGCGTGCCCTGCGCGCGCAGCGTGTCGATGAGTTTGCGCATCAGCAGCGCGCCCAGACCCGTGCCGTGGAGATCGGACCGCACGACGATGCCGAACTCGGCGTCGATGTTGTCCGGGTCGGCCAGGGCGCGCACGACCCCGAGTGTTTCCTCGCTGCCGTCGGATGCCTGCGCGACCGCCACCAGCGCCATCTCGCGCGCATAGTCGATCTGCGTCATGCGGGCCAGCTCGCTGCGCTCGATGCTGCGCCGGCTGTGGAACACGCGCATGCGCACGTCCTCGGGCGTCAGGCGCTCCAGAAAGGCCAGGTGCCGGGCCTCGTCGTCCGGGCGGATCGGCCGCAGCGTGAGCGCGCGGCCCTGCCACGTGGTCTGCTCGACCAGGTGCGCGGGGTAGGGGCGGATGGCGAAATTGCGCGCACCGGCGGGCGCATCGGCGCTGACGCGGATGCGCGCGTCCAGCGCGATGGCACCCTTGTCGCTGAGCAGCAGCGGGTTGATGTCCAGCTCGGCGATCTCGGCAACCTCCGCCAGCAGGTCCGACACGGCCACCAGCACGCGGTGCAGCGCGTCCTGATCGGCGGCCGGTGTATTGCGGTAGCCGCCCAGCAGCCGGGCCACGCGGGTCTGCTGCACCAGCGCCCTGGCCAGCGCGGTGTTGAGCGGCGGCAGGGCCACGGCGCGGTCGGCCACCACTTCGACCGAGGTGCCGCCGTGGCCGAACAGGATGATGGGGCCGAACACGTTGTCGATGCTGGCGCCGACGATCAGCTCGTGCGCATGCGGGTGCTGCACCATCTGCTGCACGGCAAAGCCCTGGATGCGTGCCGTCGGCAATGCCTGACGCACGCGCGCCAGCATCGCCTGCA
Organism: Rhodoferax sp. RT4P68; assembly: GCF_056521305.1. Taxonomy (NCBI): domain Bacteria; kingdom Pseudomonadati; phylum Pseudomonadota; class Betaproteobacteria; order Burkholderiales; family Comamonadaceae; genus Rhodoferax; species Rhodoferax sp. RT4P68. The sequence goes on from NZ_JBWMBB010000010.1 coordinate 241,450, forward strand.
CGGTGACGCGCACCTGCGTGGCGGAGTCCAGGTTCAACGCCACGCCGCCCACATCGGACTTGTGCGAGATATCGTCCGAGAGGATCTTCAACGCCACCGGGAAGCCGATGGCCTCGGCCGCGGTGACCGCCTCGTCGGCCTGGGTGCCGACACTGCGCGTGGCCACCACCGGGATGCCGTAGGCACCCAGCACGGTTTTGGCCTCGGGCTCGCTGAGCATGTCGCGGCCGTCGGCCAGCACCTGGGCGACCAAGGCGCGCACCACGGCCAGCCGGTCGGCTGTGCCGGTGCTGGTGAAGGTCTGCGCAGCGCTTGCGCTGGCGGGCGCCTCCAGCAGCTGCGCCTGGTTGTGGCGGTAGGCCTGCAGCATGGCAAAGCCGCTGACCGCTTCCTCCGGTGTGGCAAAGCTCGCGATGCCGGCGTGCCGGAAGATGCTGCGCGCCTCGGCCACGGCCGATTCGCCCAGCCAACAGGCCAGCAGGCGCGGTGTGGGCTGCGCGGCCAGTGGCACCATCGCCTCGGCAATGGCCGCGCTGGGCACGATGGCCGACGGCGCATGGATGAACAGCACCGCGCCGACCTGCGGATCCTCGTACAGGGCCTGCAGCGCCTGCACGTAGCGCGTCACCGGCGCATCGCCGATGATGTCCACCGGGTTGGCATGCGACCAGTTGGCGGGCAGTACGGCATCGAGCCGCTGCAGCGTGGCCGGGGCCAGCTCCAGCAGCGGCACGCCGGCATGCGCCGCTGCGTCGGCCGCCAACACGCCGGCGCCACCGCCGTTGGTCAGGACGGTCAGCTGTTCGCTACGGTTGCCCCCGAAACGCGTGAGCGTCTCGGCCGCCAGGAAGAGCTGCTGCAGCGTGTCCACGCGCAGCATGCCGGCACGCGCGATGGCTGCCGCATACACCAGGTCAGAGCCCGCCATCGCACCGGTGTGCGATGCCGCGGCCAGCTGGCCCTTGGCCGAGCGGCCGGCCTTGACCACGATGACGGGCTTGTTGCGCGCCGCGGCCCGTGCGGCCGACATGAACTTGCGCGGCGACTCGACCGACTCGATGTACAGCAGGATGGCGCGGGTGCGCGGATCGTTGGCCAGGTAGTCGAGCATGTCGCCGAAGTCCACGTCCGCATGCTCGCCCAGCGAGACGAACTGCGAGAAGCCGATGAGCCGTGCGCGGGCCCAGTCCAGCATGGCAGTGACCAGCGCGCCCGATTGCGAGACGAAGGCGATCTGACCGGGTGCGGCGTCGGTATGGGCGAAGCTGGCGTTGAGCCCGATGTGCGGCGCCATCAGGCCGATGCAGTTGGGCCCCAGGATGCGCACCGTGTGGGGGCGCGCCGCGTCCAGCATGGCCTGCTTCTGCGCGGCGCTCAGGCCGGCCGTGATCACCACCGCGGCGCGGGTGCCCAGCGCGCCCAGCTCGGCAATCAGCCCTGCCACCGTGGCCGGCGGCGTGCAGACCACGGCCAGTTCGGGCACGCTGGGCAGGTCGGCAGCGCGCGCGAACACCGGGCGGTCGTCGAGCTGGCGGTGCTTGGGATTGACGGCGTACAGGGGGCCCTTGAAGCCGCCGTGGCGCAGGTTCAGCCACACCGTGGCGCCCACACTGCCAGGGCGCGGTGAGGCACCGAAGACCGCCACCGAAGACGGGTTGAACAGCTGGTCCAGGTTTCGGATGGTCATGGTGTGGGCGCGCTCCAGCGCCGGTCGCCGATCTCGGGCAGGTCTTGGTCGTCTGCGCCGCCGATGGGCAGGTGGCCGGCGGCACGCCAGTGGGCATCCATCGGGTGGCGCAGGTCGGGGGACAGCGTAGGGGTCATGTGGAGCCTCTGGTGGTGGAGAAATCGCCATGGCTGCTGACTGGGAACGGTTGTATTCCAACCGCGGCTGGGGGTCTGTGCGGTGGCTTACGTGCAGGGCCGTTGCCGTAGCCTGCGTGCTGTCGACGGCAATGTATCGCGGTCATCGGCTGCGGGCACTTGATCTTGCGCAAGTGCCGCAGAGTCGTCGGTGCACAGGCCGCCGGGCAGCGCCGGGCTGTGGCCGTTGCTTTGACGGAGCGGATGACGAGAACCCTGGCCGAGGACGCCGCGCTCTGGGACACTCGAGGCATCGCATCGTCCCGAAACATGCGGTTCCGGTCTAGCTGGCACTGTCCCGATGCGCTGGCCACATGAGCGCTTGGTAAGATCAAAACGTCAAGCTCGTCGGGGCGAGTCGCGCCGCGCATATCCACTTTTTCGACTCCGGCCCCGGCACCAGTTTCGTTTCGTCCGGACCCGTCCCACCAGCGCTGTCTTTCGCCCTTTGAGGGCACCCACCACGATGCCGCCGCCCAGAATCTCAGGCTCCACGCTGCTCCAGCAGAAACAGCAGGAGATGGACGCCGCAGGCCCCAGCCCACACGGCATCGACGACGCCGTGTGGATGGACGTGATCCAGAAGATGGACGAGGTCTATTCGCAGCTCATCGACGACGAGGTCGAGCTGGAGAAGAAGAACGCCGAGCTGGAACAGTCGCAGCAGTTCGTGTTCAGCGTGATCACGGCGATGTCCGACGTGCTGATCGTCTGCGACGCCCACGGCGCCATCGAGCAGACCAATGCTTCCCTGTGTGAACTGGCCGGCCGCACCGAAGACCAGTTGCGCGGCCTGTTGTTCGAGACCTTGCTGGCCGACGACGACAGCAAGCAGCGCGTGCGCCAGTTGCTGGCCAACACCCGGGCATCGCGCCAGGGCGAGACCATGGAGCTCAACCTGCTGGACGCCCGTGGCCAGGCCGTGCCGGTGGACGCCAACTGCACGCCGCGCACGGCCGCCAACGGGCGCCGCCTGGGCACGGTGTTCGTGGGCCGCCCGACGGCCGAACTCAAGCGCGCCTACCAGGAACTGCGGGCGGCGCACGAGGCGCTCAAGCGCGCGCAGCAGCAGCTGGTGCATTCCGAAAAAATGGCCTCGCTGGGCCGGTTGGTGGCCGGCGTGGCGCACGAGCTCAACAACCCCATCAGCTTCGTGCTGGGCAACGTGCACGCGCTGGACCGCTACCTGCAGCGCCTGCGCGACTACCTGGCCGCCGTGGACGCAGGCGAGCCGCGTGAGGCCCTGGCCGCGCTGCGCCAGCGCCTGCGCATCGACCATGTGCTGGGCGACCTGCCCTCGCTGATCGAAGGCACGCTGGAGGGCGCGCAACGCACCGCCGACATCGTCCATGGCCTGAAGCGCTTCTCGGCCATGGACCCGGAAGCGCGCGCCGCCGTGGCGTTGAACGAGGTGGTCGAGCGCGCGATCCTGTGGATCCGCAAGGGCGCGCCCCTCGACTTCGCCGTCCACTGGGTTGCCGGCCCGGCCGCGACCGTGAGCGGCAGCGCCGGCCAGTTGCAGCAGGTGCTGATGAACCTGTTGCAGAACGCGCTGGACGCAGCGACGGCGGCGGGCCGTACGCCGGTGCAAATCTGGATCGACACCGAGATGGCCGCCGGGCGCGTGCGCCTGCGCCTGCGCGACAACGGGCCGGGCATCGCAGAAGACCACCTGGGCCGCATCTTCGACCCCTTCTTCACGACCAAGCCGGTCGGCAAGGGCACGGGGCTGGGTTTGTCGATCAGTTATGGGATCGTCGAGCAGCACGGGGGCGCGCTGACGGCCCGCAATCACGCCGAGGGCGGGGCGGAGTTCGTGCTGGAGTTGCCGGTGGCCACAGCTGTGCCTTGAGCCGCAGCAGCACCACTGCGTGCTGCGAGGTAGGCCTTCGCGTCGTCCCACGGCACGGCCTTGCCGGTGGCCAGCACACCGGCCCAGCGCGCGTCCGTTACGCGATGCATCTCTTCGTCCAGCTCCGCCTGGTCCACGGACTGGGCGATGGCATCGAGCACGAAGGCGTGCGCAGTCTTGCCAGCGCGCTGGGCGGCGGCCGCCACGCGGGCGTTCAGGTCGTCTTCGATGTGGATGTTCATCGTGGTCATGCTGCACTCCTGTCTACACGCCGACGCAGCACCCAAGTGCTACGCCAGCACCGCCGCGCCCCGCCCCGCACAGCCGAACGCCTCGAACCGCGCCTTGCAGATGGCCCGCGCCGCCCTCTTGGCAGCCGCCAGCGCCTTGCGCGGGTCGAACTCGCTCTTGTGCTCGGCCATGTTCTGCCGCATGGCGCCCGTCATCGCCAGGCGGATGTCGGTGTCGATGTTGATCTTGCGCACGCCACTGGCGATGCCGCGCTGGATCTCCTCCACCGGCACGCCATAGGTCTCGCGGATCTCGCCGCCGTGGGCGCGGATGATGGCCAGCCATTCCTGCGGCACGCTGGAGCTGCCGTGCATCACGAGGTGCGTGTCGGGCACGGCCGCGTGGATGGCGGCGATGCGGTCCATGGCGAGGATGTCGCCGGTGGGCTGGCGCGTGAACTTGTAGGCGCCGTGGCTGGTGCCAATCGCGATGGCCAGCGCATCCACGCCGGTCTCGCGCACGAAGTCGGCGGCTTGTGCAGGGTCGGTCAGCAGCATGTCGTGCGTGAGCTTGCCCTCGGCGCCGACGCCGTCCTCCTCACCGGCCTCGCCCGTCTCCAGCGAGCCCAGGCAACCGAGTTCACCCTCCACCGACACGCCGACGGCATGCGCCATCTCGCAGACGCGGCGGGTGACGGCCAGGTTGTAGGCGTAATCGGCCGGCGTCTTGGCGTCCTCGCGCAGCGAGCCGTCCATCATCACGCTGGTGAAGCCCGAGCGGATGGCCTGCTGGCACACCGCCGGCGAGGCACCGTGGTCCTGGTGCAGCACCACGGGCAGGCCGGGATGGGCCTCGACTGCGGCCAGCACCATGTGGCGCAGATAGGCCTCGCCTGCGTACTGGCGGGCACCGGCGCTGGCCTGCAGGATGACCGGGCTGTCGGTCTCCTGCGCGGCTTCCATGATGGCCTGGATCTGCTCCAGGTTGTTGACGTTGAAAGCGGGGATGCCGTAGCCGTGTTCGGCGGCGTGGTCCAGCACTTGGCGCAGGGAAACGAGAGGCATGAGGAGTCCTTGGGAATCAGAAATTCAAAGCAATGCGGAGATGTCGTCGATCAAACGGTCAGGCGCGCTGGTGGCAATCGGCTTGCCCTGGTTGTAGCCATAGGGCACGGCCCATACGGCAACGCCGGCAGCACGCGCGGTCGCCACGTCGATCGACGAGTCGCCGACGAATAGCGCGCGTTCCGCGTTCACGCCGAACTGGGCCAGGCACGCGTGCACGCCATCCGGGTCGGGCTTTTTGGTGGGCAGCGTGTCGCCGCCGATCACGCGGTCGAACGCGGTATCCAGGCCATGCGCGGCCAGCAGGCGCTGCGCGAAGCGCGCCTCCTTGTTGGTGACCAGCGCCAGCGCCACGCCACTTGCGCGCAGCGCGGCCAGCGTCTCGCGCACCTGCGGGTACAGCGTGCTGCGCGTGCCGCAACGCGCCAGGTAGAAGCGGTCGAACTCCAGGCTGGCCAGCCGCAGGCTCTCCGATCCGCGCACGATGGCCACGCCCGTCTCGCCCTGCGACGACAGCGCCTGCACCAGCAGCTCGTGCGTGCCGTGGCCGATCCAGCCGGTGACACGTGCCTCGCTGACCTGCGGCAGGTCGAATCGCGTCAGCGTGTCGTTGACGGCGTCGGCGATCTCCGGTGCGGTGTCGATCAAGGTGCCGTCCAGGTCGAACAGCGCGAGTTCAAAGGCCTTCATGTCACCACCTCCAGCAGTTCGCGCACGGCTTGCTCGACGCGCGCGGCCGTGATGCCGAAATGCGCGTACAAGGCCGGTGCGGGCGCCGATTCACCGAAGCGCGCGATGCCGATGACACGGCCCTCGCGCCCCACGTACTTGTGCCAGAAATCCGGGTGCGCAGCCTCCACGGCCACGGCCGGCAGATCGCGCGGCAGCACGCTGTCGCGCCAGGCGCGCGGCTGGCGGTCGAACACGTTCGTGCAGGGCAGGGACACCACGCGCGTCGCGATGCCGACGGATGCCAGCGCTTCGTGCGCCCGCATGGCCAACTGCAGTTCCGAGCCGGTGGCCAGGATCACGGCGCGTGCGTCCGCCGCGTCGGCCAGCACGTAGCCGCCACGCGCGATGTGCTCGGCTGGCACGGCGCTTGTCAACGCGGGCAGGTTCTGCCGCGACAGGGCCAGCGCGCTCGGGCCGTCTGCACGCTGAAGCGACTGCTGCCAGGCGACGAAGGTCTCGCGCCCATCGGCCGGCCGCCAAACGTCCAGGCCCGGGATCAGCCGTAGCGAAGGCACATGCTCCACGCTCTGGTGCGTGGGCCCGTCCTCGCCCAGGCCGATGCTGTCGTGCGTGAACACGTGCACCACGCGCAACTGCATCAGCGCGGCCATGCGAATGGCGTTGCGGCTGTAGTCGCTGAAGGTCAGGAAGGTGCCGCCATAGGGGATGAATCCACCGTGCAGCGCCATGCCGTTCAGCGCGGCGGCCATGCCGAACTCGCGCACGCCCCAGCTCAGGTGGTTGCCCGGGCGGTCGCGGCCTGCGGTCACGCAGCCCTTGAAGTTCGTGAGGTTGGAGCCCGTCAAGTCGGCGCTGCCGCCGAACAGCTCGGGCAGCAACGGTGCCAGGGCGTCCAGCGCGCGCTGGCTGGCCTTGCGCGTGGCCACGGCGTCTGCTGGCACGGCGGCCAGCAATGCGGGCAGGCGGTCAGCGAAGCCCTCTGGCAGCGTGCCGGCCATGCGGCGCTCGAAATCAGCCGCCAGGGCCGGGTGCTCCGCACGATAGGCGGCAAACCCTGCGCGCCAGTCAGCGTGCAGCTGCGCACCGCGTTCGCGTGCGTCCCAGGCGGCGGCAATGTCCGGCGGCATCTCAAACGGCGCGGCCGTCCAGTCCAGCGCCGCCCGCGTGGCCGCCACCTCGGCCGCGCCCAGCGCTGCGCCGTGCACGTCATGGCCGCCCGCCTTGTTCGGCGCGCCCTGGCCGATCACGGTGCGGCAGCAGACCAGCGTGGGCCGCCCGTCCGGCTGCTGCGCCTGCGCGCGGGCCAGTTCCAGTGCGGCGTCCACGGCCTGCGCGTCGTGGCCGTCGACGCCGGCGATCACATGCCAGCCGTAGGCCTCGAAGCGGCGCGGCGTGTCGTCGGTGAACCAGCCACGCACGTCGCCGTCAATCGAGATGCCGTTGTCGTCGTAGACCACGACGAGCTTGGACAGGCGCAGCGTGCCGGCCAGCGAACAGGCTTCGTGGCTGATGCCTTCCATCAGGCAGCCGTCGCCCACAAAGACATAGCTCATGTGGTCGACGATGCTGTGGCCGGGCCGATTGAACTCGGCCGCCAGCAGCTTCTCGGCCAGCGCCATGCCCACCGCGTTTGCCAGGCCCTGGCCCAGCGGGCCGGTGGTGGTCTCCACACCGGGCGTGAGGCCGAACTCGGGGTGGCCCGGCGTCTTGCTGTGCAATTGGCGAAAGCGGCGCAGCTCATCCATCGGCAGGTCGTAGCCCGTGAGGTGCAGCAGGCCATACAGCAGCATCGAGCCGTGGCCGTTGGACAGCACGAAGCGGTCGCGGTCGGGCCACTGCGGGTCAGATGGGTTGTGGCGCAGGTGGCGGCGCCACAGCACTTCTGCGATGTCGGCCATGCCCATGGGCGCGCCGGGGTGGCCGGAGTTGGCCTGCTCGACCGCATCGACGGCCAGCATGCGCAAGGCGTTGGCCAGGCGTTCTGAAGAAATCATGTCAACTTTCCGTTGCGCCTTGTGCAGGCGGTGGGTCAAGCGGGGGCGCGCAGATTGCGGCTCCGAGGGCCGCGGAGCAGGCCCTACCAGGGCACCCGCGGAACTGGCTCTGCCAGGCCGCTGGGTGCGCCCCCCTCGCGTAGCAGAGGGGGGTTGGCGGAGCGCGCAACGCGGAGGCTGGGGGGTGGCTCACTGGGTTGCGCGCTTCCTGCGCTCCATCATCCGCCAGATGAACGGCGTGAAGATCAGCTGCATGGACAGCGCCATCTTGCCGCCGGGCACGACGATGGTGTTGGCGCGCGACATCCACGAGCCATGCACCATGTTCAGCAGGTACTGGAAATCGATGCCCTTGGGCTGGGCGAAGCGGATCACCACCATGCTCTCGTCCGCGGTCGGAATGTCGCGCGCGATGAACGGGTTGGACGTGTCCACGACCGGCACGCGCTGGAAGTTCACATGCGTGTGCGCGAACTGCGGGCAGATGTAGTGCACGTAGTCAGGCATGCGGCGCAGGATGGTGTCGGTCACGGCCTCGGCCGAATAGCCGCGCAGGTTCTCGTCGCGCCACAGCTTCTGGATCCATTCCAGGTTGATGACCGGCACCACGCCGATCAGCAGGTCGGGGTATTGCGCGACATTGACCTCGGGCGTGACCACGGCCCCGTGCAGGCCCTCGTAGAACAACAGGTCGGTACCGGCCGGCAGGTCGGTCCAGGGCGTGAACGTGCCGGGCGGCTGGCCGTAGGGCGTGGCCTCCACGGCGTCGTGCAGGTACTTGCGGTGCTGGCCCGTGCCGGCCTTGGCGTAGCTGGCGAACGTGCCGGCCAGCTCGGCGAACAGGTTGGTGGCCGGGCCGAAGTGGCTGAAGTTGCGGTCACCGTCCGCTTCGGCCTGGGCCTGGCGGGCTTTCATTTCCAGGCGGTCGTAGCGGTGGAAGCTGTCGCCCTCGACAACGGCGGCGTTCACACCCTCGCGGCGGAAGATGTTCTCGAAAGTGCGCGTGACGGACGTGGTGCCCGCGCCGGATGATCCGGTGATGGCGATGATGGGATGGCGTTCAGACATGGTGCTCTTCTCTCAGATACGAAACAGGCCGCGCTCGGCGAACAGGGGGTTGCTGGTGTTGGTCGGTGGCTCGGCGTGGTAGCGCTCGATGCGCTCGACCTCCAGCCTGGAGCCGAACACCAGGCCCACGCGCTGGTGCGGCGCGTCCGGTTGCACCGCCAGCACGGGGCCGCGGCCGGTGCTGGCGCGCCCACCGGCCTGCTCGATCAGGAAGCCGATGGGGTTGGCCTCGTACAGCAGCCGCAGGCGGCCCGGCACGCCTGCCGTCTTGCTGTCGCGCGGGTACAGGAACACGCCTCCGCGCATCAGGATGCGGTGCGCCTCGGCCACCAGGCTGGCGATCCAGCGCATGTTGAAGTCCTTCTCGCGCGGGCCTGCGGTGCCGGCCAGGCACTCGTCGATGTAGCGCTTGATGGGCGCCTCCCAGAAGCGGCTGTTGCTGGCGTTGATCGCGAACTCGCGCGTGGTCTCGGGCACGCGAATGTCCCGGTGCGTCAGCATGAACTCGCCCAGGTTCGGGTCGAGCGTGAAAGCGACAACGCCCGTGCCCACACTCAGCACCAGCATGGTGGAGGGGCCGTACAGCGCATAGCCAGCGGCCACCTGCGTGCTGCCGGGCTGCAGGAAGTCGGCCTCGGTCACGTCGCGCCCGCTGGCCACGCACTCGGCCGGCGCGCGCAGGATCGAGAAGATGCTGCCCACCGACGCGTTGACGTCGATGTTGCTCGAGCCGTCCAGCGGGTCGAAGGCCAGCAGGTACTTGCCGCGCGGGTGGACGGTCGGGATCTGGTGCGGCACCTCGAGCTCTTCGGACACCATGCCGGCCAGGTGGCCGCCCCACTCGTTCGTGCGCAGGAAGATGGCGTTGCTGGCCAGGTCCAGCGGCTGCTGCACCTCGCCCTGCACATTGACCTCCCCGCCGGCCGGTGCCTGCAGCAGCGCGCCCTGGGCCACGCTGCGCGCGATGGCGCGGCAAGCCAGGGCGACGTCGAGGATCAGCGCGTTGAAGTCGCCACTGGCGTCGGGGAAGCGCCTTCGCTGTTCGATGAGGAACTGCGTCAGTGTGTGGTGGTGGGGCATGAGGTCTCCTGAGGTTTCAAATCTTGTGGGGTGGCCGCACGGCGCAATGCCTGCACCACGCCGCGGTAGCCGCCGTCGGCATCGGGCGCGCCGAACACGGCGCTGCCGGCCACGCAGGTGTCGGCACCGGCGGCCACGATCTCGGCGATGTTGGACAGCTTCACGCCGCCGTCCACCTCCAGCGCGATGCGCCGGCCGGTCTGCCGAAAGTGGCGCTCGATCAGGCCCCGCGCGGCGCGCAGCTTGGGCAAGGTCGACGGGATGAAGGCCTGGCCACCGAAGCCGGGGTTCACACTCATCAGCAGCACCAGGTCCAGCCGGTCCATCACGTGGTCCAGGCAGGCCAGCGGCGTGGCCGGGTTCAGCACCAGGCCAGCCTGGCAACCGTATTCGCGGATCAGCGCCAGCGTGCGGTCCACATGGCGCGAGGCCTCGGGGTGAAAGCTGATGACGTTGGCCCCGGCCTTGGCGAACAGCGGCACCAACAGGTCCACGGGCTCAACCATCAGGTGCACGTCGATGGGCAGCCGCGTGTGCGGGCGGATGGCCTCGCAGACCAGCGGGCCGACGGTGAGGTTGGGCACGTAGTGCTGGTCCATCACGTCAAAGTGCAGCCAGTCGGCGCCAGCGGCCTCGATGGCGCGCACCTCTTCGCCCAGGCGGGCAAAGTCGGCCGACAACAGCGAGGGGGCGATGCGGATCGGTGTCATGTGATGTTCTCGTGCCACTGGCGCAGCTTGGCGATGTCCACGCCGTTCAGGTCGGGGAGCACACGCAGCGCAGCGCCGAAATCGTGATGCGCCGTGTAGCGGGTGGGCGTGACCATGGTGGGCAAGCCGGCGGCGGTGGCCGCGCGCAGGCCGTTGGATGAATCTTCGAACGCCAGGCAATCGCGCGCCGGCAGGCCCAGCGCATCGAGCACCTGCTGGTAGGCCTGGGGATGCGGCTTCTTACGCGGCGCGCTGTGGCCATCGGCCAGCACCGCGAAGCGCAGGCGCCAGGCCGTGCCCAGTGTGTGGCGCAGCAAGGCGCAGATGTTGGCGGGCGTGGTGGTGGTCGCCACGGCCAGCGGCAGGCCGGTGCGGCCGGCCTCGTCGATCAGCGCGCGCACGCCGGGCCGCAGGGTCAGCGCGCCATCGCGCACGGCCGCCTCGTAGGCCGCTGTCTTGCGGGCGTGCAGCCGATCGATCAGCGCCGGGTCCAGGTCGGCCACACAGGCACCACGGTCGCCACGCCGGTGGCGGCCGTAATGCGCGATGCGTTCCTTGCCGCCGGCCACGTCGAGCAACTGCGTGTACAGCGCCTCGTCCCAGAACCAGTCCAGGCCCTCTTCGGCAAACGCCTGGTTGAACGCGGCGCGGTGGGTGGATTCGGTGTCGGCCAGCGTGCCGTCCACATCAAAGACCAGGGCTTGCAGCATGGTCGGCCTCCGCAGTCTGGAACAGGCGGCTGGCCAGGATGTCGTCGGCCGCGAGCGTCTGCAGCTCATCCGCGGTCCACGGGCGGTCACGCTGCGCGAACAAGCGGCTGGCCTGGCGCAGGCGCGCGCGGTCCAGTGCATTGCGCACGCTGCGCGCGTTGGCGAAATGCGGCTGGGCGATGCGCAGATCCAGGTAGCGCGCAAACGCCTGCTCCGCATCCGGCGCGAGCGTGTAGCGCTGCGTGGCCAGCATGGTCTGGGCGATCTGCATGAGCTCGCCCGTGCTGTAGTCCGGGAACGCCAGGTGGTGCGCGATGCGCGAGTTCATGCCCGGGTTCGACTGGAAGAACGTGGCCATGCGGTCGGCATAACCGGCCAGGATCACGACCAGATCGTCGCGCTGGTTCTCCATGGCCTGCAGCAGGATCTCGATGGCCTCCTGCCCGTAGTCGCGCTCGTTCTCGGGCCGGTACAGGTAGTAGGCCTCGTCGATGAACAGCACGCCGCCCATGGCGCGCTTGAGCACCTCGCGCGTCTTGGGTGCCGTGTGGCCGATGTATTGGCCCACCAGATCGTCGCGCGTCACGGCCACCAGGTGGCCTTTGCGCACATAACCCAGCCGGTGCAGGATGGTGGCCATGCGCATCGCCACCGTGGTCTTGCCGGTGCCGGGGTTGCCGGTGAAGCACATGTGCAGGCTGGGCGCGTGCGCCGCCAGGCCATGCGCGGCACGCAGCTTGTCGACCACCAGCAGGGCCGCGATATCGCGGATGCGCGTCTTCACCGGTGCCAGGCCCACGAGCTCATCGTCCAGCTCACGCAGCACGGCCTCCACATCGGACTGGGCCAGCACGTCGGCCACGGTGCGGGCGGACACGCTGGCAGGCCCGGGCTGCGGTGTGGGCGCAAGCCCCGTGGCGGGGGCAGCCCCCGGCTGCGGCACCGGGGGGGTGCTGCCGGGGATGGCGTAGAGCGGCTGGTGCATGGCGGTGCCTCGAGAGTCCGTGCGTAGATCGGCGTACAGGTCGTACTGGTCCTGCGCCGTGCTCAGCGCGGCCCGTCGTAACGCTGCGTCTCGGGCCGCTCGTTCGCGTAGCCGCGCACCGTGTAGCGCATGCTGCGGCCGTTCGCCTCCTGTCGCACCAGGCCAAAGCCAGGCTCTTGATCGGGCCGGTTGACGATGAAGCTCATCGCGATCGTCTCCACGCCGCGTGTGGAGTCGAAGGCCATCATGCGGATGTAGCGGTTGGGAAAGGCCTTGCGGCACTCCTGCAGCTCCTGCAGCACGCCGGCCGCGTCCTCCAGGTCGAACATGGGGTTGCCGTACATGTTCCAGTAGGTGTTGCGCGGGTGCGGGTCGTCTGTGTGCTCCACGCTCCAGGCGTAGCCACGGCGCAGGCCGTAGTCGATCTGTGCGGTGATCTCGGCGTCCGTCAGGTTGGGCAGGAAGCTGAACTGGCCCTGGGTCAGCCGGCCGGTGGGGTTGGTCATCATGGTGCGGGTTCCTTTCAAGACGTGGCCGGGGTGGCCACGTAGTCGCTGGTGTCGGTGCTTTCGTAGTTGAAGGAGATCTCGCCCCAGGTGTCGAGCGCTGCCTTCAGCGGGCTGCAGCTGCGCGCGGCCTGGCGCAGGATGGACGGGCCTTCGCTGGCGATGTCACGCCCTTCGTTGCGCGCCTTGACCATGCATTCGAGTGCCACGCGGTTGGCGACCGCCCCGGCCTGGATGCCCATCGGGTGGCCGATGGTGCCGCCGCCGAACTGCAGCACCACGTCGTCGCCAAACAGGTCGATCAGCTGGTGCATCTGGCCGGCGTGGATGCCGCCCGAGGCCACGGGCATCATCTTCTTGAGGTCGGCCCAGTCCTGGTCGAAGTACAGGCCGCGTGGCAGGTCCGTCTTGGTGTAGCTGTCGCGGCAGACGTTGTAGTAGCCCTGCACCGTCATCGGGTCGCCTTCGAGCTTGCCCACCGCCGTGCCGGCATGGATGTGGTCCACACCGGCCAGGCGCATCCACTTGGCGATGACGCGAAAGCTCACGCCGTGGTTCTTCTGGCGCGTGTAGGTACCGTGGCCCGCGCGGTGCAGGTGCAGGATCATGTCGTTCTTGCGCGCCCAGTTCGACATGCTCTGGATGGCGGTGTAGCCGATCACCAGGTCGATCATCACGATCACGCTGCCCAGGTCCTTGGCGAAATCGGCGCGCTCATACATGTCTTCCATGGTCGCGGCGGTCACATTCAGGTAGCTGCCCTTGACCTCGCCGGTCTCGGCGCTGGCCTTGTTCACGGCATCCATCACGAACAGGAAGCGGTCACGCCAGTGCATGAAGGGCTGGCTGTTGATGTTCTCGTCGTCCTTCATGAAGTCCAGCCCGCCCTTCAGGCCCTCGTAGACCACGCGGCCATAGTTGCGTCCCGACAGACCCAGCTTGGGCTTGGTGGTGGCGCCCAGCAGCGGCCGGCCGAACTTGTCGAGCCGCTCGCGCTCCACGACCAGGCCGGTGGGCGGGCCCTTGAAGGTCTTCACGTAGGCCACGGGGATGCGGATGTCCTCCAGCCGCGCCGCCTTCAGTGGTTTGAAGCTGAACACATTGCCGATCAAACTGGCCGTCATGTTGGCGATGGAACCTTCCTCGAACAGGATCAGGTCATAGGCCACCCAGGCGAAATACTGGCCGGGGTTGTTGGGCACGGGCTCGCAGCGGTAGGCCTTGGCGCGGTAGCTGTCGCAGGCGGTGAGCCGGTCGGTCCACACCACCGTCCAGGTGGCAGTGGAGGATTCACCGGCCACGGCGGCGGCGGCCTCTTCCGGATCCACACCGTCCTGCGGAGTGATCCGGAAAAGACACAGAGTGTCCGTGTCCTTGGGCTGGTAGTCGGGCACCCAGTAGCCCATCTGCTTGTACTTGAGCACGCCAGCGCTGTAGCGCTTCTTGGCGTCGGTGATCTCGGTGCGGGTGGGTTCCATGGGGCTCCTGTGGGTGGGTGATGAAGGGGTGGAGCCAATGTAGGAAGCGGGCGTGTTTTCGTATATTCAATAGTTCTTTGGGCTGGGTTCAGTTATTGCTTAACCGAGACAGGAGAACACCCCGATGCGCAACGCCACATTCCGCCAGCTACGCGTCTTCAGCGAGGTCGCCCGCCATCTGAGCTTTGCGCGCGCCGCGCAGGCGCTGCACCTGTCCCCACCGGCCGTGACCATGCAGGTCAAGGAACTGGAAGGCCATGTCGGCCTGCCGCTGTTCGAACGCACGGGCCGGCAGGTGGCGTTGACGACGGTGGGGGAGTACATGCTGGTCCACGCCCGCAAGATCCTCGCCACGTTGAAAGACGCCGAAGACACGGCCGCGCGGTTGCAGAAGCTGGAGGCCGGCACCCTGGCCATCGGCATGGTCAGCACGGCCAAATACTTTCTGCCGCGCCTGCTGGCCGAGTTTCGGCGTGAGCACCCTGCGGTCGAGATCCGGCTGGCGGTGGGCAACCGCGAGCAGCTGGTGCGCATGCTGCACGCCAACGAGGTGGACATCTCCATCATGGGCCGCCCACCGCAGGAGCTGGCCACGCGCGCCGAGCCCTTTGCCGCGCACCCGCACGTGTTCGTGGCCGCGCCCGATCACCCGCTGGTACGCATGGCCTCGCTGCCGGTGGAGGCGATGCGCGAGCAGGACTTCATCGTGCGCGAGCCGGGTTCGGGCACGCGCGCGGCGATGGAACGCTTCCTGGCCAACGCCCGCGTGGCGCCACATGTGACGATGGAGATGGCCAGCAACGAGACCATCAAGCAGGCCGTGATGGCCGGCATGGGCCTGAGCTTTCTGTCGCTGCACACGCTGGGCCTGGAGCTGGACAACAAGCTGATCGCGCTGCTGGACGTGGAGGGCGCGCCAGTGCTGCGGGCCTGGAACGTGGTGCACACGCTGAGCAAGCTGCTGTCACCGGCGGCGGAGGCGTTTCGGTACTTTGTGCTGGAGCGGGGAGAGGCGTACCTGGCGGAGCACTATGGGCGGCATCTGGCGCTGGGGGTGGGTCTGCAGCCGACGGTGGGTGACGGTGCGGCAATTCGCACGGTATAGAACACACGCGCACAATGATGCCGTATATGCTATAAATTGTCCACTTTGAAAAGTTTCAATTCTGAACTCTCGGTATTTCTATAGCAAATACAGCATATGAACACCCTGCCCGACCTTGGCCAAGCGATGGCGCGCCTGCGCAAAGAGCGCGGCATGACCCAAAAGGAACTGGCCACGCTGTGCGGCATGGGCCAGTCCACACTCGCGCGCTTCGAGACCGGTGGCGTGGCCGAGTTCGGCGCGCGCAAGCTGCTGCGACTGCTCGAAGTGCTGGGCCACGAGCTGAACTACGTGCCGGTGCAGCGTGCGTTCACGCTCGACGATGCACTGGCAGAACGGCAACGCGCCCTGGCTGGCAACCCTGAATCCGCGCAATGAAGCTGCATGTCTTCGTGCACAACACGCCCGTGGCCACGCTGGAGTCCGTCGACGGCTTTCGCCACGTGATGGCCTACCACCCGGACGCCGAGGCCGAGCAATTCGTCTCGCTGCTGATGCCGGTGCGCACCGAGTCCTACGCCTACCCCGACTTGCACCCCGTGTTTCGCATGAATCTGCCGGAGGGCTTTCTGCTGTCCGTGCTGCAGGAGCAACTGGGCCCGCACGTGGGCGCATCGCCGATGAACCTGCTGGCCGTGGTGGGCCGCAACGCCATCGGCCGCGTGAAGGTGGCAGCACCGGGCGCCGATCCACACCAGCCACCGGTGCCCTTCGAACTGGCCGACATCCTGCGTGGCGACAACGCCGAGGCGGCCTTCGTCGAGCTGGTGCGCCGCCATGCCGCGTCGGGTGTGTCGGGCGTTGTGCCCAAGTTCCTGTCGCCCAACACCTTGGCGGAACACGGCAAGGCCACGCTCGCCACCGAGCGCCACATCATCAAGGGCACCACCGTCCGGCTGCCGGGCGTGGCGCTGAATGAGCACTTGTGCATGGAGGTGGCGCGCCAGGCCGGTATCCCGACCGCGCGAACCGAGGTCTCCGACGACGGCCAGGCGCTGGTGGTGCACCGCTTCGACTTTGCGGACGACGGCGTCACGCGCCTGGGCATGGAAGACCTCTGCAGCCTGCTGTTGCTGCGTCCCGAAGAAAAGTACCAATCGACCTGGGAGCGCGTCGTCGCTCGCATCAAGGACGTGGTGCCCAGCCCCGCTCAGCAGAACGCCGCGCTGTCGCAACTGGCCGACCTGCTGCTGCTGACCTACGCCCTGCGCAACGCGGATTGCCACACCAAGAATGTCGCGCTGCTCTACGCGTCGCGCGACAGCATTGCGCTGGCACCCGTCTACGACATGCTGACCACCACCGTCTACGACGACTTCGCAAAGAACCCGCCGGGCATGCCGGTGGAAGGCCGCAGCACCTGGACGCCGGGCAAGGCGCTGGAGCGTTTTCTGCAGACCCGCTGCGGCGTGATGCCCGCCCAGACCAAAGAGCGCGTGGAGCGCATCTGCGAGGCGATGGTGCGCGTGACGCCGCTGGTGGTGGAGACGGCTGGTCGGTACCCGGCATTCCGCGAGACCGGCAAGCGCATGCTGCATGCGTGGAACGAGGGCATGAACAGCTTGCGGCTGCAGAAGATCTGGAGCCTGCCGTCGCTGGATGTGGCCATCGCGCAGGCGCGGTGGTCGGATGTGCGGCCGGTGGTGGCGGCGAAGCGAGAGAAGCTGGGGCGGTCGCCGTTGTTGGGCAAGCGGTGAGGGGATCACGCGAGTGGTAGACGGTGCATCGCACTTGTTGCGCGCACGAGCAAACACACATACACGTGTTGCGGTCCATGTCGCAATTCTTGAACTTGGCCTTCGCGCACGTTCAATTCCGACGCCTTTATTGATCTAACAGATCATATTTGTCGCTTTTTACTAATTTACTCGGCCACGCTACGCCTGCGATCTCTCACTTCGCCGCACCCCGCTGCATCCAGGAACCCGCACCCACCGATCACCCCCCTTCCACCACCACCCCCACACCGGCAAGCCCTCTTCCACCCACTCTCTCGGCGATCCACACACCCGCCCTGCTCGCCAGCAACATCCTGAAATAAATCAAGCACCTGGCCACCCCCTCCCCGTGTTTTCCCGTGCCCTCTGCAACTTGGCGCGTGGCTTGCAAAAGTCTCCGCACCAGCCGCTGCCATGCGACCGGTTGGGCCCACGACCCACGCACAACAAACGGAGACATTGGACGATGGAAACCTTCTACGAGGTGATGCGCCGCCAGGGCATCTCGCGCCGCAGCTTTCTCAAATACTGCTCGCTCACCGCCACCTCGCTGGGGCTGGGCTCTGCCTTCGTACCGCAGATCGCGCACGCCATGGAGACCAAGCCGCGCACGCCCGTGCTGTGGCTGCACGGGCTGGAATGCACCTGCTGTTCGGAAAGCTTCATCCGCTCGGCGCACCCGCTGGCCAAGGACGTGGTGCTGTCCATGATCTCGCTGGACTACGACGACACGCTGATGGCCGCCGCCGGCCACCAGGCCGAGGCCATCTTGGAGGAGATCATGGCCAAGTACAAGGGCAACTACATCCTGGCGGTGGAGGGCAACCCGCCGCTGAACCAGGACGGCATGAGCTGCATCATCGGCGGCAAGCCCTTCATCGAACAACTCAAGCACGTGGCCAAGGACGCCAAGGCCATCATCAGTTGGGGCTCATGCGCCAGCTGGGGATGCGTGCAGGCGGCCAAGCCCAACCCCACGCAGGCGACGCCCGTGCACAAGGTGATCTTCGACAAGCCCATCATCAAGGTGCCGGGCTGCCCACCGATTGCAGAGGTGATGACCGGCGTGATCACCTACATGCTGACCTTCGACCGCATCCCCGAGCTGGACCGCCAGGGCCGGCCCAAGATGTTCTACAGCCAGCGCATCCACGACAAGTGCTACCGCCGGCCGCACTTCGACGCCGGGCAGTTCGTCGAAGCCTTCGACGACGAATCGGCGCGCAAGGGCTACTGCCTCTACAAGGTCGGCTGCAAGGGGCCGACCACCTACAACGCCTGCTCGACCGTGCGCTGGAACGAGGGCACGAGCTTTCCGATCCAGGCCGGCCACGGCTGCATCGGCTGCAGTGAAGACGGCTTCTGGGACAAGGGCTCGTTCTACGACCGGCTGACCGACATCCACGCCTTCGGCATCGAGGCCAACGCCGACCAGGTGGGCGGCACGGCCGCGGCCGTGGTGGGCGCTGCGGCGGTCGCGCACGCCGCCGCATCGGCCATCAAGCGCGCCACGCAGAAGAACACGGCCCCTCAGGCCCCGGCCGACGCCGGCCACTGATCACCGCACAACAGAACGAGACACGAGGAGCAAGGCATGGGTGCTTATGAAACGCAGGGATTTCGCATGGACAACACGGGCCGGCGCATCGTCGTCGACCCGGTCACGCGCATCGAGGGCCACATGCGCTGCGAGGTCAACCTGGACAGCAACAACGTGATCCGCAACGCCGTCTCCACCGGCACGATGTGGCGCGGGTTGGAAGTCATCTTGAAGGGCCGCGACCCGCGCGATGCCTGGGCCTTTGTCGAGCGCATCTGCGGAGTGTGCACGGGCTGCCACGCGCTGGCCTCGGTGCGCGCCGTGGAAGACGCGCTGGGCATCGTGATCCCCAAGAACGCCTACCTCATCCGCGAGATGATGGCCAAGACGCTGCAGGTCCACGACCACGCCGTGCACTTCTACCACCTGCATGCGCTGGACTGGGTGGACGTGGTCTCGGCGTTGAAGGCCGACCCCAAGAAGACCTCGGACCTGCAGCACCTGGTCTCGCCCGCGCACCCGATGAGCGCGCCGGGCTACTTCCGCGACATCCAGAACCGGCTGAAGAAGTTCGTCGAGTCGGGCCAGCTCGGGCCGTTCATGAACGGCTACTGGGGCAGCAAGGCCTATGTGCTGCCGCCCGAGGCCAACCTGATGGCCGTGACGCACTACCTGGAGGCGCTGGACCTGCAGAAGGAATGGGTCAAGCTGCACACCATCTTCGGCGGCAAGAACCCGCATCCCAACTACCTGGTGGGCGGCATGCCCTGCGCCATCAACATCGACAAGGAAGGCGCGGCCGGCGCGCCCATCAACATGGAGCGGCTGAACTTCGTGGAGGCGCGCATCCAGGAGATGATCACCTTCAACGACAACGTCTACGTGCCCGATGTGATCGCCATCGGCACGCTCTACAAGCAGGCCGGCTGGTTGTATGGCGGCGGGCTGTCGGCCACCAACGTGATGGACTACGGCACCTACGAAAAGGTGATGGGCCGCGCGCAAACGCAGCAGTTGCCCGGCGGCGCCATCCTGAACGGCAACTGGGACGAGATCCAGCCCGTGGACATGCGCGACCCCGAGCAGATCCAGGAATTCGTGCCGCACAGTTGGTACAAGTACGCCGACGAAACCAAAGGCCTGCACCCGTGGGACGGCGTGACCGAGCCCAACTACGTGCTGGGCGACAAGACCAAGGGCACGCGCACCAACATCGAGGCGCTGGACGAGAGCGCCAAGTATTCGTGGATCAAGTCGCCCCGCTGGCGCGGCCACGCGATGGAGGTCGGCCCGCTGGCGCGCTACATCCTGGGCTATGCGCATGCGCTCAAAAGCAACCCGCATGTGCAGCGCGTGAAGGCGCAGGTGGACCACGCGGCCATGATGATCAACAGCGGCATCCCCAAGGCGCTGGGGCTGCCCGAGACGCAGCTCAGCCCCAAGCAACTGCTGCCCACGACCATCGGCCGCACGCTGGCGCGCGCACTCGAGTCGCAGTACTGCGCCGAGATGATGTACGACGATTTCAAGGAGATGGTGGCCAACATCAAGGCCGGCGACACGGCCACGGCCAACGTCGAGAAGTGGGACCCTGCGACCTGGCCCAAAGAGGCCAAGGGCGTGGGCAGCGTGGCCGCACCGCGCGGCGCGCTGGGCCACTGGATCCGCATCAAGGATGGCCGCATCGAGAACTACCAGTGCGTGGTGCCCACCACCTGGAACGGCAGCCCGCGCGACAACAAGGGCCAGATCGGCGCGTTCGAGGCCAGCCTGATGAACACGCCCATGGCCAACCCCGAGCAGCCGGTGGAGATCCTGCGCACGCTCCATTCCTTCGACCCCTGCCTGGCCTGCTCCACGCACGTGATGAGCCCGGACGGGCAGGAACTCACGCGCGTCAAGGTGCGCTGAATGGCACGACCACACGAGGAGAACCGCATGCCTACTTCTTCCATTACCCCCCGCGCCGCCTGCGTGCTGGCCCTGCTGGCCACCGGCGCAGCCCAGGCCCATCCGGGGCACGACGCCGGCGGCTTCGCGGCCGCGCTGGCCCACCCCTTCCTGGGGCTGGACCATCTGCTGGCCATGGTCGCCGTGGGCGCCTGGTCGGTGCTGGCTCTGCCTGCGGGGCGGCGCCTTGCGGGGCCGGCCGTGTTCCTGGTGATGCTGGCGGCAGGGGTTGCGCTGGCCTGGCAGGGCATCGTGCCGCCGGGCACCGAAGCGGGTGTGGCGCTCAGCGTGGCCTTGTTCGGCGCACTGCTGTTCGCGGGCAAACACCTGGCACCTGTGGCCGGGCTGGCCGTCATCGGCACTGCCGCCCTGCTGCACGGCAGCGCCCATGGCAGTGAGTTGGCACCGGGCGGCGCGATGCTGGCCACGGCGGGCGGCATCCTGCTCGGCTCGGCGGTGCTGCATGCCGTCGGCCTGGCGGCGGGCAGCGCGCTCACCCGCCTGCCGGCATGGACGCGCCAGGCCGCCGCAGCAGCCTTGGGGCTGGCCGGCCTGGCGATGCTGGCCACGCGCCTGTAGGCCCGTCAACCAGCAAGCGCACATTGCAGCAAAGGCACACACCATGGCCTCTACCCTTCCCCCCAGCGCACGGCCCACCGCCGGCGACCCCGAAGCCCGCGAGGTCGCGCAAGCGGCGTCGATCAAGTCCGTCTACGTCTACGAAGCCCCGGTGCGCCTGTGGCACTGGGTCAACGCGCTGGCCATCACGGTGCTGGCCGTCACGGGCTATTTCATCGGCGCGCCGCTGCCCACGCAGCCCGGCGAGGCCAGCGCGAACTACCTGATGGGCTACATCCGCTTTGCGCACTTCGCGGCCGGCTATGTGCTGGCAGTGGGGCTGCTGGGGCGCATCTACTGGGCCATCGTCGGCAACCACCATGCGCGTGAGCTGTTCTGGGTGCCGCTGTGGCGGCGCGACTACTGGGTGGAAGTCTGGCGCATGCTGAAGTGGTATGCCTTCGTCGGCGCGCGGCCAGGTCGCTACGTGGGGCACAACCCGCTGGCACGATTCGCGATGGTGTTCGGCTTTTTGCTGCTGGCGCTGTTCATGGTGGTGACGGGCTTTGCGCTGTATGGCGAGGGCGCGCAGATGGGCTCGTGGCAGGAGCGCATGTTCGGCTGGGTCATCCCGCTGTTCGGCCAGTCGCAGGACGTGCACACCTGGCACCGCATGGGCATGTGGGGGCTGGTGTGTTTCGTGATCATCCATGTGTACGCGGCGATCCGTGAGGACATCATGGGACGCTCGTCGGTCGTGAGCACCATGGTGTCGGGGCACCGCACGTTCAAGGATTGATGTGGAGAGACCTCTGTTGAACGACGCAAGGGTGTATGGCCCGCTTCATGCGGTGATGTTTGGGAACGCCGGGGGCTGGGACCACGCCGACGGTGTACTCCACTCCGCGAATGTCCCCCGCCCAGGGCCGCAGGCGGCCCAGGGCTCCTCCTTGATTTCGCTGCGTGGAGCACACCATCGTCGTGCTCCGTCAGCGCCGTTGTTGACCGTTCAGCACGACGCGCCGTCGTCAGGGCCGAGGGTATCGGGTGGCCCCTGCAGCGAAATAAAGGAGGAGCCTGGGCCGCCTGCGGCCCTGGCGGGGGACATTCGCGGAAGGGGCCACCCGGTGGCCTCGGCCCGCGCCCCCACCCTTTGGAGCTCCGAGGCAACAAAACGCAACCCTGCTTCGTCCGAAGCAGCTCGCACGCAGCGCATTGGATAACCCCATGGACCACACCATCTGCATCCTCGGCATCGGCAACGTGTTGTGGGCCGACGAGGGCTTCGGCGTGCGCTGCATCGAGGCGCTGCAGCAGCGCTTCACGTTCGCGCCGCACGTGCAGCTGATCGACGGCGGCACGCAGGGCCTGTACCTGGTGCAGCACGTGCAGGCAGCCTCGCATCTCTTGATCTTCGACGCGGTGGACTATGGCCTTGCGCCCGGCACCTTGAAGCTGGTCGAGAACGACGACGTGCCGCGCTTCATGGGTGCCAAGAAGATGAGCCTGCACCAGACCGGCTTCCAGGAAGTGCTGGCGTTGGCGCAACTGACCGAGCGCTACCCGCAGCAGGTGCTGTTGATCGGCTGCCAGCCCGAAGAACTGGACGACTACGGCGGCAGCCTGCGGCCCTGCGTGCGGCAGGCGATGGAAGAGGCATTAATGCTGGGTCTGGAGCGCCTGCGTGCCTGGGGCGCCGACCCGCAGCCGCGCCGCGCCGCGCTGGCTGCGCACGAGGCCGTGACCTTCAGCGAACTCGCGCTGGACCGCTACGAAGACCAGCGGCCTGACGCGGCGGCTGCCTGCCGCAGCGGCGATGCGCGCTTCTTTCCGGCTCTCTGACCATGTGCATCGGCATCCCCATGCAAGTGCAGTCCACCACGCCCGGCCATGCGCTGTGCAGCGGGCGTGGCGAGACACGCCAGGTGCGCACCGCGCTGGTCGAGCCCGTAGCCAAGGGCGACTGGCTGCTGGTGTTCCTGGACAGCGCGCAGGAGCAGATCACGGCCGAGCGTGCGCGCGAGGTCAACGCCACACTGGACCTGCTGCAGGCTGCCATGGCGGGCGACGCTCTGGACGACGCGGCCTTCACCCTGCCCTCGACCATGGCGCGCGACGATCTGCGCGCGCTGGTCGGCGGCGCTTCCTGAAACCTCATTGGCACTGCCCACCATGACCCTCGCCACCACCGCCGACGACACCCTGATCCAGCTGCCCGTGCAGGCGCCGCGCCCCGGCGTGCAGCAGTCTGCCCTGGTCGCGCGCCTGGCCGACGTGCACGGCGCGACCTGGGTCGACGAGACCAGCATCGCCGCCTGGGCCGCACTGGGAGGTGACCGCGTGGTGCTGTTCGCGGGCGATGCGGTGCGCTTCCCCGAGGGCCAGGACGTGGCCGTCGTGCTGCCCGAGCTGCGCGCCTGCGCCTCGCGGCGTTTCGAGATCGCCGTGGTGCCGCGTGATCGTGAAGAGGCGCTGGCCAAACGCTACGGCTCCAACCGTTGGCCCACGCTGCTGTTCCTGCGCGACGGGCAGTACGTGACCACGCTCGCGGGCATGCACGACTGGGGCGACTACCTGCAGGCGGTGGAGGCCGCGCTGGCCATGCCGGTGGGGCGCGCGCCGACCATCGGCATCCCGGTGGTGAGTGCGGGCGCTGGCGGCAGCACTTGCCATTGACCACATCGCAAGGCACCCCATGAAAGACTTCCCCATCCCCGTGCGCTCCATCGGCCCCGGCAGCCAGCCCGAAGAATCCGACGAGCTGGTCTACATGCCGATGCCGCAGGGCATGCAGACCTTCCGCAACCCCATCCTGCCCGAGCCTGAGGACGTGGCCAGCCAGACGCTGGGCAAGGCCGCGCTGCATGCGGCACTGGCGGCACTGCAGCAGGCACTGAAGCAAGGCGGCAACCGCGTGGTGCCGCTGAACCATCTGCCCGAGGCCGACCGCCGGTTGCTCAACACTGTGCTCGGCGAGGGCGAGGTGAGCGCGCGGGTGCTGCCGCGCAACGAGAAGGGCAACGCGACAGGCAAGGAGCAGCGCCCGGACACGGGCGACGAGCTGCGCGTGCAGGAATCCGTGTTCGCCGGCGTCTGGCGCGTGGTGCATGCGCGTGGCGGCCAGGTCGTGTCGGACCAGCTGGAGCTGGGCTTCGTGCCCGAGGCGCTGCAAGAGGCCGCCGCGCAGGATGTGTGGCCGCAGGTGCCGCGCTGGGAAGGCCCACTGCCGCCCAACGTGCAGAACGCGCCGCTGCTGCTGGCCGAGATCGAGGACCAGTGGCAGCGCTGGCGCCAGGGCCAGCCGCCGCACGTGATCAACCTCATGCTGCTGCCCATGTCGACCGAAGACATCGGCTTCATGGACCACCACCTGGGCACGGGCCGCGTGGTGATCCTGTCGCGCGGTTATGGCAACTGCCGCATCACCAACACCTGCATGCCGCACACTTGGCGCGTCGTCTACTACAACTCGGAAGACGCGGTGATCCTGAACACCGTGGAGGTCGGCGCCCTGCCCGACGTGGCGCAGGCCGCGCGCGAGGACCTGGAAGACTCGCACGAGCGCCTGCGCGAAGTGCTGGAGTGGGTGGAGCAGACATGAAGTCCACCAGTGCGCCACGCTTCGAAGGCAGCTACCTGGGCAACAGCGCTGCGCTGGCCGAAGGCGCGCGGCTGGAATGCAAGATCTGCTGGTGGGTCTACGACCCGGCCCTGGGCGACGAGGTGTGGCAGATCGCGCCCGGCACGCCCTTCACCGCCCTGCCCGCGCACTGGCGCTGTCCGCAGTGTGATGGGGATGCCGAGCAGTTCATGGTGTTGCCGGAGGGTGGGTGAGATGGACCGGGACACCAGGCCGACCGCATCGCGCGCCTCTGCACTGCCTCGCCCTGTCGCAGAGGCTGTGAGTGTGGGCGCGCACGCTGCCCGCGTCACCGGACTGGAGGCCCTGTACCAGCACATCGCCGCCACGCGCATGCAGGGCATGCCGCTGCTGCACCCGGGGCTGCAGGTCACGGCCGTGGGCTTTGAGCCCGATGCTGCTGAAGACAACGCCCTGCCCGCCTCCATCGGCGTGCTGCTCACGCCGTGGTTCATGAACCTGGTCTGGCTGCCCCTGGCACCACTGCAGCGGCCCGACCGCCTGGGCCAGTCGTCCGTGCGCACCGTGGGCACCCACAGCTTCGCGTTCATCGGCATGCACGACGAGGGGCTGGGGAGCTATGCCGCCTGCTCGCTGTTCTCGCCCGTGCTGGAGTTCGAGGACCAGGCGGCAGCGCTGGCGACGGCGCAGAGCGTGCTGGAGTTGCTACGGCGACCGGCCGTGGCACCGGTGCAGGCAACAGCCTTGGCACCGGTGGAGGCACCAGTGGTGATGCCTGCGCGCCGTGCCTTTCTGCTGGGCCGGGGGGCCGCGCATGCATGAGCCGGCCTCGCTCTGGACCGGCAGCCTGCTGCTGCGCCCCGGCGTGGCCTGCCCCGGCAACCTCACGAGCACCCGGCCCGACCTGGTGGCGCGCCTGGCCCATGGCGGCCTGGCGAGTGACCTGCCCGCCCTGCTCGCCACGCTGTTCAACCTGTGCGGCAGCGCGCACAGACTGTGCGCGCAGGGCGCCGTGCAGGCCGCGCGGCAGCAAGAGCCCGCATCTGGCGCCGAACAGGCCGAGCAGTTGCGCGTGGAGACCCTGCGCGAGCACCTGCGACGCATGGGCCTGGACTGGCCGCGCTTGCTGGCCAACGCCTCAGGGCAGCCCGAGAGCAGTGCCGCCGCGCTGCAGGCATTGCGCAGCGGCCCGATGCCCGTCGCCGCGTTGCACACCGCTTGGGCATCGCAGCGCGCAGGCATTGCGGCTTGGCTTGCGCGCGACTGGCTGGGCGTATCGGCCGATGCCTGGCTGCAGGCTTGGGAACAAGGGCCACGCGCATGGCTGACCCAGTGGTCCGCGCAGACCGAAGGATGGCTGCCCCGCCTGCTGCACGGCGCGCGCGCGACGGCCGACCGAGCAACGCCGGCATCCCCCGCGCTGCGCGCCCATGCCCAGCCGGCCCAGCTACGAACCTTGACTGCATCGCTGCAACGCACCGGCTTCGCACGCCAACCCCAATGGCAAGGCACCTGCGCCGAGACCGGCCCCTGGACCCGGCTGAACCAGCGCGACGCGTCGCACCTGAACACCCCCTGGATGCGCCTGGGCGCCCGCCTGGCCGAAGCCGCGCGCCTGGCCTTGCCCGACGTGCCCGCGCGCTCAGGCAGCGGCTGGCTGCAAACCGGCCAGCTGGCATTGCCCGGCCATAGCGGCATGGCGTGGGTGGAGATGGCGCGCGGCCTGCTGATCCACCACGTCGCGCTGGACGGCGATGGCCCGCAAGCGCGCGTGCTGCGCTGCCATGTGGTTGCGCCGACAGACTGGAACTTCCACCCGCACGGCGCCGTCGCCCAGGCGCTGGCGCACCTGCCGAGCCACAGCAGCGTGCCACAGACGCGGCGTATCCTCGCGCTGATGGCCGCCTACGACCCCTGCGTCCCCTTCGAGATCGCACCGGAGCTGTGCCATGCATGAAGCCAGCCTGGCCGGCGGCGTACTACAACTGGTCGACGACACAGCCGCACGCGAGGGCTTTGCGCGCGTCACGCGGCTGCGGCTGGAGGTGGGTGCGCTGGCCGGTGTGGAACTGCGCGCGCTGCAGTTCGCGTTGGAGGCCATTGCGCCCGGCACGCGGCTGGCGGGCGCGCAGATCGAGTTCGACGAAACGCCGGGCCAGGCCTGGTGCCTGGGCTGCGCCAGCACCACGCCGCTGGCGCGCCGAGGCGATGCCTGTGCGCACTGCGGCGACTACCGTGTGCAGCCCACGGGCGGCACGGAATTCCGACTGATCGAGATGCGGGTCGAGGACTGATGTCTGCGGCCTCACACAAGGAGAACCACGATGTGCGTCGTCTGCGGTTGCGCTGATCACCAAGAGACCCCCGCCCATGCAGGCCCGCGCGTGGACCCGACCCACGGCGACCTGCACTACGGCGCCGGCCCCGCGCGCGTGTCAGTGCCCGGCATGAGCGCCGAGCGCGCGATCCGGCTGGAGACCGACATCCTGGGCGCCAACAACCGCATCGCCGGCCGCAACCGCGCGCACTTCGAGGCCCATGGCGTGACCGCGCTGAACCTGGTGTCCAGCCCCGGATCGGGCAAGACCACGCTGCTGTGTGCCACCATCACCGCGCTGCGCCAGCGGCACCCGGCCCTGCCCGTCGCCGTGATCGAGGGCGACCAGCAGACCAGCTTCGACGCCGACCGCGTGCGGGCCACGGGCGCGCCGGCCATCCAGGTCAACACCGGCAAGGGCTGCCACCTCGACGCCCCCATGGTGGCCGACGCCTTCGCGCAACTGCACACGCACATGCACATGCACATGCACGAGCATGGCCACGACCAGCCCGCCAGCCTGCTGTTCATCGAGAACGTCGGCAACCTCGTCTGCCCCGCGATGTGGGACCTGGGCGAGGCGGCCAAGGTGGCCATCCTGTCGGTCACCGAGGGCGAGGACAAGCCGCTCAAGTACCCCGACATGTTCGCCGCCGCCGAGCTGATGGTGCTGAACAAGGTGGACCTGCTGCCCTATCTGCAATTCGACGTGCAGCGTTGCATCGCAGCCGCGCGACAGGTGAACCCGCGCATCGCCGTGCTCAAGGTGTCGGCCACCACGGGCCAGGGCATGGACGCCTGGCTCAACTGGCTGGAGCACACGATGGACCATCAGCGTGCGCACGCCGGGGGCCTCGCACATGACCACGCCCCCGACCCTGCACATCCCCACCCGCACGCCCACGGCTGAACCATGCACACCGCGACGCCCACCGTGCTGGCCCTGGGTGCCTGGCTCAAGAACCGCGCCTGCGTGCTCGACGCGCAGGGCGTGCATTGGTCTGGCCTGCACGGCGACCTGCAGGATGCAGCCGCCTGCCGCGCGCTGGAAGCCTCGGCCCACGCCCTGGCCGCCAAGGCGCGCCCCGATGCCATCGCGCACGACCTGCACCCGGATTTCTACAGCACGCACCTGGCGCAACTCCTGGCCGTGCAATGGGGCGTGCCCGCCATCGGTGTGCAGCACCACCACGCGCACATCGCCGCCGTGCTGGCCGAGCATGGGCTGGACGAACCGGTGATCGGCCTCGCGCTGGACGGCGTGGGCCTGGGCGACGACGGTGGCGCCTGGGGTGGCGAGTTGCTGCGGGTGGACGGCGCCCGCTGCACGCGCCTGGGCCATCTGTGGCCGCTGGCGCTGCCGGGTGGTGACGCGGCAGCGCGCGAGCCCTGGCGCGCACTGGCCGCCGCGCTGCATGCACTGGACCGCAGCGATGCCATCGAGCCCTTGCTCGCACCCCAGGTCGGCCCCGTCGCCGCCCGCACCGTGTGCGCCATGCTGGCCCAGGGCCTGCACTGCCCGCCCAGCAGCAGCGCCGGCCGCTGGTTCGACGCCGCCGCAGCCGCCCTGCGCGTGGCCCCGCTGCGCCAGTCCGAGGCCGAAGCCGCCATCGCTCTGGAACACGCGGCCACCCAACACACTGGCCCGCTGCCAGCGCGCAACGCCACAGCCAGCCCCGACGCGCACAACCGGCTCGACCTGCGCCCGCTGCTGGCCGAGCTGCTGGCCTGGGCGCCGCTGCCTGCCGAAGTTCCACAGGCCGCCGCCTGGTTCCACGACCAGTTCGCGCAAGGCCTGGCGCACTGGGCGATGGACGCTGCACGCAGCTGCGGCAGCCGCGCCGTGTGCCTGGGCGGCGGCTGCTTTTTCAATGCCTTGCTGACGGCGGGCGTCACGCGCCGCCTGCAGGCCGCCGGGCTGCGCGTGCTGCGCCCGCTGTCCAACTCCTGCGGCGACGCCGGTCTTGCCTGGGGCCAGGCCTGGGTGGCCGCGCACGCGCTTCCGGCAAGCCAGAGCGCCGCGCTGCCGCCCGCAGGCGCTCACCACCACAGTGCGCAGCACGCCAGCATCCCATGACCGCCCACGCCGAAGGACCCCCACCATGTGCCTAGCCATCCCCGCGCGGGTCGCCGAACTGCTGCCCGACAACCAGGCCATCGTGGTGCTGGGCGGCATCCGCAAGACCATTTCCATCGCGCTGCTGGACGGCGTGCAGGTGGGCGACTACGTGATCGTGCACGTGGGCCATGCCATCGGGCAGATCGACCCGGCCGAGGCCGAGCGCACGCTGGCCATGTTCGGCGAACTGGCCGGTGTTGCCGACGGAGAGCTGGCGGCTGAACACGCGCGCGAACCCGCACAGGTGCTGCCATGAAATACATCGACGAATTCCGCGACGGCGCCATCGCCCGCAAGATCGCCGACCGCCTGGCGCAGGAGGCGCGGCCAGACCGGCGCTACAGCTTCATGGAATTCTGCGGCGGCCACACGCATGCGATCTCGCGCTACGGCGTGGCCGGCCTGCTGCCTGCCAACGTGACCATGGTGCACGGCCCCGGCTGCCCGGTCTGCGTGCTGCCCATCGGCCGCATCGACATGGCAATCACGCTGGCGCTGCAGCACGACGCCATCGTCTGCACCTATGGCGACACCATGCGTGTGCCGGCCTCGGGCAGCCTGTCGCTGGTGCGGGCCAAGGCGCGTGGCGGCGACATCCGCATGGTGTATTCGGCCGCGGACGCGCTGGCGATTGCGCGCGCCAACCCGCAGCGCGAGGTGGTGTTCTTCGCCATCGGCTTCGAGACCACCACGCCGCCCACGGCACTCATCGTCCGCGACGCCGCGCGCGAGGGCCTCTCGAACTTCAGCGTGCTGTGCTGCCATGTGCTGACGCCGGCGGCCATCACGCACATCCTCGAATCGCCCGAGGTGCGGCAATACGGCACCGTGCCCATCGACGGTTTCGTGGGGCCGGCGCACGTGAGCATCGTGATCGGCTCTGCGCCCTACGAAGGCTTTGCCGAGACCTACGCCAAGCCGGTGGTCATCGCCGGCTTCGAGCCGCTGGACGTGATGCAGGCCGTGCTGATGCTGGTGCGCCAGGTCAACGAAGGCCGCGCCGTGGTCGAGAACGAATTCACCCGCGCCGTCACGCGCAGCGGCAATGCGAATGCGCAGGCGCTGATGGACGAGGTGTTCGAGATGCGCGAGAGCTTCGAGTGGCGCGGCCTGGGCGAGGTGCCCGCCAGCGCGCTGAAGCTGCGGCCGCGCTACGCCAGCTTCGACGCCGAGCAGCGCTTTGGCCTGGGCTACACGCCCGTGGCCGACAACAAGGCCTGCGAGTGCGGCGCCATCCTGCGCGGCGTGAAAAAGCCGCAGGACTGCAAGATCTTCGGCACCGTCTGCACACCCGAGAACCCGGTGGGCTCGTGCATGGTCTCCAGCGAGGGGGCGTGCGCCGCGCACTATTCGTATGGGCGGTTCAAGGACATTCCTGTGGTGGCGGAGGCTGCATGAGCAAAGCGCCGGGCCGCCCCACGCAAGCGCGCTCCGCACCCCGCAGGGCAGGGGTTTCGCGATGAGAAATGTCAAGAAGGACTACAGCCGCCCGCTGGACATCAAGCACGGCGTCGTCGACATGGGCCATGGCGCCGGCGGCCGTGCGGCAGCGCAGCTCATTCGCGAGCTGTTCATCGCCGCGCTCGACAACGAATGGCTGCGCCAGGGCAACGATGGCGCCGTGTTCGCGCCGCCGCCCCTGCCGCCCGGCGCACGCCTGGTGCTGGCGACCGATGGCCACGTGGTCTCGCCGCTGTTCTTCCCCGGTGGCGACGTCGGCTGCCTCTCCGTGCACGGCACCGTCAACGACCTGGCGATGTCGGGCGCCACGCCGCTGTACCTCACGGCCAGCTTCATCTTGGAAGAAGGCTTCCCGCTGGCCGACCTGCAGCGCATCGTGCAGTCCATGGCCGCTGCCGCGCGTGAGGCCGGCGTGCCGGTCGTCACCGGCGACACCAAGGTCGTGGAACGCGGCAAGGGCGACGGCGTGTTCATCGCCACCACCGGGCTGGGCGTGGTGCCGCCGGGCGTGGACACGGGCGGTGCCAATGCGCGGCCTGGCGACGTGCTGCTGCTTTCGGGCACGGTGGGCGACCACGGCGTGGCTGTGTCGTCCAAGCGCGCTTCGCTGGAGTTCGAGACCACGATCGTCTCGGACACGGCCGCCCTGCACACGCTGGTGGCCGCCATGCTGCAGGCAGCCCCGGGGGCAGTGCGCGTGCTGCGCGACCCCACGCGCGGCGGCCTGGCGACCACGCTGAACGAGATCGCGCGCCAGTCCGGCGTGGGCATGCTGCTGGACGAGGCCGCCATCCCCGTGCTGCCGCAGGTGGACGCGGCCTGCGAGCTGCTGGGCCTGGACCCGCTGTACGTGGCCAACGAGGGCAAGCTGGTGGCCGTCTGCGCACCCGAGGCGGCCAACGCCGTGCTGGCCGCCATGCGTGCGCATCCGCTGGGCGAGGCCGCGGCACGCATTGGCAGCGTGGTGCAAGACGACCACTGCTTCGTGCAGATGGACACGCGCTTCGGCGGGCGCCGCGTGGTCGATTGGCTCAGCGGTGAGCAGCTTCCGCGGATCTGCTGAGGTGACGGCGCGCTTCTAGAATCCGCCGCACCCATGCACGCTGATCCCGCGCTCCCGACCGTCCTCGTCGTCGACGACGAGGTGCGCTCGCAGGACGCGATCCGCCGCACGCTGGACGAAGACTTCACCGTCCTCACCGCCGGCAGCGCCGATGCCGCGCGCGTGCACCTGGAGCACCAGCCGGTGAGCGTGATCCTGTGCGACCAGCGCATGCCGGGCCTCACGGGCGTGGCGTTCCTCAAAGAGGTGCGCGGGCGCTGGCCCGATACGGTGCGCATCGTGATCTCCGGCTACACCGATTCGCAGGACATCATCGCCGGCATCAACGACGCCGGCATCCACCAGTACCTGCTGAAACCCTGGGTGCCGGACCACCTGCTGCAGACCGTGCGCGACGCGGCCGAGGCCCAGTCGCTGCAGCGCGGCATGGGCCAGCTGGACCTGGAGCTGCGCACCGCCACGCCGGTGCTGCGCCGGCGTCTCGCGAGCAAGCAGGCGCAGGCGCGCAGCGTGTTCGACTTCGACCGCATCGAGCGTGGATCGGGCAGCCCGCTGAATGCCGTCTGCGCCATGGCCGAACGCGTGGCGCGTTACGACCTGCCGGTGCTGGTGCTGGGCGAGTCGGGCAGCGGCAAGGAGCTCATCGCGCGCGCCATCCACTACGCGAGCCCGCGCGCCGAGGGGCCGTTCGCGGTGGAGAACTGCGCGGCCATGCCCGATTCGCTGCTGGAATCCGAACTCTTCGGCCACAAGCGCGGCTCGTTCACGGGCGCATTCGAAGACCGGCCCGGCCTGTTCCAGCGCGCGCATGGCGGCACCTTGTTTCTGGACGAGATCGGCGACACCTCGCCCGCGTTCCAGGTGCGGCTGCTGCGCGTGCTGCAAGAGGGCGAGGTGCGGCCCGTGGGCGCGCCGCGCCCGGTGCCGGTGGACGTGCGCGTGATCGCCGCCACGCACCGCGACCTGGAGCAGCGCGTGCGCGAGGGCCTGTTCCGCGAAGACCTGTACTACCGCCTGGCTGGCGTGGTGCTGACCATGCCGCCGCTGCGCGAACGCAGTGGCGACATCGCGCCCATCGCGCAGCGCCTGGTGCGCGAGGTGAGTGCCGAACTCGGCTGCCCCGGCGCCACATTGTCGGACGAGGCGTTGGCCTGCCTGCTGGCCTACCCCTGGCCCGGCAACATCCGCGAGCTGCGCAACGAGATCGCGCGGGCGGTCGCCCTGTCCGACGGCGGCGAGGTGCCGGCCACCGCGTTCTCACCCCGGGTGCTGCAGGGCCAGACCGCGCGCGCCTCGGCGCCGGCCGGACTGGACGCGCTGCCGCAAGCCGGCACGCTGGCCGAACGCCTGGCCGCCATCGAGGCCATGGTGCTGCGCGAAGTGCTGCTGCGCCAGCGCTGGAACAAGACCCGCGCCGCCAAGGAACTGGGCCTGTCGCGCGTGGGCCTGCGTGCCAAGATGCAGCGCTACGGACTGGAGGGCTGACGTGATGCCGACCCCGCAATTCAAGGTGCTGTGGCTGCAATCCGGCGGCTGTGGCGGTTGCAGCATGTCGCTGCTGTGCGCCGACACCAGCGACTTCCACGGCCAGTTGCGTGACGCCGGCATCGACCTGCTGTGGCACCCCACGCTGTCGCTGGCCAGCGGGCATGAGTTGACCGATCTGCTGCGCGCCATCCTCGCGGGCGAGCTGGAGCTCGACGCCCTGTGCATCGAGGGCTCCCTGCTGCGCGGCCCCAACGGCACGGGCCGCTTCCACATGATGGCCGGCACCGGGCTGCCGATGGTCGATTGGGTGCGCCGGCTGGCGGCCGTCGCACAGCACGTCGTCGCCGTGGGCAGTTGCGCGGCCTGGGGCGGCGTCACCGCAGGCGGAGACAACCCCACCGATGCCTGCGGCCTGCAGTACGAGGACGACCGGCCCGGTGGCCTGCTGGGCGCGGCCTTTCGCAGCCGCTCGGGCCTGCCCGTGGTCAACATCGCCGGCTGCCCCACGCACCCGAGCTGGGTGCTCGACAGCCTGATGGCGCTGGCCGCTGGCACCTTCGATGCCAGCGCGCTGGACAGCCTGAACCGCCCGCGCTTCTATGCCGACCAGTTGGTCCACCACGGCTGCACGCGCAACGAGTACTACGAGTTCAAGGCCAGCGCCGAGAAGCCGTCCGACCTGGGCTGCATGATGGAGCACATGGGCTGCAAGGGCACGCAGGTGCATGCGGACTGCAACACGCGGCTGTGGAACGGAGAAGGCTCGTGCACACGCGGCGGCTACGCCTGCATTGCCTGCACCGAGCCAGGGTTTCAAGAGCCCGGCCACCCCTTCCACCAGACGCCCAAGCTGGCTGGCATCCCCATCGGCCTGCCGACCGACATGCCCAAGGCCTGGTTCGTGGCGCTGGCCTCGCTATCCAAGTCGGCGACGCCCAAGCGGGTGAAGCTCAATGCGGTGGCGGACCATTTGGTGGTGACGCCGATGGCGCGGAAGACCAGGCTGAAATGACAGCTGCTAGTGCCCATCCGTGTAACTGGCTTGATTGGATGCCGGCTTTGGTTTCGAGACTTCAAAAAACCTGGGGGTGGGCCCACGCCGACGGTGTACTCCACTCCGCGAATGTCCCCCGGCCTTGCCCGCCTTGCCGGCCTGGGGCCGGAAAGGCGGGCAAGACCTCCTCCTTTATTTCGCTGCGTAGACCACACCATCGTCGTGTTCCGCCAGCGCTGTGCTTCATCGGTCAGCACGACGCGAAGGCCTCTTTAACACCGTCGCGGTTGCTGTGTCAGCCCGACGCGCCG
>NZ_JBWMBB010000011.1:0-247230 GCF_056521305.1 Rhodoferax sp. RT4P68
TCATCACCCCGCTGGCCGACAAGCTGGGCGCGGCGATTGGCGCCAGCCGTGCGGCGGTCGATGCCGGCTACGCGCCCAATGATCTGCAGGTCGGCCAGACCGGCAAGATCGTGGCGCCGCAGCTCTACATCGCCGCCGGCATCTCGGGGGCGATCCAGCACCTGGCCGGCATGAAGGACAGCAAGGTCATCGTGGCGATCAACAAAGACCCGGAAGCGCCGATCTTCTCGGTGGCCGACTACGGCCTGGAGGCCGACCTGTTCGCTGCCGTGCCGGAGCTGGTCAAGGCGCTGTGAGGCCCTGAGCCCCGCTTCAGCGCACAAGGGCATCGCCATTCGCGATGCCCTTTTTTTCTGGGAACCAAGAATAGAACGAGGAGATTCGGATGGCTTACGTTGCCCCACTGAAAGACATGATGTTCAACATCCGCCATCTGGCGCGCATCGACGAGATCGCGCAGATGCCGGGCTTCGAGGATGCCGGCCTGGAGACGGCGCAAGCCGTGCTCGAAGAGTCCGCGCGGTTCAACCAGGACGTGGTGGCACCTCTGAACGAGGCGGGTGACCGCAACCCGTCGTCGTGGAAGGACGGCGTGGTCACCACCACGCCCGGCTTCAAGGACGCCTTTCGCCAGCTGGCCGCCGGCGGCTGGCAAGGCCTGCAGCACCCGACCGATTTCGGTGGCCAGGGTCTGCCCAAGACGATCGGCGCGGCCTGCATCGAGATGCTGAACTCGGCCAACGTCAGCTTTGCGCTGTGCCCGCTGCTGACCGACGGCGCCATCGAGGCACTGCTCACGGCCGGCAGCGATGCACTGAAAACGACCTACCTGGACAAGCTGGTCAGCGGCGAGTGGACCGGCACCATGAACCTGACCGAGCCCCAGGCCGGCAGCGACCTGGCCATGGTGCGCACACGCGCAGAGCCGCTGCCCGATGGGCGCTACAAAGTCTTCGGCACCAAGATCTTCATCACCTACGGTGAGCACGACATGGCGGACAACATCGTCCACCTGGTGCTGGCCCGTGTGCAGGGCGCGCCCGAGGGCGTCAAGGGCATCAGCCTGTTCGTCTGCCCCAAGTTCGTGGTCAATGCGGATGGCAGCCTGGGCGCGCGCAACGATGTGCGCTGCGTCAGCATCGAGCACAAGCTGGGCATCAAGGCCAGCCCCACCGCCGTGCTGCAGTTCGGTGACGCGGGCGAGGGCGCCATCGGCGAGCTGGTCGGGCAGGAAAACCGCGGCCTGGAATACATGTTCATCATGATGAACGCCGCCCGCTATGCGGTGGGCGTGCAAGGCATCGCCGTGGCCGAGGCCGCCTACCAGAAGGCCGCAGCGTTCGCCAAGGACCGCGTGCAGAGCCGCCCCGTGGACGGCAGCGTGGCCGCCAGTGCGCCCATCGTGCACCACCCCGACGTGCGCCGCATGTTGATGACCATGCGCGCATTGACCGAAGGTTGCCGGGCCATGGCCAGTGTGGCGGCTGCGGCCTATGACGCCGCGCACCACCACCCCGATCCCGAGACGCGCAAGCAGAACCAGGCCTTCTACGAATTCATGGTGCCTCTGGTCAAGGGTTACAGCACCGAGATGAGCCTGGAGGTCACATCGCTTGGCGTCCAGGTGCACGGGGGCATGGGCTTCATCGAGGAGACGGGCGCCGCGCAGTTCTACCGCGATGCGCGCATCCTGCCGATCTACGAAGGCACCACCGCCATCCAGGCCAACGACCTGGTGGGCCGCAAGACGGCCCGCGACGGTGGCCGTGGCGCCATGGCGATTGCCGCGCAGATCGAGCGCACCGAGGCAGCGCTGGCCAGCAGCGGAAGCGCCGATGCACAGGCCGTGGGGCGCCGTCTGAAGGCTGCGCGCCAGGCGTTCGTCGATGTGGTCGAGTTCATTGCCGGCTCCAGCAAGAGCGATC
This sequence comes from Rhodoferax sp. RT4P68, assembly GCF_056521305.1. NCBI lineage: Bacteria > Pseudomonadati > Pseudomonadota > Betaproteobacteria > Burkholderiales > Comamonadaceae > Rhodoferax > Rhodoferax sp. RT4P68. The sequence goes on from NZ_JBWMBB010000011.1 coordinate 1,926, forward strand.
CGAACGCCGCGTACGCCGGCTCCGTGCCCTATCTGCTGCTGGCCGGCAACCTGGTGGCCGGCTGGCAGCTGGCCCGCGCGCTGCTGGCCGCGGAGCAGCACCGCGCCGAAGACCCGGGCTTCATGCAGGCCAAGACCATCACGGCGCGCTTCTATGCCGACCACATCCTGACGCGCATTGCCGGCCAGCGCGACGCCATCGTCGATGGCGCCGCCAGCGTGACAGCGCTGCCCATCGAAGCCTTCTGACAACCACAACATTCCGAGAAGACCTATGTCCAAACTTCCCCCACCACTGGACCGCCTGCCGCTGCCCATCATTGGCTCGCCGCTGTTCATCATCAGCAACCCCAAGCTGGTCATTGCCCAATGCACGGCCGGCGTGGTCGGCTCCATGCCCTCCCTGAACGCGCGGCCCGCCGAGATGCTGGAGGAGTGGCTGATCGAGATCACCGAAGGCCTGGCCGCCTGGAACCGTGACCACCCGGACCAACCCGCCGCGCCGTTTGCCATCAACCAGATCGTGCACAAGTCCAACGACCGGCTGGAGCACGACATGGCGCTGTGCGTGAAGTACAAGGTGCCCATCATCATCACGTCGCTGGGCGCGCGCGAGGACATCAACGCCGCAGCGCACAGCTACGGCGGCGTGGTGCTGCACGACATCATCAACGACCGTTTCGCGCGCAAGGCCATCGAGAAGGGCGCTGACGGCCTGGTCGCCGTGGCCGCCGGTGCCGGTGGCCATGCCGGCGTGAAGAGCCCTTTCGCGCTGGTGCAGGAGCTGCGCCGCTGGTTCGACGGGCCGATTGCGCTGTCGGGCAGCATCGCGACGGGCGGCGCCGTGCTGGCGGCCCAGGCCATGGGCGCTGATTTCGCCTACATCGGCTCGGCATTCATCGCCACCGAAGAGGCACGCGCCAGCGACGGCTACAAGCAGGCCATCGTGGACGGCACATCCGACGACATCGTCTACAGCAACCTGTTCACGGGCGTGCACGGCAACTACCTGGCGCCCTCCATCCGTGCGGCCGGCCTCGACCCGGACAACCTGCCCGAGAGCGACCCCAGCAAGATGAGCTTCGGCGGCGGCGAGAGCAAGAAGGCCTGGAAGGACATCTGGGGCTGCGGCCAGGGCATCGGCGCGGTCGACAAGGTGCGCCCGGCGGCCGAGTTCATCGCGCAGCTCAAGCGCGAGTACGCCGAGGCCCGCAGCCGGCTGATCTGACATCCGTGTCGGCTAGCCGGATGGGCGCACTGGACGCGCTCAAAGGTTTGGCGTGCGTGCTGATCGTGTGGCACCACCTGGCCTTCTACGGGCCGATGTCGGACGTGGCGAGGTCGCTGGCGCCCGCGCTGATCGACTGGCTGATCGTGCAGGGCCGCATGGCGGTGCAGGTGTTTCTGGTGGTGTCGGGGTTTCTGCTGGCCCGCGGCATGGGGCCGGGCGAGGCGCCGGCCGTGCCCTGGTTCGCGCTGGTCGGGCGGCGGTATGCGCGCCTGCTCGTGCCCTATGCAGCAGCGCTGGTGCTGACCATCCTGGTGGCCGAGGCCGTGCGCGCCAGCGGCGGCCATCCCGCTGCACCCGAAGATCCAACCTGGACGCAACTGCTCGCGCACCTGCTCATGCTGCAGGATCTGGTGGGCGAAGAGGCGCTGTCCGCGGGCGTCTGGTACGTGGCCATCGACCTGCAGCTGTTCGCATTGGCCACGGGCCTGTGTGCCTTGGCGGGCGGGCGCCGCCCCCGTCTGCTGGTGGCGGCCGTCGCGGTGTTGACCGGTGCCTCGTTGCTGGTCTGCAACCGCGATACACGGCTGGACGTGACGGCGCTGTACTTCTTCGGCGCCTATGGCATGGGCATGCTGGCAGCCTGGGCCGCGCGCAGCGAACGGCCCTGGCCGTGGCTGACCGCCGTTGCGGTGCTGGGGCTGGTGGCATTGGCGGTCGATTGGCGCGGCCGCATCGCCGTCGCCTGGGTAACCGCCCTGGGTCTTGGCGTCCTGCAGGTGACCGGCGCCATCGCCTGGCAGCCACCGCGCTGGCTGACCTGGTTGGCGCGCATCTCCTACCCGGTGTTCCTGGTGCATTTTTGCGTGCTGCTGGCGGTGGGCGCGCTGTGGGCGCGCTGGTTCCCTGCCGGGCCTTGGGCCAACGTGCTGGGCATGGTGCTGGCGTTTGGCCTGTCGCTGTGGTTTGGCGCGGCGTTGCACCGGCTGGAGCAGCGCGCCGTGCGGCTGCGCGACACGCTGGGATGGCAGGTGGCGGTCCTGGCGGCAGGGCTGGTGGCGATCGGCCTCTGAGGCCTGTTGCCGACGATCGGTCGCGAGCACCCCCTCACGGGCTATCGGTCGCGCGCGGGCGCTGCCAACACTCAACCGCCCCACGTCGGGCCGGGCGCGTCTGGCCGCCACGGCGGGATTTTCCGCATTGCCTGCGCCATCAGCGCAGTGGCCTCCCACGCATGCAGCCAGCCTCGCAGAGCGCGCCAGGGCGCCCCATCGAACCATGCCGGATCGACCCCGGCAAACTGCCGCACGAAGGGCGCGATCGCCATATCGGCCAGCGTGGCATGGCTGCCGAACAGGTGCGGTGCGGCGGTGAGTCGCTGCTGCAGGGAGTCGAGAAACGGACCTGCCGCGTTGCGCGCCGCCATGCCATCCCTTTGGCCGGAACGTTGCGGGTACTTGTAGCCGTCCAGCAGGGGCTTGAAGTGCTCGTCACACCGCCGGACCAGTGCCAGCATGGCCGCCAGGTCACCGTGCGACGGCGTGAGCCAGTGCGCCGGATCGTGCCGGTGCAGCGCCCACAACATGATGTCCAGACTCTCGTCGATGACCTGGCCATCGGCCAACACCAGCACCGGCACCGTGGCTTTGGACGAGGCATCGCGCAGCGCCTGCGGCTTGTCGCGCAGCACCACCTCGCGCAGTTCGACGCGCAGCCCGCTGGCCAGCAGCGCCAGACGGGCGCGCATGGCGTAGGGACAGCGGCGGAACGAGTACAGCACCGGCAGCGCTGGTGCGCCGTCGGTCTTCACGGGTCACTGTGCGGCAGCTGCGGGCTGCCGATATGCGTGTGCCCACGCTCTGCCGCCAACGCCATCTGCCGCTGCCGTTCGCGGTAGCCCGCCTGCTGGGCCGCGCCGCGCTCGTCGGCGCAGTGGGCGCACTGCACGCCGTCGACGAACAGCGGCGACGCCACATCCGCCGCATTCAGCGGACGGCGGCACGAGCGGCACAGCACATGGTGGCCCGGCGCCAGGCCGTGGCCCACGGCCACACGTTCGTCGAACACGAAGCACTCACCGCGCCACAGGCTCTGCTGCGGCGGTGTCTGCTCCAGATAGGCCAGGATGCCACCGTGCAGGTGGTGCACCTGCGCAAAGCCCTGTGCGCGCAGCAGCGCCGAGGCTTTCTCGCAGCGGATGCCGCCCGTGCAGAACATCGCCACCTCGGGCCGGCCGGCCAGCACGCCGCCCGGCGCCGACTGGGCCTCGACCCAGGCTGGCCATTCGGTGAACGAGCGCGTGCCGGGGTCGATGGCGCCGGCGAAGCTGCCAATGCCGACCTCGTAACCGTTGCGCACATCCAGCAGCACCACGCCGGGCCGGCGGACCAGGGCGTTCCAGTCATGCGGGTCGACGTGCTGGCCGGCCTGGCGTGCGGCGTCGATGCCGGGCACCCCCAGCGTCACGATCTCGGCCTTGCGGCGCACCTTGAGCCGGTGGAAGGGCATGGCTGGGGCGGGCGCCAGGCGCACCGCGAGGCGGGCCAGCAGCGGGTCGGCGCGCAGACTGTGCAGTACCGCGTGCACGGCCTCGGGCCTGCCGGCGATGCTGCCGTTGATGCCCTCGGTGGCCACCAGCACGTTGCCGCGCACGCCGTGCGCCGTGCACGTCGCGTGCAGCAACGCCACGCGGGCGTCGCAATCGGCCAGGTCGGCGAAGCAGTAAAACGACGCGGTGAGCCAGGGCGTCGCCACAGGTGCGGCCGCGACGCCGGCTGCGGCCTCGACTCCGCTTTCGGCTGGCGCCGCCATGTGCACCGCTGCGGGCGGCCGTGCGTGGCTCACGGCACGTCGCCGGTGTCAAACGATGGGGGTGGCGCGTGCGGCCCGGTCATCCCGCGCTGGCGGTCACGGAACAGCGCGGCCCGCATCAGGAAGATGGTGGTCACCGGCGCCGTCAACCCGACGAACAGCGCGATCAGCACGGCATGCAGGAAGAGGTTGCTGCCCTGCACCGAGAAATAGATGACGGTGGCGAACATCACGCACCAGGCGCCGGCCGTGGCGCCCAGCGTAGGCGCGTGGATGCGGTGGTAGAAGCTGGGCAGGCGCACCAGGCCGAACGAGCCGATGGCGGCCAGCGCCGCGCCCAGCACGGCGAAGACGGCGGTCACGATCTCCACCCACAGCGGCAGCGCGGTCATTCGATCACCTCGCCGCGCAGCAGAAACTTGGCGACGGCTGTCGAGCCGACGAAGCCGAACAGCGCAATCAGCATGGCGGCCTCGAAGTACACGTTGCTGGCGTAGACGATGCCCAGCACCAGCATCGTCAGCATGCCGTTGATGTAGAGGCAGTCCAGCGCCATCACGCGGTCCTGCGCCGCCGGGCCGACCAGCAGGCGAAACAGCGCACACAGCATGGCCACGGCCAGCAGGAACAGCGCAATCTTCAGGCCCCAGAACAGGATCGGTGTCATTCGAAGATCTCCAGCAGGGGGCGTTCGTAGCGCAGCTTCACGCGGGCCACGAAGTCGGCCTCGTCGATGAGGTCGAACACATGGATCAGCAGGGTCGAGCGGTCGAGCGACAGTTCGCCCCACGCTGTGCCGGGTGTCAGGCACATGATCATGGCCAGCACGGCCAGCGCGTTGGGGTCGCGCAGCTCCAGCGGCACCTGCACGAAGTAGCCGTTCAGATTCGTGTTGCGCCGCGCCAGCACGATGTGCGCGACGTGCACCGCAGACACCAGCATGTCGTAGATGGCGTGGCCGGTCAGCCGCAGCGCCACCATGGGTTTGCGCATCCGCACGGTGGCCGGGCGCAGGCCCTGGGTCAGCAGTGGCACGACGATGGCGAGCACCGCGCCCGACAGCAGCGTGGTCGCCTCCAGCGACTGGTGCAGCAGCAACCACACCACGAACAGCGTGGCCGACAGCGGCGGTGAGGGCACCAGGCGTTTCATGGGGCAGTGCCCGTCGTGGCGGGCATGGGCGTGGGTGTGGGTGTGGGCGAAGGCACCTGGCGCGCGCCAGCGACGGCGCGGCGGTAGGCCTGTGCGGTGCTGAGGCTATCGGCCGTGGCGCGGGCATGCTGCATCACCGGCCCGGCGCCCACGGTCAACGCCACACTGGCCAGCAGGAGGGCAGCAACGGGCAGCACCTCCAGCGCGGGCAGGGCGGGCAGATGGGCATGGGGCTGGTTCCAGAAATGCCGGATGCCGGTGCGGCATAGCGCCACCAGTGTCAGGAAGCCGGCCACGATCAGCAGTGCCATGAACAGCGTGGCGGCGGTGCCGGGCGTGGCCCCCTGCAGCAGGCCCGAGAGCATGGCGAACTTGCCGACGAAGCCCGACAGCGGTGGCAGCCCGGCCAGCAGCAGCGTGCAGACGATGAAGCCGATGCCCAGGAAGGCGACGCCGGCCGGGATGGCGCGGCCATACAGCGCCTGGGCGTCGTCGTCCAGATTGACGTCGGAGATCAGGCGCAGGTCTTCGCTGAGGAAAGGCGCATTGCCGGCGGCCTCGTGCGGCGCCACGCTCATGCCGGCGTTGCGCCAGCGCTCGATCATGTCGATCAGCAGGAACAGCGCCGCCACCGCCAGCGTGGAGCTGAGCAGGTAGTACAGCGCCCCGGCCCACACCACGCTCTGCCCCAGGCCGATGGCCGACAGCAGGGTGCCCGCCGAGATGAGCACGCTGTAGCCGGCCAGGTTGGACAGCCGCTGCGTGCCGACGATGCCCAGCGCGCCCACGAGCAGCGTGGCCAGCCCGATGCCCATCAGCGCCGACTGGCCGAACGCGGCCGAGGCCCCGGTGTCCGGCGCGAACAGCACCGTCCACAGCCGCAGCAGTGTGTAGACGCCCAGCTTGGTCAGCAGCGCGAACACGGCACCCACGGGCGCCACGGCCGCGCTGTAGGCCGGCACCAGCCAGAAGTTCAGCGGCCAGGCGCCGGCCTTGGCAAAGAAGGCTGTCGCGAGGATGGCGGCGGCCGCGTGCACCAGGCCGCGGTCGGCGTTGTCCAGTGCGGCGATGCGCTGGCCGAGGTCGGCCATGTTCAGCGTGCCGGTCACGCCATACAGCAGCGCAGCGCCGATCAGGAACAGAAACGACGCCGCCAGATTGATGGCGATGTAGCGCAGCCCGGCCTGCACCCGCAGCCGGCCCGAGCCGTGCAGCAGCAGGCCGTAGGACGCGGCCAGCATCACCTCGAAGAACACGAACAGGTTGAACAGGTCGCCCGTCAGGAAGGCGCCGTTCAGCCCCATCAGCTGCAGCTGCAGCATGGGGTGAAAGTGCACACCCGCCCGGTCCCAGCGCGAGGTGGAGTAGATGGACGCGGCGAACGCGATGACGCCGGTCAGCGCCACCATCATGGTGGACAGACGGTCGGCCACCAGCACGATGCCGAAGGGCGCGACCCAGTTGCCCGGCAGGTAGACGCCGATGGAGCCCGGGCCGTCGCCGGTCTGCGGCGCGTTGACCCAGCGCAGCAGCGCCAGCGCCACCAGCAGGCCGATGAGCCCGGAGATCACCGTCAGCGTGGCCTTGGTGCGACGCTGCCCCTCGTTGAGCATCAGCATCAGCGCCGCCGTCAGCATCGGCACCAGGACGGGGGCCGCCACCAGGTGCGGCATGCTGAGTTCGAGCAGCCGGTCGAGCAGGCGGATCAGGTCGTTCATGAGGTCGGCCACGCTATTCCCCTGCCTCCTGGCGCTCGGCGCCGTCCACGTGGTCGGTGCCGGTAAGGCCGCGCGAGGCCAGCAGCACCACCAGGAACAGCGCGGTCATGGCAAAGCCGATGACGATGGCGGTCAGCACGAGGGCCTGGGGCATGGGGTCTGCGGTGTTGGCCAGCGTGGCGACTACGCCGGGCAGCAGCACCGGTTCGCTGTCGACCTTGAGCCGGCCCATGCTGAAGATGAACAGGTTGACCGCGTAGGAGATCAGCGTCAGCCCCATGATGACCTGGAAGGTGCGTGGGCGCAGCAGCAGGTAGACCCCCGAGCCGGTCAACACGCCGATGGCGATGGCGAGCACGGCTTCCATCAGGCGGGCTGCGGCACGTTGGCGGCCGCGCTGGCGGCGTGGGCTTCAGCGGCGCGGGCCTCGGCCGCGCGCTCGGCCTGTTCCTCGGACCAGCGGTGGCTGCGCACCGATTGGTGGGCCAGGCCGGTCAGGATCAGCATGGTGGAGCCCAGGACCAGCGCGAACACGCCCATGTCGAAGAACAGTGCGCTGGGCACATGCAGCTCGCCCAACACCGGCACGAGGATGTGGGCGGTGTGCGTGGTCATGAACGGGTAGCCCAGCACCACGGCACCACCACCGGTGGCCAGCGCCAGCAGCAGGCCGGTGCCGATCCAGCGGCGCGGGTAGATGCGCAAGTGCTCTTCCACCCACTCGGTGCCCGAGACGATGTACTGCAGCAGCAGCGCCACCGACATCACCAGCCCGGCGACGAAGCCGCCACCCGGTGCGTTGTGCCCGCGCATGAAGAAGTAGACCGCCACCAGCACGGCCAGCGGCAGCAGCAGGCGCACCAGCACGGCGGGCACCATCAGGTAGCCGACGGCAGTGTCTTTGGCCAGGCGCGGGTTGAACACGTCGCTGCTGCCATCGTCGGATTGGGCGCGTTGTTGCGGCGGCAGTGCCATCGATTCAGGCGCCGGCCGAAAGCGCCGCAGCAGCGCGTAGACCGTCAGCGCGACGACGCCAAGCACGGTGATTTCACCGAAGGTGTCGAAGCTGCGGAAATCCACCAGCATCACGTTGACCACATTGGTGCCGCCGCCCTCAGTCAGCGCGCGTTCCAGGAAGAAGGGCGAAATGCTCTGCGGGAAGCGCCGCGTCATGACCAGCCAGGCCAGCGCCGCCATGCCGCAGCCGGCGGCGCTGGCCACCAGCAGGTCGCGCCCGCGCCGGCCCCAGGGCAGGATGCGGTCGCGCGCTGACTGCACGACGAACTTGCTGCGCATCGGCAGCCAGCGCAGGCCCAGCAGGATCAGCACGGTGGTGACGACCTCCACCACCAGCTGCGTCAGTGCCAGGTCGGGCGCGGAGAACCAGATGAAGGTCACGCAACAGATCAGGCCGGCGCCAGCCGACAGCATCAGCGAGGCCAGGCGGTGGAACTTGGCCTGCCAGGCGGCACCCACTGCGCAGATGCAGCCGATGACCCAGGTCATCGCGAACATCGGCGAGAACGACAGCGGCGGCCGTTCGCCCGGCGCGGCGGGCTCGAACCAGAGCGCCGTGCCGGCCCCGGCCACAGCCACGCAGACCAGCGCCAGCAGCTGTGTCTGCAGCCGGCGCGTGGACAGCACGCGCCGGCTGCGCCGGCCCAGCTCGCTCAGGCGCGCAAGCAGATTCTCAAAAATGCGCTGGCCGTTGAGGTGGTGCAGCAGCGGCGTTCTGTCCAGGCCACCGGTGGTGCGCTGGCGACGCTGCACCAGGTACAGCGCCGCGCCGCCGGCCAGGGCCACCAGGCTCATCATCAGCGGCAGGTTGAAGCCGTGCCACACCGCCAGGCTGTACGCGGGCAGCACGCCGCCGACCACCGGCACGGCGGCGGCGGCCAGCAGCGGGCCGACCGACCACTCCGGCGCCACGCCCACCACCAGGCAGGCCAGCACCAGCAGCTCGACCGGCACACGCATCCAGTGCGGCGGCTCGTGCGGCGGCTTGGGCACGGCGCCGATGCACGAGGGGCCGAAGAACACATCGAACACGAAGCGGGCCGAGTAGGCCACGCTGAACAGGCCAGCCACTGTGGCGAGCACGGGCAGGCCGACGTCGACCCACGACGAGGATGCCAGGAACACGGTTTCGGCGAAGAACATCTCCTTGGACAAGAAGCCGTTGACCAGCGGCACCCCAGCCATGGCCGCGCTGGCAATGATGGCCAGGAGCCCGGTGATGGGCATCAGCTTGAGCAAGCCGGACAGCTTGCGGATGTCGCGCGTGCCCGATTCGTGGTCGATGATGCCAGCCGCCATGAACAGCGACGCCTTGAAGGTCGCGTGGTTCATGATGTGGAAGACGGCCGCGACTGCGGCCATCGGGCTGTTCAGGCCCAGCAGCAGCGTGATGAGACCCAGGTGCGAGATCGTGGAGTAGGCCAGCAGCGCCTTCAGGTCGCGCTGGAACATGGCCACATAGGCGCCCATCAGCAGCGTGATGGCGCCGGCCCCGCCCACCAGCCAGAACCACTGCTCGGTGCCGGACAGCGTGGGCCACAGGCGGGCCAGCAGGAACACGCCGAGCTTGACCATGGTGGCGGAGTGCAGGTAGGCCGAGATCGGCGTGGGCGCGGCCATGGCGCGCGGCAGCCAGAAGTGGAACGGGAACTGCGCGCTTTTGGTGAAGGCGCCCAGCAGCACCAGCACCAGCGCCGTGGCGTACATCGGGTGCGCCTTCACGACAGGGCCTGAGGCCAGCACCACGTCCAGGTCGTAGCTGCCGGCCATGCGGCCGATCAACAGCACACCGGCGAACAGGCACAGCCCGCCGGCGCCAGTCACCGTCAGCGCCATGCGGGCGCCGCGCCGGGCGTCCTGCCGGTGGTGCCAGTAGCCGATCAAGAGGAACGAGAACAGACTGGTCAGTTCCCAGAACAGCACCATCTGCACGAGGTTGCCTGACAACGCCACACCCATCATCGCGCCCATGAAGGCGAGGAAGAAGGCGAAGAAGCGGGGCGCCGGGTCGGAGCTTGAGAGGTAGTAGCGCGCATACAGCACGACGAGCGCACCGATGCCGCTGACCAGCATGCAGAACAGCCAGGCGAACCCGTCCAGGCGGAACACCAGGTTCACGCCGAGCGAGGGCAGCCAGATGAATGCCTCGCGCAACACCTGGCCGCCGCTGATCTGGGGGAACAGAAACGCCGTCTGCAGCGCGCAGCCCAGCGCAATCAGACCTGCCAGCAGCGCCTCCCGGTTCCGGGCATTGGACGGCATGAACATCGCGAGGACGCTGCCGACGAAGGGGGCGATGACAAGCAGGACCAGGGACATTGCGATCAATTTTATCGATCGATCCGGGTAACCCCTTTGAGGTGTCCCGGATGGGGCGGGTCTATTGACCGCGCGTGGCGTACCGCAAGCGGCCGATCAGGCTTTCGCGGAGCAGTTGACCATCCAGCAGGTGCCGAACCGGTCGCACAGGCTGCCGAAATAGTCGCCCCAGAACATGTCCTGCAAGGGCATTTCGACCTTGCCGCCGGCGGCCAATGCGTTGAAAAGCCGGTCAGCCTCTGCGCGCGTGTCCGGGTGCAGGCTGACGTAGACGTTGTTGCCCTGGTTCAGCTTGAAGCCCATGGATTCGGGCGCGTCCGTGCCCATGAGCACGTGGCCACCGAGGATCGGCAGGGCCACGTGCATGACGAGTTGCCTGTCGGCATCGGCCAATGGGGGCTGGCCGGGCATGGCAGGCGCGTCGCCCATGCGGTGGATGCCGCCTTCGAAGCTGCCGCCGAAGACCGATCGGTAGAACTCGAACGCCTCTTCGGTAGTGCGGTTGAAGTTGAGGTAGGTGCTGACGCTGGCCATGGTGGGCTCCTGGTGGTGGGGATGAGCGGTCGACGAAGCAGCGGGCCGGACTTCGACAGCCCGCGGTTGCCGCCGGCCCGGGTCGCCAATATACTGATTTAATAAACAGTATTCAAGACCATGCCCACCGAGACATCCATCCCGCTTGCGGCACTCAAGGGCCGTGGCGCCGCCACGCGCATGGCGCACCGGTTTGCCAAAGACGCGCGCAATGCGTTCGACGACGGCTGGGGCACGTTGGAGGAGGGTGCGGCGCAGGCGGGCGCGCCGGTGCCGACCGAGATCATCTGGGAAGACGCACGCAGCGTGATCAGCCGCAACCAGTCGCCCGACATTCCTTTCGACCAGTCGATCAACCCCTACCGCGGGTGCGAGCATGGCTGCATCTACTGCTTTGCGCGGCCCACGCACAGCTACCTGAACCTGTCGCCCGGGCTGGATTTCGAGACCAAGATCATCGCCAAGCGCAACGTTGCCGCGGTGCTGCGCGCCGAGATCGGCCGGCGCGCATACGTGCCGGCACCGCTGGTGATCGGCACCGCGACCGACTGCTACCAGCCGGTGGAGCGCGAGCTGCGCTTGACGCGCGCCGTGATTGAGACGCTGGCCGAGGCACGGCACCCGCTGTCGCTGATCACCAAGTCCAGCGGCGTCGAACGCGACCTCGACCTGCTCGCGCCACTGGCCGCGCAGCGCCTGGCCGCCGTCTACGTCACCGTGACCACGCTGGACGGCCACCTGTCCCGCACGCTGGAGCCGCGGGCCGCCGCCCCGCAACGCCGGCTGCGCACCATCCGCGCGCTGGCCGAGGCCGGCATTCCCGTCGGCGTGAGCGTGGCGCCGCAGATCCCGTTCCTCAACGAAGACATGGAGCAGGTGCTGGCCGCCGCCTGGGAGGCCGGCGCGCGCAGCGCCTTCTACACCGTGTTGCGCCTGCCCTGGGAGGTGGCGCCGCTGTTTCGCGACTGGCTGGCGCTGCATGTGCCTGAGCGGGCCGAACGCATCATGGCGCGGGTGCAGGACATGCGGGGCGGGCGCGACTACGACAGTGATTTCTCCACGCGCATGAAGGGCAGCGGCATCTGGGCCGAGTTGATCCGCCAACGCTTCGAGAAGGCCTGCGCGCGGCTGGGGTTCAACCGCGAGCGGCACCCGCTGGATGCGTCGCAGTTCCGTCGGCCGGCGCTGGACGGGCAGGGCGCGTTGTTCTGAGCGTTGCGCGGTCAATGGGCGCCAGGTCGATCGGCGCCAGGTCGATGGCCGCCTGGTCGACCGGCTCAGAGGCGCTACAACTGCGCCGCGTGGTGGCGCAGGTGATCGGCCACGAAGCTTTGGATGAAGTAGTAGCCATGGTCGTAGCCGGCGTGCCGGCGCAACGTCAACGGCTGGCCCACAGCCCGGCACGCGGCTTCGAGCAGATGCGGGTGCAACTGCTCGGCCAGGAATTTGTCGGACAGGCCCTGGTCGACCAGCATGCCGGCCGGGTAGGGCGCGCCGCCCTGCGCCTGCATCAGCGCGCTGGCATCGTGCGCCGCCCAGGCCGCGCGGTCCGCGCCAAGGTATCCGCTGAACGCTTTCTCGCCCCAGGGGCACTGCGTGGGCGCGCAGATCGGCGCGAAGGCCGACAGTGATTTGAAGCGGCCTGGGTATTTGAGTGCCAACGTCAGCGCGCCATGCCCGCCCATCGAATGGCCGAACAGGCCCATGCGCTCGCCATCGATTGCGAAGTGCTGCGCCACCTGCGGCAGCAGTTCGCGCAGAAGCCAGCTTTCGGTGCGCCAGTGCTTGGCCCAGGGCGATGCGGTCGCGTCGAGATAAAAGCCGGCACCGACGCCGAAGTCCCAGCTGTCCGATTCACCCGGCACCTGGGCGCCGCGCGGGCTGGTGTCAGGCGTGATGATCGAAAGACCCAGCTCGGCGGCCAGCCGCTGTGCACCGGCCTTGACCGCAAACGTCTCTTCGTTGCAGGTCAGGCCCGCCAGGTAGAGCAGGGCCGGCACGGGGCCCTGTGCGGCCTGCGGCGGCAGGTAGACGCCGAAGCGCATCGGCAGGCCGATCTCATGCGAAGCGTGTTCGTAGAAGCCTTGCACGCCGCCGAAGGCGCGGTGCTCGGACAGGGTCTTCACGGCAGAGGCTTCAGTCATACAGCACCACGCCGCGAATCGACTCGCCGCGCTTCATGAGGTCGAAGCCCTTGTTGATGTCGGCCAAAGGCATGGTGTGCGTGATCAGGTCGTCGATGTTGATCTTGCCATCCATGTACCAGTCGACGATCTTCGGCACGTCGGTGCGGCCGCGTGCGCCGCCAAACGCCGAGCCTTCCCACTTGCGACCGGTCACCAACTGGAACGGGCGGGTCGAGATCTCGGCGCCCGCCTCGGCCACGCCGATGATGATGCTGCGGCCCCAGCCCTTGTGTGTGCACTCCAGCGCGTCGCGCATGACCTTGGTGTTGCCGATGCACTCGAAGCTGTAGTCGGCGCCGCCGTCGGTCAGCTGCACGATGGCATCCACCACGTTGGCGTGTTCCTTGGGGTTGATGAAGTGCGTCATGCCGAACTGGCGCGCCATGGCTTCGCGCGCGGGGTTCAGGTCCACGCCGATGATCTTGTCGGCGCCCACCATCCTGGCTCCCTGGATCACGTTCAGCCCGATGCCGCCCAGGCCGAACACCACCACGTTGGCGCCGGCCTCCACCTTGGCCGTGAAGATCACCGCGCCGATGCCGGTGGTCACGCCGCAGCCGATGTAGCAGACCTTGTCGAACGGCGCGTCCTTGCGGATTTTGGCCAGCGAGATCTCTGGCGCCACCGTGTAGTTGCTGAACGTGCTGGTGCCCATGTAGTGGAAGATGGGTTGGCCGTCCAGGCTGAAGCGGCTGGTGGCGTCGGGCATCAGGCCCTTGCCCTGGGTGCCGCGGATCAGCTGGCACAGGTTGGTCTTGCGCGACAGGCAGAACTTGCACTGGCGGCATTCCGGCGTGTACAGCGGAATGACGTGGTCACCCTTTTGCAAGGTGGTCACGCCAGGGCCGACGTCGACCACGATGCCTGCGCCTTCATGGCCCAGGATCGCCGGGAAGATGCCTTCCGGGTCGGCGCCCGAGAGCGTGTAGTAGTCGGTGTGGCAGATGCCCGTGGCCTTGATCTCCACCAGCACCTCGCCGAATTTGGGGCCTTCCAGATCGACCGTCTCGATGGTCAGCGGGGCACCGGCTTTCCAGGCGACTGCAGCTTTGGTTTTCATGGTGTCAGACGAAGGATTTGCCGTCGACGAAGGCCTTGCGCCAGCGCGTCACAGTGATGGACTGGAACAGGCCGGCCTTGGCGTACGGGTCGTCGTTGGCAAAGCGCTCGGCATCGGCCCGGTCGGCCGCCTCGATCAGCAGAATGCCGCCGCCGGCGGTCGATGCGCCGTCGTCTTCCAGCAGAGCGCCCGCTGCCACCAGGCGGTGCATGTGCGCTTTCAGGTAGACAAGGTGTTCGGCGCGCACGTCGGCACGCGTCTGTGTGTGGCCGGGCTTGTCGAGGGTCTGGATCGCGAAGTAGGTGGACATGACATCTCCTGAAATGGACCCGCGACTCTAACCGCGACATGGAGCGCACGACGCGGGCCACTGGCCCGCGCCATGGTCACTGGGGTGCCTGCGCGCTGCGCACTGCGGAGCGAGCTTGCTTGGGGCGGCCCGGCGCTGCGCTCACGCGCTGAAGAACTTCTTCAGGCGATCCGTCCAGCTGTCGCCGCTGGGCGAGTGCTTGCCACCGCCCTTTTTCAGCGACTCTTCCAACTCGCGCATCAGCTTGCGCTGGTGCTCGGTCAGCTTGACGGGCGTCTCCACCGTGATGTGGCAGTACAGGTCGCCCGGGTAGCTGTCGCGCACGCCCTTGATGCCCTTGCCGCGCAGGCGGAACTGCTTGCCGGCCTGCGTGCCTTCGGGGATGTCGATGGCGGCCTTGCCGGCCAGTGTCGGCACCTCGATCTCGCCACCCAGCGCCGCCGTGATGAAGCTCACCGGCACCGAGCAATGCAGGTCGCCGCCATCGCGCTCGAAGATGTCGTGCTTCTTGATCCGCATCTCGATGTACAGATCGCCCGGGGGCCCACCGTTGGAACCCGGCTCGCCATTGCCCACGCTGCGGATGCGCATGCCATCGTCGATGCCGGCGGGGATCTTCACCTCCAACGTCTTCTGCTTCTTCAGCTTGCCCTGACCCTGGCAGGCCGTGCACGGCTCCGGAATGATCTTGCCCGTGCCGCGGCAGGTGGGGCAGGTCTGTTGCACGCTGAAGAAGCCCTGACGCATTTGCACGGCGCCCTGGCCGTTGCAGGTGGTGCAGGTCTTGGGCTGGGTGCCCGGCTTGGCCCCGTTGCCGTGGCAGGTCTCGCAGGCTTCCCAGCTGGGAATGCGGATCTGCGCGTCCTTGCCGCGGGCCGCCTCTTCCAGCGTGATCTCCATGGCATAGGACAGGTCGCTGCCGCGAAACACCTGGCGACCACCGCCGGCACCGGGGCGGCCGCGCTGCTGGCCGAACATGTCGCCGAAGATGTCGCCGAAGGCCTCGGCAAAGCCGCCAAACCCCTCGGTGCCAGGCCCGCCGGGGCCGCGCATGTTGGGGTCGACGCCGGCATGGCCGTACTGGTCGTAGGCCGCGCGCTTTTGCGCGTCCGACAGCATCTCGTAGGCCTCTTTGGCCTCCTTGAATTTCTCTTCCGCAGTCTTGGCGGCATCCCCCTGGTTGCGATCCGGGTGGTACTTCATCGCCAGCTTGCGGTAGGCCTTCTTGACCTCTTCCTCGGAGGCGTTCTTGGGCACTCCGAGGGTTTCGTAATAGTCGCGTTTGGACATGGTGGAACTGCGGCTGGATGGAACACGAACGCCGCGTCGGCCCGGGTTGGGGGCGACGCGGCGCGCTGCGGATCAGGCCGGCAGGATCAGCCTTTCTTCACTTCCTTGACTTCGGCGTCGACCACGTTGTCGTCGGCGGCCGGCTTGGCCGATGCGGACTCCGCGCCCTGCGCGGCCTCGGGGCCGGCCCCTGCCGCACCCATGCCCGCGCCTTCTGCGGCTTGCTTGGCCTGCATGTCGGCGTAGACCTTCTCGCCGAGCTTGGCGGACGCCGTCATCAGCGCTGCGGTCTTCTCGTCGATGGCAGCCTTGTCTTCACCCTTGAGCGCTTCGTCCAGCGACTTGAGGGCCGCTTCGATGGCATCCTTCTCGCTGGCTTCCAGCTTGTCGCCGTGTTCGGCCAGGCTCTTCTTCACGCTGTGCGCGGAAGCCTCGCCCTGGTTGCGGGCCTGGATCAGCTCGAGCTTCTTCTTGTCGTCGGCCGCGTTCAGCTCGGCGTCTTTCACCATCTGCTGGATCTCGGCTTCCGTCAGGCCCGAGTTCGCCTTGATGGTGATCTTGTTTTCCTTGCCCGTGCCCTTGTCCTTGGCGCCCACGTGCAGGATGCCGTTGGCGTCGATGTCGAACGACACTTCGATCTGCGGCGTGCCACGTGCGGCTGGGGGGATGCCTTCGAGGTTGAACTCGCCGAGCAGCTTGTTGCCGGTGGCCATCTCACGCTCGCCCTGGAACACCTTGATCGTCACGGCCGGCTGGTTGTCGTCGGCGGTCGAGAAGGTCTGCGCGAACTTGGTCGGAATCGTCGTGTTCTTGGTGATCATCTTGGTCATCACGCCACCCAGCGTCTCGATGCCCAGCGACAACGGCGTCACGTCCAGCAGCAGCACGTCCTTGCGATCGCCACTCAACACCTGGCCCTGGATGGCAGCGCCCACGGCGACAGCTTCATCGGGGTTCACGTCCTTGCGCGGCTCGCGGCCGAAGAACTCCTTGACCTTCTCCTGCACCTTGGGCATGCGGGTCATGCCGCCGACCAGGATCACGTCATGGATGTCGGCCACTGACACGCCGGCGTCCTTGATGGCGGTGCGGCAGGGCGCAATGGTGCGCTCGACCAGCTCTTCCACCAGGGCTTCGAGCTTGGCGCGCGACAGCTTGATGTTCAGGTGCTTGGGGCCCGAAGCGTCGGCTGTCACGTAGGGCAGGTTGATGTCGGTCGCGGCCCCATTGGACAGTTCGATCTTGGCCTTCTCGGCGGCTTCCTTCAGGCGCTGCAGGGCCAGCACGTCCTTGGACAGATCGACGCCCTGGTCCTTTTTGAACTCGGCGATGATGTAGTCGATGATGCGCTGGTCGAAGTCTTCGCCGCCCAGGAAGGTGTCGCCGTTGGTCGACAGCACTTCGAACTGCTTCTCGCCATCGACGTCGGCGATCTCGATGATGGACACGTCGAACGTGCCGCCACCCAGGTCATACACGGCGATCTTGCGGTCGCCCTTGTCCTGCTTGTCCAGGCCGAAGGCCAGGGCCGCAGCGGTGGGCTCGTTGATGATGCGCTTGACGTCCAGTCCAGCGATGCGACCGGCGTCCTTGGTGGCCTGGCGCTGGGCGTCGTTGAAGTAGGCCGGCACCGTGATGACCGCTTCGGTCACGGTCTCGCCCAGGTAGTCCTCGGCGGTCTTCTTCATCTTGCGCAGGATGTCTGCGGAGACCTGCTGCGCCGAGATCTTGTTGCCGCGCACTTCGACCCAGGCGTCGCCGTTGTCGGCCGCCACGATCTTGTAGGGCATCAGGTCGATGTCCTTCTGCACTTCCTTCTCGGCGAACTTGCGTCCGATCAGGCGTTTGACCGCGTACAGCGTGTTGCGCGGGTTGGTCACAGCCTGGCGCTTGGCCGAGGCGCCGACCAGCACTTCACCGTCTTCCTGGTAGGCCACGATGGACGGCGTGGTGCGCGCGCCTTCCGAGTTTTCGATGACCTTGGGCGTGTTGCCCTCCATCACGGAGACGCAGCTGTTGGTGGTGCCCAGATCGATGCCGATGATTCTTGCCATGTTTGATTTCTCCTGCGATGTCTAAAGGGGGTTGGTGCCGGTTGGCGCCATCTGTTGCTAACTTGTGGATAACCCTGTGGGATTCAAGGGGTCAAGCCGTGAATAGGATCTGGCCCGCAGCCCTCACTGCGGCGCGGCCACAGTGACCAGTGCGGGGCGCAGCACGCGCTCGGCAATCAGGTAACCCTTCTGCAGCACGCTGACGACGCTGTTGGGTTCTTGCTGCACACCGGGCGCCAGCGGCACGACGCTGATGGCCTGGTGCTGGTGCGGATCGAACTTGGCGCCGGGCGCCGGGTCGATGGCGATCACCTTGTTGCGCTCCAGCGCCGATTTGAGCTGGCGCAGCGTGGCCTCGGCGCCTTCTCGCACCTGCGCGATGGTGGCGTCCTTCAAGGCCAGCCCGGTCTCCAGGCTGTCGACCACCGGCAGCAGGCTTTCGGCAAAGCCTTCGACCGCGAACCTGCGCGACTTGGAGATTTCCTCTTCGGCGCGGCGGCGGGCGTTTTCCGATTCGGCCTTGGCGCGCAGAAACTGGTCGGCCAGCTCGGCGCTCTTGGCCTTCAGCGTGGCCAGCTCGGCCTGCGCCTGGGCCAGCGCGTCGGCTTCATTGGCGAACATGGCGGCCTCGCGTTCCTCGGGGCTGGGCGCCGCCTCGAAGGCGGGCTTGTCTTGGGGTGGGGTCGGTTCGGTCATGCGGTTGGAGATCAATAAATGGTCACGACTGGCGCTAGCTTGGGATTGACCCTGCCGAATCAAGGGTCGATGCGCGAAAAAAAGCCGGCGGCTGCCGGCTTGGTGGAGTTCGGGTGGAGATCAGGCCGAGACGCCCAACAACTCCACGTCGAACTTCAGCGTCGCATTCGGCGGAATCACACCGCCGGCGCCGCGTGCGCCATAGCCCAGCTCGGCTGGGATGATCAGCGTGCGCGCACCGCCCACCTTCATGCCGGCCACGCCTTCGTCCCAACCGCGGATCACCATGCCAGCGCCCAGCGAGAACACGAAGGGGTCGTTGCGATCTTTGCTGGAATCGAACTTGGCGCCTTGCTGGCCGTCGTTGTAGAGCCAGCCGGTGTAGTGCACGGTGACGCTCTTGCCTTTGACGGCCAGTGCGCCGTCGCCCACGGTGGTGTCTTCGTACTGCAGGCCGGAAGGGGTGGTGGTCATGCGGATTCCTTGGGTTGGTCGCTACCAAACTTGTAGCTAACTGAGCGCGCCCCGTATGGGATGTGCGCGCGCGGAGCCGGCGATTATGCCAGCAGGCCCCGCCGCCCCAGGTCGCGCATGAGTGCAGTCACGCCGTAGGTCCAGGGCGCGACCTTGTCGCTGTGGTTCACACGGTTGGCCAGCCGGCCCAGGCGTGGCGTGGCCACGGTGACCACGTCGCCCACCACGTGCGTGAAGCCCTGGCCTGGGCCCAGGCGGTCCTGCGTGGGCGCGAACATCGTGCCCAGGAACAGCACCAGCCCATCGGGGTACTGGTGGTTCTTGCCGATCGCCTGGCCGGTGAGGTCCAGTGGGTCGCGGCTGATCTTGGAAAGGCTGCTGGCGCCTTCCATCGTGAAGCCTTCCGCGCCCGTCACGCGCATGGACAGGTCGCACTGGCGCACGTCGTCGATGCCGAATTTGTCGTCGAACAGGCGGATGAACGGGCCGATCGCGCAGGAGGCGTTGTTGTCCTTGGCCTTGCCCAGCAGCAGTGCGCTGCGGCCCTCGAAATCGCGCAGGTTGACGTCGTTGCCCAGCGCCGCGCCCTTGACGCGGCCGCTGCTGTCGATGGCCAGCACGACCTCGGGCTCGGGGTTGTTCCACGCGCTGCCCGGGTGGATGCCGACCTCGGCGCCCGTGCCGACCGCGCTCAGCGGTTGCGACTTGGTGAAGATCTCGGCGTCCGGCCCGATGCCCACTTCCAGGTACTGCGACCAGGCGCCCTGTGCGATCAGCACCTCTTTGAGCCGGTCGGCCTCGGCCGAGCCGGGGCGGATGCTGGCCAGGTTGTCGCCGATCACGCCGACCACGGCTGCGCGCACCGCCTCGGCCCGCGCCGCATCGCCGCGCGCCTGCTCTTCGATCACGCGCTCCAGCATCGAGGCGACGAAGGTCACACCGGCCGCCTTGATGGCCTGCAGATCACAGGGCGCCAGCAACCAGGGCAGGGCAGGGTCGCGGGCATCCCAGGCCGAGTTGGCCAGCACAGCGGCGGTGTCGGCAATGCGTTGGCCCACATGCGCGCGCACGGCGGCGGCCGGGTCATCGTGCTCCAGCAGCTCGCTGCAGGTCGCGTCCAGCCGCGACAGGTCGTACACGCCATCGGCGCGCACCTGCACCAGCACGGCGCCCAGGCCCTCTTGCCACACGCGGCCGATCAGCACGGCGTCGGCGTGGTCCTGGGGCAGCAAGGCGTCAGCCTGCAGGTGTTCTTGCATGGGGTTCTCCGGGAGGGTGCGGTTCGGGGTGGGTCTTCTTTGCCTGGCCGGCAGCCCACTTGTGGGCAAAGGCCGGCAACTCGTTCAGTCGCTTGACCAGGTCGGCACCGGCGGCGGTGATCACGTAGCCGTCCGAGCCATGGGTCATGAGTTCAGCGGCGCGCAGTTCCTTGATGCGGGTGTTCAAGGTGTTCGGCGTGACGCCGCCAACGCTGTCCTGCAGCAGGCGAAACGTCTGGGCGTGCCCGTCGCGCAAGGCCCACAGCACACGCATGGCATAGCGGGCTTCGAGCAGCGCCAGCAACTGGTAGACGGCCAGCCTGTCGCGCGCAGTCACAGCGAATGGCCTCGAGGGCGGCGGGCTGCGGGCGACGTGGCGGCGGCGGGCATTCGAGGAATTGTGCCAGTGGTGTGTCGGACTTTGCCAGCGTTGTATCCGAGTGCAACACCTACTTGCAGCCGGTGCAGAGGGGCGGGCATGCTGCGCCGGCTTGCATGTGCGCCACCCTGCCAACAGAAGGAAAACCGATGTCCGACTACGCCCAATTCCACCGCCGCTCCATCGAGGACCGCGACGCCTTCTGGGCCGAGCAAGCCGGCTGGATCGACTGGCAGACGCAGCCCACCACGATCTGCGACAACAGCAACCCGCCATTTACACGCTGGTTCGCCGGCGGCACCACGAACCTGTGCCACAACGCGGTGGACCGCCACCTGGCCGCGCGCGCTGACCAGGCCGCGCTGGTGTTCGTGTCGACCGAGGTCGGCATCGAGACCACCTACAGCTTTGCCGAGCTGCATGCCGAGGTGCAGCGCATGGCCGCCATCCTGCAGTCGCTGGGCGTGGCCAAGGGCGACCGCGTGCAGATCTACATGCCCATGGTGCCGCAGGCCGTGTTCGCCATGCTGGCCTGCACGCGCATCGGCGCCATTCATTCCGTGGTGTTCGGTGGCTTCGCTTCGGGCTCGCTGGCCTCGCGCATCGAAGACGCCGAGCCCAAGGTGATCGTCAGCGCCGACGCCGGCTCGCGCGGCGGCAAGGTCATCCCCTACAAGCCGCTGCTGGACGAGGCGATCCGCCTCTCAAGCCACAAGCCTGCCGCCGTGCTGATGGTGGACCGGGGCCTCGCGCCCATGGTGCTGGTGGAAGGGCGCGACCACGACTACGCCGCGCTGCGCACGCAGCACCTGGGCACTGTCGTGCCCTGCGAATGGGTCGACGCCACACACACCAGCTACACGCTGTACACCAGCGGCACCACCGGCAAGCCCAAGGGCGTGCAGCGCGACACCGGCGGCTATGCAGTGGCGCTGGCGGCCAGCCTGCCGCACATCTTCATGGGCAAGCCCGGCGAGACCTTCTTTTGCACCAGCGACATCGGCTGGGTCGTGGGCCACAGCTACATCGTCTACGGCCCCCTGATCGGCGGCATGGCGACCATCCTGTATGAGGGCCTGCCCACTCGCGGGCTGGACGGCGAGGCCAACCCGGCGATCTGGTGGTCGTTGGTGGAGAAGTACAAGGTCTCGGTGATGTTCAGCGCGCCCACCGCCGTGCGCGTGCTCAAGAAGCAGGACCCGGCCGCGCTCAAGCAGCACGATGTCTCCAGCCTCAAGGCCTTGTTCCTGGCCGGCGAGCCGCTGGACGAGCCCACGGGCCGCTGGATCAGCGATGCGCTGGGCGTGCCCATCATCGACAACTACTGGCAGACCGAGACCGGCTGGCCGCTCATGACGGTGGCCAATGGCGTGGAGAAGAAGGCCAGCAAGTTCGGCAGCCCCGGCGTGCCCATGTACGGCTTCGACGTGCGGCTGCTCGACGAGGCCACGGGCCAGGAGCTGACCGAGCCCGGCCAGAAGGGCGTGGTCGTGGTGCAGGGGCCCACGCCGCCCGGCTTCATGCAGACCGTGTGGCGCGACGATGCGCGCTTCGTCAAGACCTACTGGCAGAGCATCCCCGGCCGCGAGGTCTACAGCACCTTCGACTGGGGCGTGCGCGATGCCGACGGCTACTTCTTCATCCTGGGGCGCACCGACGACGTGATCAACGTGGCCGGCCACCGGCTGGGCACGCGCGAGATCGAAGAGAGTATCTCCAGCCACCCCAACGTGGCCGAAGTCGCCGTGGTCGGCGTGGCCGATCAGCTCAAGGGCCAGGTCGCCATGGCCTTCGTGGTCGCCAAGGACACGAGCGGCCTGGCCGACGACGCGGCGCGGCTGCGTTTCGAGGGCGAGGTCATGAAGGTGGTCGACGGCCAGCTCGGCGCGCTGGCACGGCCCGCGCGGGTGCTGGTGGTCAATACGCTGCCCAAGACGCGCAGCGGCAAGCTGCTGCGCCGCGCGATCCAGGCTGTCTGCGAGCAGCGCGACACGGGCGACCTCACCACCATGGAAGACCCCGCCGCACTGCAGCAGATCCGTGAGCTGATGGCGCGCTGAACCGCCAGCGGTGAGATGCAGTCCGAGTCAACGCTCGGCACTGCGCCGCCAAATAACCCACACTTGCGCGGGTTTTCGATGTGATAATCCGCGCCGAACTCGGCCCTTCCCCAGCCACAGTCGCATCCGCCAACCGGTTCAGCCGTGTCGCGGAAGGTTAATCAAAACACCAGCCTTAACCAGCTAATGTTCCCTGCAGGGGAACGGAGGTCAGCGGAATATGAGTGACTCGACGTCGTCGGTCTACAGCGCCTATCTGGGCAACACTTATCTCTTCGGGGGCAACGCTCCCTATGTCGAAGAGCTCTACGAAAACTACCTGAGCAATCCGGGCAGCGTGCCCGACAACTGGCGCGAGTACTTCGACGCGCTGCAGCATGTGCCTGCCGTAGACGGCACCAACATGCGCGACGTGCCCCACCTGCCGGTGGTCAACGCCTTCGCCGAGCGCGCCAAGCAGGGCCAGACCAAGGTCGTGGTGGCCAGCGCCGATTCCGAGATGGGCCGCAAGCGCACGGCCGTGCAGCAGCTGATCGCCGCCTACCGCAATGTGGGCGCACGCTGGGCCGACCTGGACCCGCTCAAGCGCGACGTGCGCGACGACATCCCCGAGCTGGAACTGTCCTTCTACGGCTTCAGCGATTCGGACCAGGAAACCATCTTCAACACCAGCAACACGTTCTTCGGCAAGAACACCATGTCGCTGCGTGACCTGACCAACGCACTGCGCGAGACCTACTGCGGCACCATCGGCGCCGAGTACATGTACGCGACCGACCAGACCGAGAAGCGTTGGTGGCAGCAGCGTCTGGAGACCATCCGCAGCAAGCCGAATTTCGACGCACAGAAGAAGAAGGACATCCTCGACCGCCTGACCGCTGCCGAGGGCCTGGAGCGCTTCCTGCACACCAAGTACGTGGGCCAGAAGCGCTTCTCGCTGGAAGGCGGCGAAAGCTTCATCGCCTCCATGGACGAGCTGGTGCAACTGGCCGGCACGCGCGGCGTGCAAGAGGTCGTGATCGGCATGGCCCACCGCGGCCGCCTGAACGTGCTGGTCAACATCCTGGGCAAGATGCCCGCCGACCTGTTCGCCGAGTTCGACCACACCGCCCCCGAAGAGCTGACCTCTGGCGACGTGAAGTACCACCAGGGCTTCTCCAGTGACGTGGCGACCCCCGGCGGCCCGGTGCACCTGTCGCTGGCGTTCAACCCCTCGCACCTGGAGATCGTGAACCCGGTGGTCGAAGGCTCCGTCAAGGCCCGCCTGGACCGCCGTGGCGATACCGATGGCGACAGCGTGTTGCCCGTGCTGGTGCACGGTGACGCGGCCTTTGCCGGCCAGGGCGTCATCATGGAGACGCTGGCGCTGGCGCAAACGCGCGGCTACTACACCGGCGGCACGGTGCACATCGTCATCAACAACCAGATCGGCTTTACCACCAGCGACCCGCGCGACAGCCGCTCGACGCTGTACTGCACCGACGTCGTCAAGATGATCGAAGCGCCGGTGCTGCACGTGAACGGCGACGACCCGGAGGCCGTGGTGCTGTGCACGCAGCTGGCACTCGACTACCGCCAGGAGTTCAACAAGGACGTGGTGGTCGACATCGTCTGCTTCCGCAAGCTCGGCCACAACGAGCAGGACACGCCCAGCCTGACGCAGCCGCTCATGTACAAGAAGATCGCCCAGCACCCCGGCACGCGCAAGCTGTACGCCGACAAGCTGGCGACGCAGGGCTTGGGTGACACGCTGGGCGACGACATGGCCCGGGCCTTCCGCGCCGCCATGGACGCCGGCAAGCACACCGAAGAGATCACGATCAGCAACTTCAAGAGCAAGTACGCGGTCGATTGGGCGCCCTACCTGAACAAGCGCTGGACGGACGCAGCCGACACCGCGATTCCGCTGACCGAGTGGAAGCGTCTGTCCGAGCGCATCACCACGATCCCGGCCAGCGTCACCCCGCACCCGCTGGTCAAGAAGGTCTACGACGACCGCGCCGCCATGGGCCGTGGCGAGGTCAATGTCGATTGGGGCATGGGCGAGCACATGGCCTTCGCCTCGCTGGTGGCCAGCGGCTACCCGGTGCGTCTGTCCGGTGAAGATTGCGGCCGTGGCACGTTCAGCCACCGCCATTCGGTGATCCATGACCAGAACCGCGAGAAGTGGGACACCGGCACCTACACGCCGCTGCACCACGCGGCCGATGGCCAGGCACCCTTTGTCGTGATCGACTCCATCCTGTCCGAAGAGGCGGTGCTGGGTTTCGAATACGGCTACGCCTCCAACGACCCCAACACGCTGGTGATCTGGGAAGCCCAGTTCGGCGATTTCGTGAACGGCGCGCAGGTCGTGATCGACCAGTTCATCGCCTCGGGCGAAGTGAAATGGGGCCGCGTCAACGGCATCACGTTGATGCTGCCGCACGGCTACGAAGGCCAGGGCCCCGAGCACAGTTCGGCACGCCTGGAGCGCTTCATGCAGTTGTCGGCCGACACCAACATGCAGGTGGTGCAGCCCACCACGGCCAGCCAGATCTTCCACGTGCTGCGGCGCCAGCAGGTCCGCAACCTGCGCAAGCCGTTGATCATCATGACGCCGAAGTCGCTGCTGCGGAACAAGGACGCGACCTCGCCGCTGACCGAGTTCACCAAGGGCACGTTCCAGACGGTGATCCCGGACCAGAGCGAAGCGATCGCCAAGAACGCGGCCAAGGTGAAGCGCGTGATCGCCTGCTCCGGCAAGGTCTACTACGACCTGGCCAAGAAGCGCGAGGAGCGCGGCACGGACGACGTGGCCATCATCCGCGTCGAGCAGCTCTACCCGTTCCCGCACAAGGCGTTTGCCGCCGAGCTCAAGAAGTACCCGAGCCTGGTGGATGTGGTGTGGTGCCAAGACGAGCCGCAGAACCAGGGCGCCTGGTTCTTCGTGCAGCACTACATCCACGAGAACATGAGCGAAGGCCAGAAGCTGGGCTATTCCGGCCGCGCCGCTTCGGCCTCGCCAGCGGTGGGCTACGCCCATCTGCACCAGGAGCAGCAGAAGGCGCTGGTGGACGGCGCGTTCGCCAAGCTCAAGGGCTTCGTGCTGACCAAGTAATTCGTTGACTGAACAAAAAAACCGGAAGCAGAAAAATGGCGATCGTTGAAGTGAAGGTTCCGCAGCTGTCGGAATCGGTGGCAGAAGCCACCATGTTGCAGTGGAAGAAGAAGGCTGGTGATTCCGTGGCCATCGATGAGATCCTCATCGAGATCGAGACCGACAAGGTCGTGCTGGAAGTGCCGGCGCCCGCCGCCGGTGTGCTGGCCGAGATCGTGCAGGGCGACGGTGCCACCGTGATCGCCGAGCAGTTGATCGCCCGGATCGACACCGAAGGCAAGGCCGGTGCGGCAGCGCCTGCCGCTGCTCCGGCGGCCGCTGCCCCGGCACCGGCTGCCAGTGCACCGGCTCCCGCAGCCGGCGGCAGCAAGGGCGACGTGGCCATGCCGGCCGCGGCCAAGCTGCTGGCCGAGAACAACCTGACGGCCAGCGCCGTCGCCGGCACCGGCAAGGACGGTCGCGTGACCAAGGGCGACGCCCTGTCGGCAGTGGCGGCAGGCGCAGCCAAGCCCGCGCCCGCGCCCGTCGCCATACCGACCGGCGCACCCAAGAGCCTGCTGCCGCAGGTGGCCGCTCCCATGGCCCCCGATCTGGGCGACCGCCCCGAGCAGCGTGTGCCCATGAGCCGCCTGCGCGCCCGCGTGGCCGAGCGCCTCTTGCAGTCGCAGTCGACCAACGCCATCCTCACGACCTTCAACGAAGTGAACATGGCCCCGGTCATGGACATGCGCAAGAAGTTCCAGGATGTCTTCACCAAGGAACACGGCGTCAAGATCGGCTTCATGAGCTTCTTCGTGAAAGCGGCCGTCCATGCGCTCAAGAAGTACCCGGTGCTCAACGCCAGCGTGGACGGCAACGACATCGTCTACCACGGCTACTTCGACATCGGCATCGCGGTCGGTTCGCCGCGCGGCCTGGTGGTGCCCATCCTGCGCAATGCCGACCAGATGAGCTTTGCCGACATCGAGAAGAAGATTGCCGAGTATGGCAAGAAGGCCGGTGAGGGCAAGCTGGGCATCGAAGAGATGACCGGTGGCACCTTCTCGATCTCCAATGGCGGCACCTTCGGTTCGATGCTGTCCACGCCCATCATCAACCCGCCGCAGTCGGCCATCCTGGGCGTGCACGCCACCAAGGACCGCGCCGTCGTCGAGAACGGCCAGATCGTCATCCGCCCGATGAACTACCTGGCGATGAGCTATGACCACCGCATCATCGACGGCCGCGAAGCCGTGCTGGGCCTGGTGGCGATGAAGGAAGCGCTGGAAGATCCGTCGCGCCTTTTGTTCGACATCTGACCTTCGCCTTTCACGTCAACGCCCCGCAAGGGGCGTTGCACCATTGACTTCAGGAATTCCAACATGTCCCAACAATTCGACGTCATCGTGATCGGTGGCGGCCCCGGCGGCTACATCGCCGCCATCCGCGCGGCGCAACTCGGCTTCAACGTGGCCTGCATCGACGAGTGGAAGAACGGCAAGGGCGGCCCGGCGCCCGGCGGCACCTGCACCAACGTGGGCTGCATCCCGTCCAAGGCGCTGCTGCAGTCGTCCGAGCATTTCGAGCATGCCGGCAAGCACTTCGCCGACCACGGCATCGAGGTCAAGGGCCTGGGCCTGGACCTGGCCAAGATGGTGGCGCGCAAGGACAACGTCGTGAAGCAGAACAACGACGGCATCCTGTACCTGTTCAAGAAGAACAAGATCACCTTCTTCCACGGCCGCGGCTCGTTCGTGAAGGCCGCAGAAGGCGCCTATGAGATCAAGGTCGCCGGCGAGAAGGAAGAGTCCCTCACCGGCAAGCACATCATCGTGGCGACCGGTTCCAACGCGCGCGCACTGCCAGGCACGCCGTTCGATGAAGAGCTGGTGCTGTCCAACGACGGTGCGCTGCGCATGGGCGCCGTGCCCAAGAAGCTGGCTCTGATCGGCTCGGGCGTCATCGGCCTGGAAATGGGCTCCGTGTGGCGCCGCCTGGGGGCCGAGGTGACCATCCTCGAAGGCCTGCCGACCTTCCTGGGCGCGGTCGACGAGCAGATCGCCAAGGAAGCCAAGAAGGCCTTCGACAAGCAGGGCCTGAAGATCGAGCTGGGCGTGAAGGTCGGCGAGATCACGACCGGCAAGAAGGGCAAAGACGCGCAGGTCAGCATCGCCTACACCAACGCCAAGGGTGAAGCGCAGACGCTGGTCGCCGACAAGCTGATCGTCTCCATCGGCCGCGTGGCCAACACCATCGGCCTGAATGCCGAAGCCGTGGGCCTGAAGCTGGACGAGCGCGGCACCATCGTGGTGGATGACGACTGCAAGACCAGCCTGCCCAATGTCTGGGCGGTCGGTGACGTAGTGCGCGGCCCGATGCTGGCGCACAAGGCCGAGGAGGAAGGCGTGGCCGTGGCCGAGCGCATCGCTGGCCAGCATGGGCATGTGAACTTCAACACCATCCCCTGGGTGATCTACACCAGCCCCGAGATCGCGTGGGTCGGCCGCACCGAGCAGCAGTTGAAAGCCGATGGCGTGGCCTACAAGGCCGGCACCTTCCCGTTCCTCGCGAATGGCCGCGCGCGTGCACTGGGCGACACGACCGGCATGGTCAAGTTCCTGGCCGACGTCAAGACCGACGAGATTTTGGGCGTGCACATCGTGGGCCCCATGGCCAGCGAGCTGATCTCCGAGGCCGTGGTGGCCATGGAGTTCAAGGCCAGCGCCGAAGACATCGCCCGTATCTGCCACGCGCATCCGTCGCTGTCCGAGGCGACCAAGGAAGCCGCGCTGGCGGTGGACAAGCGCACGCTGAATTTCTGATGCCGGCCGCGCGATGACGGAGCACGGCCCGGTCCGTGCCGCCTACGAGGTGGAACTGGTGGCGCGCGGCTACCAGAGCGATCCCGCGCAACTGCGCGCGGTGGTCGCGCTGGAGCGCTGCGCCGCCGAGTGGGCGGCCTACAAGAGCAAGCGCTCCAACGCACTGAAGAAGCTGATCAACCGCATGCCCGTGCCCAAGGGCGTGTACATGTACGGCGGGGTGGGGCGCGGCAAGAGCTTCCTGATGGATTGCTTCTACAACGCCGTGCCGATCAAGCGCAAGACGCGGCTGCACTTCCACGAGTTCATGCGCGAAGTGCACCGCGAGCTGGTCGACCTGCAGGGCACGGTGAACCCGCTGGACGAATTGGGCCGGCGCATGTCCAAGCGCTACAAGCTGATCTGCTTCGACGAGTTCCACGTGGCCGACATCACGGACGCGATGATCCTGCACCGGCTGCTGCAGGCGCTGTTCGACAACGACGTCGGCTTCGTGACGACCTCCAACTTCATGCCCGACGGCCTGTACCCCGACGGGCTGCACCGTGACCGCATCCTGCCGGCCATCGCGTTGCTCAATGCCGGCATGGAGGTGGTCAACGTGGACAACGGCACCGACTACCGGCGCCGCACGATGGAGCAGGTCAAGCTCTACCACACGCCCCTGGGACCCGAGGCCGACGCGCTGATGACCGAGGCCTTCAATCGCCTGGCCGAGACCGCCGACGAAGACCCGGTGTTGCACATCGAGTCGCGCGAGATCCGCGCGCGGCGCAAGGCTGGCGGCGTGGTGTGGTTCGACTTCCGCACCCTATGCGGCGGCCCGCGTTCGCAGAACGATTACCTGGAGCTGGCCACGCAGTTCCACACGGTGCTGCTGTCCGATGTGCCGGCCATGCCGGTGCGCATGGCCTCCGAGGCGCGGCGCTTCACCTGGCTGATCGATGTGCTGTACGACCGGCGCGTCAAGCTGATCATGTCGGCCGCCGCGTTGCCCGAAGATCTGTACACCGAAGGCCCTTTGGCGCACGAGTTTCCGCGGACGGCGTCACGCTTGAACGAAATGCAATCGGCCGAATTCATGGCGCTGGAGCGCCGCACCGTGGACACGGGTCTCACATGAGCGACGCGCCGGGCCGCCATAGACCAGCGCGCACCGCAGGTGCAGCCGCAGCTGCGGCAGGGGGGCTTCGCCCGCTGCTCTGCTGCGCGCCGCTGCTGCTGGCCTGCATCGGCGCTTGGGCGCAAACGCAAGGCGCAGCGCCTAGCACGTTGGATGCTGAGCGTGCGCGCATCACCACGGAGCGCGCACGCGCCGACCAGCGCTATGCCGCCGAGGAAATCGCCTGCCAGAAGCGCTTCGCGGTGACCGATTGCGTGGAGAAGGCACGCGCAGCGCAGCGTGCGGTGCACGCCGACCTGCAGCGCCAGGAGGTGTTGCTGAACGACGCGGAGCGCCGCCGCAAGGCAGGTGAGCAGCAGAAGCGGCTGGACGAGAAGCAACGCGAACGCGCGGCCGACGCGGCAAGCCGTACCACGCGCGCGCCTCAGGCCCCCGGCTCCGCGCCGTCGCCCAGTGGTCGCTTGCCCAGTGCGCCCAAGCCAGCCGCGTCCCACGCACAGCAGATCGCCGAGCACGAAGCCAGGATGCGCGGCAAACGTGCGGCGCATCAAGAGGAAGAAGCGAAGCGCGCCGAGATGGCCGCGCAGGCAGCAGGGGAAGAACGCCGCTACACCGAGCGGCAACGTGACGCGGCCGAATACAAGGCCCGTGTCCTGCAGCGCAACGCCGATAAGGGCGCAAAAAAGGCTGCACCACTGCCCACGCCGCCCTGAACGGCGGCAACTGGCGTCAGACGAGGTCTTCGATCACCAGCATGCGGTACTTTTCCGCAAACGCGATCGACGAGCCGCGCGCGATCTTCATGACCGCCTCGGTGTCGTCGGCACTCGGCGCATGCACCAACAGCGCCCAGTGGCCCTTGGCTGCCAGATCGGCGTACTTGCGGACGGTGTCGGCCTCGGTGCCGGCAGAGGGCAGCGGGATATCTGCGCTGCCCACGGTGCGCACCACCTTCTGCAGCGTGGTCTGAGGGTCGAGGAGGAACACCGGCTTCTCGCTCAGTGACGCCTGTTCAATGGCTCCGCCGACGCGCCGGGCGTCGGCCTCCTGCGCGAACATCGCGAACACATAGCCGGTCGGATAAAAGACGCCGGCCATGGTCAGCATGTCAGGGTCGAGTTCGAAGGCTTGCATGGGAAACTCCTTGTTGTTTCCTGCATTGCAATCCAACGGTGCGCGCGGCGCTGTCGGTGCCCGGGGCCGCGCGGCGTAGGACAGCTGTCGTTCCTACGCGGCGCGCTCAAAGACCGGCCGGCGCGGGCAGCGGTTCCATTCGCATGGTGGGCTCTCCCATCACGCGGGCCTGGCTCTGCAGCACGTCCTGTACGCGGTTGGCGAAGAAGCTGTTCTGCGTGTCCGGCTCCAAAGCAGCGACGACCAGGTTGGCCAAGGGCTGACCCAGCGGCACGTAGAAGCTGCCCATCGGCGTGTCCAGCACGCCACGCACCGTGTCCACCTGCACGCGCACGACGGAGGTGGCGTCGGCAATGCTGCCGCGCACATCGGCTCGGGCGCCGCTGCTGCGTGCCGTCTCGCGGTAGGACTCGCCCAGCACGGCGCCGGGCTCGGCCACGCGCAGCACTTGTACGCCCAACAGTTGCAGCCGGTCCACCGCCATCGTCGAGGCGGCCGACAGCCAGTAGCCGCATGGCCGCGCACGCGCCTTGACGGTGCGCAGCTGCAGCGCGGAATTCCAGTCCACGTCGACGTCGCGGTCCTGGCCCGTGGTGGGGTCGAGCATGGTCAACGCGCGGCGCTGCGGCGTCGGCCCGGCCTCGGTCACCACCTCGCCACGGCAGGCGTTGCCGGCGGCTTCGCGGTCCATGTAGGAGCGCAGCTTGATCAGGTCGTCCGCGCGTTGCGAGGTGCTTTGCAGCACGCTGGTGACCGCCGCCACCTGGGTGTGCACGCGGCGCTGAATGTGCAGCCGGCCGATGCCCACGCCGCGTGTCTCGATCAGCAGGCTGACGGCATTGCGCAAGCCGTTCACGTTGCGGCCGGTGTCGGGCTGGGTGCCACCCATCGAGACGCGCAGGTCCTGCGGATCGGTGGAGGTGGTGTAGTACCACTCACTCGTCAGCTGCTGGCGTTGCAAGGCCGTGACCAGGGGCTTGCGGAACCATTCCTCCGAGGCGCGCGGCATGAACTCGGACAGGTTGGCCGTCGTCGCGTACTGCAGCAGCGCGTCGAACTTCTGGATGGCGCCGAACTTCTCGAGGAAGCGGCCGACCACCGTGTACTCGTGCGCATCGACCGCCACGATCGGCTGGTAGTCACGGTGCAGCCGCGCCAGCGCCCGGGCTTCCGGCGTGCGCAGCAGCAGGTGGTCACGGTTCATGTCGATGCCGCCTGCGGTCACGCGCTTGCCGGTGGCGGCGCCGTCGGGGTTGGCGCGCGGCAGCACGATCACGTTCATGCGGTCCAGCAGCGGCTCCAGCAGGCCCTGGGCCAGCTCGCGTGCGACGACCAGCAGCGCCTCGGCCGGGGCCGGTTCGTCGCCGTGTTGCTGGCCCACCAGCAGCACCGTGGGCCGGTTGGACGCCAGCAGGCTGGCCGGGTCAGTGCCTTGCGCGCGCGTGAGCACCAGCGCCTCCAGCGGCACACCGCTCTGTGACTGTCCCAGGTTCAGCACGCTGGCCCGCGTTGCCTTGCCGCCGCCTGCAGTCGCCGCCAGGTCACGCAGCCAGCGGGAGATCTCGGCGTCGCTGCTGAAGGTGTCGCGCCCTGGGGCCAGCCCAGGCGTGCTGTAGGCGATGGCGGGGTCGGGGAAGCGCGCCGCCACCTCGGGGCCGTAAGGCGGTGCCACGGCGGCCGGGGCCGATGCGGCCTCGGCCGGGGCTGGCGCTCCGGCGCCCTGTGGCGGGACCGGCATGACCACCACCGGTGACGATGGCGTTCCAGCGGGCGGCGGCGCTGTCTGCGCCGCCGTGCCCAGGTCGACCACGGGGGGCGCCGTGGACGTGGCCACCGGTGCACCGCCCGTGCTGGGCCATGGGGGCAGGGGGGTGGAACTGCAGGCGGCGAGCAGGGCCAGCGCCAATGGCGCCAGCAGGTGCGGCCAGCGCGCGCGCCGGGTGGTGTGGAGAGGGTGAGGGCGAGAGTCCATCGGTGGAGGCGGCGCAGGGCCGGAAGTCGTGGAGGCAGCGGGGCGGCGGCGGCGCGCCGCGTTCAGTACTGGCTTTGGCTGGGGGGATTGAGCACGGCCATCAGCGTCTCCGCGGTGACCTCGAACGAGAGCATCTTGCGTTCGGTGCCCTCGACGGAAGCCAGCAGATCACGTGTGGAGTCCAGTTCATGCCGCAGCCCCTTGATCGCATCCAGGTCACCCCGGTGGGGCGCCAGCAGCAGTTTCACGGCGGCCAACAGGGCCAGCTGTGAGCCCGCAGAGTCGTCTTCGGTGTGTGGCATGTTCCGCTCCGTGCGCAGCTTGTGGAAGTGCGCAGTATGCACGCACGGGTGACCTGGGCAGGTCGGCCATGGCGCCGATTGCACGGCACCCGTGCGGGCACAATGCGCCGTCCTGCGCGGTCGGCTCCGCGCACCCCGCACGCCCATGTCCACCACCTCCATCACGCGCCTGCACACCCGTCGCCTGCGCGCGGTCTACCGCTCGGCCGGCTGGCCCTGGCAGGACATGGTGGAGATCGAGCTGCTGGCCTGCGGCCTGCTCGAACGGGTGGCCGATGGGAGTGCTCAGGGCACCGTGCGGCTGACGCAGGCCGGCATCGACGCGCTGGCGCAGAACTTCATGCAGAACCAGCGCGCCCGCTCGGCCCACGAGTCGCTGGTCGACCTGGTCGCCCGCGAGATGGGCCGCTGCGGTCGTCTGGTCTGGCGCGGCCTGGCGTTGCGCGCACCGCTGGCGCCGCTCCAGCCTGGTGGCGCAGCCCGCTGGTGCATGGCCCGCCCCGATGTTTTTTCCATCCGCAACACCTCGGTGGCCCGCTACGTGGAACCGGTGGTGCACGAGATCAAGGTCAGCCGGGCCGACCTGCTGGGCGACCTGCGCCTGCCCGACAAGCGCGCCGCCTACCTCGCGCTGGGTGGCCTGTGCTGGTACGTGCTGGGCACGGACGCCCGTGGCCGCGCCATTGGCGACGCCGACGACGTGCCGCCGCAGTGCGGCGTGATGGCCGTGCAGGCCGGCGCGCTGGTGGTGCTGCGCCACGCGCCCAGCCGCGAGATGGCAGAGCTGCCGTTCCACGTGTGGATGGCGTTGGCGCGCGCCACCCCCTGCGCCGGGCTGGACGACGACGCCCAGCAGGCCCTGCAGGCTGGTTGATGGCGCTGCGCCCTTTCCGGCCCCTGGTCGTGGCATGACCTTGCATCTGCGCCAGGAATCGTCCAGAGGGCCGCGCAGGCTTGGCCTAAACTTCGCCGCTTGCCCGCTGCCGTACGGTATGAACTGGACCCTTCCCCTCACCACCCCCGGTCTGCTGGCAGCCACGATGCTGCTGGCGGGCTGCCAGATGCCGCGCGCGCCGCTGGCACCGCAGGAGCAGTTCGCCTCCAGCACCACCTATTCGCGCACCTTCGGCGCGGCCCCGGCCGAGACCTGCGAGGCCGCGCGCCGCGCACTGCTGAGCCAGGGCTACGTGATCAACACCGCGACGAAGGATCTGGTCCACGGCCGCAAGAACTTCCAGCCCGGGCCCGAGACGCACGTGGAAATGGAAATCCGCGTCGTCTGCGCACCCGAAACGCGCAGCGGCAAGAGCACGCTGGGCTTCGTCACGGCGCAGCAGGACCGCTTCGCGCTGAAGAAGAGCAACACTGCGGCCAGCCTGGGCGTGGGCGCTGTCGGCACGCTGTCGCTGCCCTTCAGCGCCAGTGACGACTCGTTGGTCCGCGTGGGCAGCGAGACCATTGCGTCGGAAGACTTCTACGAGCGGCTGTTCATCCTGATCCACCGCTTCCTGCTGGACGAGGACGAAGAGGAGAACCAGCAGGACGGCGGTGGCCGTGCGCTGGAGCCCACGCACGGCGTGCCGCCCGTGGCACCGGCCTGAAACGCAGGCCGAGACGCCGTCGGCGTGTAGGGCAAATGCCTACACAGCCGGCGCGCGAAAGAGACGCGGCGTCCATCCGTCCCCCGACTCAACGCCGATTGGGCGGCAATCACAATTCATTTCAACGGATCAGGGCGGAGTGCAGCGGTTAACGCAGCAACCGACGAACCGGGGAAGTGATGAAGGAGAGCAGCCATGAACACCGAACAGATGATCGCGGAGATTCGCGAAGCCAACTTGACCTACCTGATGCTGGCCCAGGGCCTGATCCGTCAGGACAAGGCTGCGGCCTTGTTCCGGCTGGGTATCCACGAGGAAGCAGCCGACATCCTCGGCGCGCTCTCGGCAGCGCAGATCTTGAAGCTGGCCTCCAGCAGCATGCTGCTGTGCCACTTCCGCGTGGACGACAACCTGGTCTGGAACCTGTTGACCAACCATGACGTGAAGAAGGTCGGCAACGGGGCCACCAACAAGCTGCACGCCAACATCCTGATGGCCGGCCGCGTGGCTGAAGTGATCTAGAAGAACAAGCCCCCGGCTGCGCGCCGCGCAGCCCAGTGTCCAGACGAGACGAGATCCAGGAGAGAAACATGGCCGCCGCTTCCACCAAGAGTGTTCTGAACGATTCGCGCCAGATCGAGCGCGCTGCGATGCTGATCCAGATGGGCGCACGCATGCAGGTGCTGGAGGCCGAGACCGAGCTCTCCTATGAGCGGCTGCTGCGCCTGTACAAGGAAGTGGCGGGCAAGTCGCCCTCCAAGGGCCAGCTGCCGTTCTCCACCGACTGGTTCCTGTCCTGGCAGGAGAACATCCACTCCTCGCTGTTCCTGAACATCTACGAGTATTTGTCCAAGAGCGTCGACATGGACCCGATCGACACGCTGACCAAGGCCTTCAGGCTGTACCTGGAGCAGGTGGAGGCGGCAGAGATCGACCCCCTGCTGTCGTTCACGCGGGCCTGGCGCCTGGTGAAGTTCGTCGACGCCAACATGCTCAACATGACCGCCTGCAGCAACTGCGGCGGCAAGTTCGTCTCCGAGCTGTACGAGAACCCGCGCACCTATGTATGCGGCCTGTGCAACCCGCCGGCACGCGCGGGCAAATGCAAGGGCGAGCGCTCGCTGATGCTGCAGTAGGCGCAGGCCGTCGGCCTTGCGCTTTCAGGGCCGGGCTTTCAAGGTCTCGGCGCTGGTGCTTCGCGGAGTGCTGGGATCGCCGCTTGTGCCGCTTGTGCCGTTTGTGCCGGGTGGTCCGGGTGGTCCGGGTTTGCCGGTTGTGCTCGGGGGCCGCCCGGCATGGGGCACCCCCAGGGCCGGCCCGGCTCAGCGCCCCTCGCCCAGGGGCTCGGGGTCCCCTGCGGTGCTCGCGGCATGGGCGCATTGCACAACTCGCACCACTCACTGCGTTCGTTCACCTCGAACAGGTGCAATGAGTCAGTTCACGAAGCGTGCTTCGCCGCCGCCCATGCCACTGCGCTCCTCGGCGCATCTGCAGGGCCGGCCCTGGGGGCACCCCATGCCGGGCTCGGTGCGGCTGACTCCGATGCGCGGTGCTCGCTCATAGTCCCGAGAGAGAGGCCCCTGGTAACTGGGGAGGTAGTCCCGAGAGAGAGAGGCCGCTGGTGACTGGAGAGAGAGGCCGGCAGTAGTCCGGAGAACGCGCCCGCGTCACGCGAGCCTGTCCCCCGGGCAGCGCTTCAGCCACCAACCACGTAGCCCGGCCTGGGGTGGCCGCCGTGGCCAACCTGTGGCCGCGCCGAGGAGCGCAGGACTGCGGGCGGCGGCGAAGCACGCTTCAATGACTGACTCATTGCACCTGTTCGAGGTGAACGAACGAAGTGAGTGGTGCGAGTTGTGCAATGCGCCCGCAGGCCGAGCACCGCAGGCTGCCCGAGCCCCTGGGCGAGGGACGCGTCCACCGGGCGGCCACGGCGGGCACCCCAGGCCGGGCGGCCCGACACACGCCGAGCGGCCCGACCCAGCCCGGGCGCCCCGACCCACGCCGGGCGGCCCGACCCAGGCCGAGCGGCCCGACCCAGGCCGAGCGGCCCGACCAAGCCGGGCGGCCCTACCCAGGCTGAGCGCCCCGACTAGGCCGAGCGGCCCCACCCAGGCCGATCACCACGCCACGGACAGCACCCTTCGATCGCCGAACCCTCGACAGCCCTGGCTTTCAGGACCACAGATCCAGCGGCGGGTCGTGCGCCACGGCGCGCACGATGTCGCCGCGCGAGACGAAGCCCGTCACCAGCCCGCCCTCGTCGACCACCGGCAGGCCCGGCAGACCGCTGTCGGTCAGCACCGCGGCGACGCGGCGGATGTCGGTGTCCGGCGTGGCGCTGGGCACGGGCGTCCACATCAGATCGCCGATCGGCTGCGCCATCAGTGCGCGCCAGGCCTCGGCGTCCGGCTCTGCCGTGGGCAGGCGATCGGGCCGCAGCAACTCGCTTTGCAACAGCAGCCCCACCAACATGCCCGACGCGCTGACCACCGGCACCTGACCATAGCCGTGGTAGGCCAGCAGCCGCCAGGCCTCGCGCATGGGGGTGTCGTGCGTCAGCGTCAGCGCGGGCTGCGTCATGATTTCTTCTACACGGGTCAGCGGCGGGCGCTGGGTTTCGCGCGGCTGGCTTTGCGCGTAAGCGGCCAGCGCGTTGCGCCGGGCCACCGGGCTGCCGACGGCCGCGCCCGCAACCGCCATGGGGGCCGGGCCTGGCAGCAGCGGATCGGCCGAGACGCGTTCTGGCAGCGTGCTTTCGTTCGCATCGAGCCGGCGCACGCGTGAGGCGGCGTTGACGCGTTCGATCTGGCGCAGTTGTTCGGCCGATCCGACGAACTGGCGTCCGCTGACGCCGTAGACAGAAAACATGGGGGCCTCCAGGCTGGGGCGTTGCTGCGCAAAGTACCACAGCGCGCCTTGCCCCGCGCGGGCCGGGGCCGCTTCCTACAATGGCGAATGCCTTCTCTCTTTCCCCCGGCCGACGGCGCTTCGCCGCTGCTGCGCCAGCTCAACCCCGAACAACTGGCCGCCGTCACGCTGCCCGACGCGCACGCGCTGATCCTGGCCGGCGCAGGTTCGGGCAAGACGCGCGTGCTGACCACCCGCATCGCCTGGCTGCTGTCCACCGGGCAGGTGGCGCCCGGCGGCATCCTGGCCGTGACCTTCACCAACAAGGCCGCCAAGGAGATGATGACCCGGCTGTCCGCCATGCTGCCGGTCAATGTGCGCGGCATGTGGATCGGCACCTTCCATGGCCTGTGCAACCGCTTCCTGCGCGCGCACTACAAGCTGGCCAACCTGCCGCAGAGCTTTCAGATCCTGGACACGCAGGACCAGCTCTCGGCCATCAAGCGGCTGATGAAGCAGTTCAACGTGGACGACGAGCGCTTTCCCGCCAAGCAGACCCAGTGGTACATCAGCGGCAACAAGGAAGAGGGCCTGCGCCCGCACAATCTCAGCGCGCGCGATGAAGAAACCCGCAAGAAGATCGAGCTCTACCAGCTCTACGAAGAGCAGTGCCAGCGCGAGGGCGTGGTCGACTTCGGCGAGCTGATGCTGCGCAGCTATGAGCTGCTGCGTGACAACGATCCGGTGCGCGAGCACTACCAGCGGCGCTTTCGCCACCTGATGATCGACGAGTTCCAGGACACCAACACGCTGCAGTACGCGTGGATCAAGATGCTGGCCGGCAAGAGCGAAGTGGATGCCGGCCGCGAGCCCCATGCCGGCAGCGTGCTGGCCGTGGGCGACGACGACCAGAGCATCTACGCCTTTCGCGGCGCGCGCGTGGGCAACATGGCCGACTTCGTGCGCGAGTTCGGCGTCGAGCACCAGATCAAGCTGGAGCAGAACTACCGCAGCTTCAGCAACATCCTCGATTCGGCCAACGCGCTGATCGGGCACAACAGCAAGCGCCTGGGCAAGAACCTGCGCACGGACCAGGGCCCGGGCGAGCCAGTGCGCGTGGTCGAGCAGACCAGCGACTTCGCCGAGGCGCAGTGGATGGTGGAGGAGATCCGCCAGCTGGTGCGCGACGACACCGAGAGGAAAGAGATCGCCGTGCTCTACCGCAGCAATGCGCAGAGCCGCGTGATCGAGACCGCGCTGTTCAATGCCGGCGTGCCCTACCGCGTCTATGGCGGGCTGCGCTTCTTCGAGCGGGCCGAGGTCAAGCATGCGCTGTCGTACCTGCGGCTGCTGGAGAACCCGAACGACGACACCAGCTTCCTGCGCGTGGTGAACTTCCCGCCGCGCGGCATTGGCGCGCGCAGCATCGAGCAGCTGCAGGATGCAGCGCGCAGCGCCGGCTGTTCGCTGCACGACGCCGTCAGCGCCATGACCGGCAAGGCCGGCAGCAACCTGGGCGCCTTCGTCGCCCGCATCGACGTGCTGCGCGAGCAGACCCAGGGCCTCACCCTGCGCGAGATCATCGAACAGATGCTGGAGGCCAGCGGCCTCATCGCGCACTACAAGGCCGACCGCGAAGGCGAAGACCGTGTGGAAAACCTGGAGGAGCTGGTCAACGCGGCGGAGAGCTTCGTCACGCAGGAGGGCTTCGGCCGCGATGCCGTGGCGCTGCCCATCGATGAGCACGGCGCGGGCCTGTCGCAGTCGCCGGCCAGCCAGGGCCTGGACCCGTCACGGCCGGCCGCAGAGACCGGCGAGACCATCGGCGGCATCGTGGCCGACACCGGCGAGACGCTGTCGCCACTGGCCGCATTCCTGACCCACGCCGCGCTGGAGGCGGGCGACAACCAGGCCAAGGCCGGGCAGGACGCCGTGCAGCTGATGACCGTGCACTCGGCCAAGGGGCTGGAGTTCGACTGCGTGTTCATCGGCGGCATGGAGGAGGGCCTGTTCCCGCACGAGAACAGCATGACCGACCGCGACGGCCTGGAGGAAGAGCGCCGGCTGATGTATGTGGCGATCACCCGCGCGCGCAAGCGGCTGTACCTGAGCTTTTCGCAGACGCGCATGCTGCACGGGCAGACGCGCTTCAACGTGCGCAGCCGGTTTTTCGAAGAGCTGCCGGAGGGCGCGCTCAAATGGATCACGCCACGCCAGGGCGGCTTCGGTTCGGGCTGGAACGCGCAGCGTGGCGCCGGGCGGCCCGGGCCGTTCGGCATCGAGGCCGGCAACTTCCCCACGGCCGCGCCGCTGCCCCCGCGCAAGGCCGAGCCGGCGCATGGGGTGCGCGTCGGCATGAAGGTGTTCCACACGAAGTTCGGCGAGGGCACGGTCAGGCTGCTGGAAGGCGCGGGCGCCGATGCGCGTGCGCAGATCGACTTTCCGCGCCACGGCGTCAAGTGGCTGGCGCTGGCGGTGGCCAAGCTGACGCCGGTACCCTGATTCACCCGCCCGGCCGCCGGCCCAGGCACCGGGCGCAACGGGGGGCCGGGAACCCGACCTACGCTTCGACCCAGCGCCGGCTTTCCTTTCCGATGGTCTCGGCCAGCCGCTGCAGGGCGGGCAGGTAGCGCTCGCGCAGTTCGCGCGGCCGGATCGCCGACTTGGGGAACACCATGTTCAGCGCCGCCAGCAGGCGCGGGCCGGCGAACACCGGCACCGCAATGGCGGCAAAGTCGGCCTCGCGTCGCCACTCGCCCTCGTTCAGCGAATAGCCGCGCCGCTGCGTCTCGCGCAGCAGCCGGTCGACCATGGCCTGGTCGCGCGCCTGCTCGCCGATCCAGTCGGTCCGCAGGCGCATCAGCTCCAGCAACCCTTCGCGCTCGACTTCATCGCAGGCACCCAGGTAGGCGCGGCCGATCGCGGTGACCAGCATCGGCAGCCGCTCGCCGATCATGGCGCGGTGCTGTGACAGCGCGCTCCAGCGGTGCGTGGACTCGCGCACCACCATGAACCCGGCCTCGGCTGTCGCCAGGTCGCAGGGCCACATCAGTTCGCGCGCGGCCGCCTGCATGGTCGGCGTGGCGACCTTGCCGACCCAGGCTTCGTCCTCGAAGCCCTCGCTCAGGCTGCGCACCTCGAAGGTCAGGTTGTACTGGCCATCGCGGTCGCCGGGCCGCACCAGGCCCTGATGGCGCAGCGTCTCCAGCAGGCGCTTGGTGGTGGTGCGGTCGAGCGCGCACAGCCGCGCCAGCTCACTGGTCGAGCCGATGCCGCCGGGCAGCCGGTTCAGCGCGCGCAGCACATCCAGCCCGCGCGTCAGGCCGCGCACCTCCTTGTAGGGCGGGGATTCCGATAGGTCGCGGGAGTGCATGGGCGCTCGCTTCACTGGGGTTAACCCTGGGGCGTCCGTGCACCAGGTGCACAGTGTTTACCACATGGAGCAGCGTCAACAGAATTCGTCCCTGTCAGAGCGCTGACGCCCCACCACAGACCCAACGGAGACAACATGGCTTCCACAACACAGCAACACACAGGCCACGACGCGGACGTCGTCATCATCGGCGCCGGCCCCGTCGGGCTGACCATCGCCAACACCCTCGGCCTGGCCGGCGTCAAGGCGCTGGTGGTCGAGCGGCTGCCGCAGATCATCGACTACCCGCGCGCCATCGGCATCGACGACGAATCGCTGCGCACGCTGCAGGCCATCGGCCTCACGGACCTGGTGCAGGCCCACATCACGCCCGACCACTGGATGCGCTTCCTCACGGCCGACGGGCGCTGCTTTGCCAGCATCGAGCCGCGCACCGACGAGTTCGGCTGGTCGCGCCGCAATGCCTTCATCCAGCCGCAGGTCGACGCCATCCTGTACGAGGGGCTGCAGCGCTTCCCGCATGTCGAGGCCCGGCTCGGCCAGGAGCTGACCGCCATTGCGCAGGATGCGGGCGGTGTCTCCATGACGTTCAAGACCGAAGCCGGTGCCGAGAGCCAGGTGCGCGCCCGCTACGTGGTGGCGGCAGATGGTGGCAACAGCTTTGTGCGGCGCGCGATGGGTGTGGCCTTCGAGGGCCGCACCAAGCCCAACCAGTGGATCGTGGTGGACGTGCGCAACGACCCGCTCGGCACGCCGCACATCGACATGTGCTGCGACCCCGCTCGCCCCTATGTGTCCGGCGCGCTGCCGCACGGCATCCGCCGCTTCGAGTTCATGGTGATGCCGGGCGAGACCGAGGAAGAACTGTCCAAGCCCGAAAACATGGCCAAGCTGATGGCCAAGGTGGTGCCGCACCCCGACAAGCTGGACTACATCCGCAAGCGCGTCTACACCCACAACGCGCGCCTGGCCAGCACCTTCCGCGTGGGCCGCGTGCTGCTGGCTGGCGACGCCGCGCACATCATGCCGGTGTGGCAGGGCCAGGGCTACAACAGCGGCATGCGCGACGCCAGCAACCTGGCCTGGAAGCTGGCCCTGGTGGCGCAAGGCAAGTGCGGCGACGCGATGCTGGACAGCTACACCGACGAGCGCCGCGCCCATGCGCGTTCGATGATCCACCTGTCCGAAGTGGCCGGCGACATCTTCGCGCCCGAGAGCGTCACCGCCGCCAAGATCCGCGACCGGCTGATGCTGGCGCTGAACGCGGTGCCTCCCGTCAAGGCCTACTTCACCGAGATGCGCTTCAAGCCCATGCCGCGCTACGAGAAGGGCGTGGTGGTGCTGCCCGATCGGTCGGAGGCGCGCACGGCCTTCGGCGGCCTGCTCGACCGCTCCGGCGACACCCCGCTGGGCCGCCTGGTCGGCCTGATGGCCGAGAAGAAAGAGTCGCTCTTCGGCCGCTTGATCAACGGCCTGGAGGCACCGCTCAAGACGCCGGTCGGCCGCATGTTCATCCAGCCGCGCGTGACGCAGGCCGACGGCAACGCCGTGCGCCTGGACGAGACCATCGGCTTCAACTTCGCCGTCATCGCCTGGGGCACCGACCCCACCTATGGCATGAGCCCGGCCGTGCGCGCTTTCTGGGAACGCATGGGCACGCGCTTCATCAAGGTCAAGCCGCTGGTGCAGATGGCGCATCCGGACGAAGCCGGCCCCGGTGTCACCACGCTGGGCGACACGCAGGGCCGCATCAAGGACTGGTTCACCGGCCAGAACGGCTCGATCGTGATCGTGCGGCCCGACCGCTTCGTCGCCGCGATGACTTCGCCGCACGAGATCGATGCGACCACGGCCAAGCTGGCGGCACTGCTCGCCGCCCCGCTGGAGGCATGACGTGGGCCAGACGCCGACCCGAGCCTTCCTGGGCATGTCCCACTCACCGCTGCTGGGCCTGAACCCGCTGGATGCGGCGGTCGAAGCCGAGCTGCAGCAGGGCATCGCCCGCGCCCGCGACGAGGTGCTGAAGTTCGACCCCGAGCTGATCGTGCTGGTCGGCCCGGACCACTACAACGGCTTCTTCAACGAGCTGATGCCGCCGTTCTGCATCGGCAGCCAGTGCACGGCCGTGGGGGACTACCTCACGCCGGCCGGCGCGCTGAACGTGGACGAGGCCGCCGCGCTGGGCCTGGCCGCCTGGCTGATGGACCACGACTTCGACGTGGCGCTGTCGCGCCGCATGGAGGTGGACCACGGCTTTGCCCAGGCGCTGCAGTTCATCTGGGGCGGCCTCGACACACCGCCGGTGCTGCCGATCTTCCTGAACGCCGTGGCGCAACCGGGCATCCCCCGGCTGCGGCGCTGCCGGCACCTCGGCCGCGAGCTGGGCCGCTTTCTGGACACGCTGCCCCAGCGCACGCTGGTGATCGGTTCGGGCGGCCTGTCGCACGAGCCACCGGTGCCCACCATGGCCCACCCGGATGCGGCCGTGCGCGAGCGCATCACCGTCAAGAAGACGCCGACGCAGGACGAACGCGACGCCAAGACCGAGCGCGTCAAGGCCGCCGGCATGGCGCTGGCGCGCGGCGACGCCAGCATGAAGCCGCTGAACCCGGACTGGGACCGGCGCTGGATGGACGCGCTGGCGCACGGCGAACTGGACGCGCTGGTGCAGGGCAGCGAGGACTCCATCGAGCACGCCGCCGGCCTGTCGGCCCACGAGTCCAAGACCTGGCTGGTGGCGCGCGCCGCGCTGCCCGAAGGCAGCGCGCTGCCGTGCCCGCTGTACCACTACCAGACCATTCCGGCGCTGATCGCCGGCTACGGAGTCCTGTTTTTGCACACCACCTGAGGAGACGACGACATGAGTACCGAACAACACATCGAGCAGTGGGCCACCCGCCTGCGCGAAGCCGAGCACAGCGGAACCCCCATCGCCCCGCTGCGCGACGAGATCCCCGATGGCGAGACAGCCTACCGCGTGCAACTGGCCAACGTGCGCCACGCCCTGACCCAGGGCCGGCGCATCGTCGGCCGCAAGATCGGGCTGACCTCGC
Source organism: Rhodoferax sp. RT4P68 (assembly GCF_056521305.1). Taxonomy (NCBI): domain Bacteria; kingdom Pseudomonadati; phylum Pseudomonadota; class Betaproteobacteria; order Burkholderiales; family Comamonadaceae; genus Rhodoferax; species Rhodoferax sp. RT4P68. Next base: position 45,778 of record NZ_JBWMBB010000011.1, read on the forward strand.
TGTCCGTGCAGCAACAGCTGGGCGTGGACCAGCCGGACTTCGGCACGCTGTTCGCCGACATGGTCTACGGCGACGACGAGCCGTTGCCCTGGTCGCGCACGCTGCAGCCCAAGGTCGAGGCCGAGGTGGCGCTGGTGCTGGCGCATGACCTGGACCGCGTCGACACCACGCTGGTCGACGTCATCAACGCCACCGCCTACGCGCTGCCAGCCGTCGAGATCGTCGGCAGCCGCATCGCCAACTGGAACATCCGCTTCATCGACACCGTGGCCGACAACGCTTCCAGCGGCCTGGTGGTGGTGGGCGGCGTACCCGTCAAGCTCGACGGCCTGGACCTCAAGACCTGCTCGATGCGCATGGAGCGCCGTGGCGAGGTCGTCTCGCAAGGCAATGGCGCGGCCTGCCTGGGCCACCCGCTGAACGCTGCCGTCTGGCTGGCCCGCAAGCTGGCCAGCCTGGGCCAGCCGCTCAAGGCCGGCGACCTGGTGCTGACCGGCGCTTTGGGGCCGATGGTCGCAGCCGAGCCCGGCGACCGCTTCGAGGCCCACATCGGCGGCCTCGGCAGTGTCCACGTCCAGTTCGGTCGCTGACCGGCTCCCTGCATTTCCTTCCCATCCCCTTTTTCGCACCGCTTCCTGGAGACCTAAAAATGATCAATCGCCGCTTCACCCTCGCCACGCTGGCCCTGGCCGCACTGCCCACCCTGGCCCTGGCCCAGGACTTCCCGCAACGCACCGTCACCCTCGTCGTGCCCTTCCCAGCTGGTGGCATCACCGACCAGATCTCGCGCGTGATGGCGCAGAAGATGGCCGACACGCTGGGCAAGCCCGTCATCGTCGACAACAAACCCGGCGGTGGCGGCCAGATCGCCGCGGCCGCCGTCAGGAACGCTCCGGCCGACGGCCACGCGGTCTTCATCGCCGCCACCGAGATGTTCGCCATCAACCAGAACCTGTACCGCAAGTTCTCCTACGACCCGATCAAGGACTTCACGCCCGTGTCCTCGCTGATCGCCTCGCCGCTGGTGCTGGTGGTGCCGTCCAACAGCCCGATCAACAGCGTGCAGGAGCTGGTGCAACAGGCCAAGACGCGCAAGGGCGGCCTCAGCTTCGCGTCGCAGGGCATCGGCTCCATCGGCCACCTGCTGGGCGAGCTGTTCCGCAGCAAGGCGGGCGGCGAATACGCCCACATCGGCTACAAGGGCTCGGCCCCGGCGCTGCAGGACGTGATGTCGGGCCAGGTCGACATGATGTTCGACCCGGTCATCACCACCGCGCCGCTGATCGCGGGCAAGAAGCTCAAGCCCCTGGCGATCGCCGCCGCGAAGCGCTCGCCGCAGCTGCCCGACGTGCCCACGCTGGACGAACTGGGCATCAAGGGCGTGGACGCCGGCGTGTGGTTCGGCGCAGTGGCCAAGGCCGGCACGCCCGCGCCCGTGGTGGCCAAGCTGAACGAGGCGTTCCTGAAGGCGCTGGGCGATGCCGAAGTGCTCAAGCGCTTTGCCGACCAGGGCATGCAGCCCTTCCCGTCCAGCCCCGAGGCTTCGGCCGTTTCCTGCAGTCCGAAGTGGCTCGCTGGACACCGCTGGTCAAGTCCAGCGGCGCCACCGTCGATTGACATGAAACCCCCGTTGGGCGGCACATGACGCCCAACTTCTGGAGCACTGATATGACCCGCAAACTCAAGGCTGCCATCATCGGCAGCGGCAACATCGGCACGGACTTGATGATCAAGATCCTGCGCCACGGCCAGCACATCGAGATGGGCGCCATGGTCGGCATCGACCCGGCCTCCGACGGCCTGGCCCGCGCCGCCCGCATGGGCGTGGCCACGACGCACGAGGGCGTCCTGGGGCTGACCCGGTTGCCCGTGTTCGACGACATCGACTTCGTGTTCGACGCCACCAGCGCATCGGCCCACGTGCAGAACGATGCCTTCCTGCGCAGCCTGAAGCCCGGCATCCGCATGGTCGACCTGACGCCGGCGGCCATCGGCCCCTATTGCATCCCGGTGGTCAACGGCGATGCGCACCTGGACGCGCTGAACGTGAACATGGTCACCTGCGGCGGCCAGGCCACCATCCCCATGGTGGCAGCCGTCTCGCGCGTGGCCAAAGTGCTGTACGGCGAGATCGTGGCCTCGATCTCCAGCAAGAGCGCCGGCCCCGGCACGCGCGCCAACATCGACGAGTTCACCGAGACGACGTCCAAGGCCATCGAGGTGGTGGGCCGTGCGGCCAAGGGCAAGGCCATCATCGTGCTGAACCCGGCCGAGCCGCCGCTGATCATGCGCGACACGGTCTACACGCTGTCCGAGTTCGTCGACCCTTTGAGGATCGAGGAATCGGTGGCGCGCATGGCGGCCGACGTGCAGTCCTATGTGCCGGGCTACCGGCTCAAGCAGCGCGTGCAGTTCGACCGCATCGAGGCCGACCGGCCGATCCGCATCCCCGGCGTGGGCGATCGCTTGAGCGGGCTCAAGACCTCCATCTTTCTGGAGGTCGAGGGCGCAGCCCACTACCTGCCGGCCTATGCCGGCAACCTGGACATCATGACCAGCGCCGGCCTGCGCACGGCCGAGCGCATGGCCGCGCGCATGCTGCAAGCGGCCGTGGCCGCCTGAAGGAGAACACACCATGAATGGCAAGAAGATCTACATCTCCGACGTGACGCTGCGTGATGGCAGCCACGCGATTCGCCACCAGTACAGCGTGGCGCAAGCGAAACAGATCGCCAAGGCCCTGGACGACGCCAAGGTCGATTCCATCGAGGTCGCCCATGGCGACGGCCTGCAGGGCGGCAGCTTCAACTATGGCTTCGGCGCGCACACCGATGTGGAGTGGATCGAGGCGGTGGCCAGCGTGGTCAAGCACGCCAAGATCGCCACGCTGCTGCTGCCCGGCATCGGCACCGTGCACGACCTGAAGGCCGCGTATGACGCCGGCGCCCGCATCGTGCGCGTGGCCACGCACTGCACCGAGGCCGACGTCGCACGCCAGCACATCGAATACGCGCGGCACCTGGGCATGGAGGCCGTGGGCTTTCTAATGATGAGCCACATGCAGACGCCGCAGGGCCTGGCCCAGCAGGCCAAGCTGATGGAAAGCTACGGCGCCACCGTGTGCTATGTGGTGGACTCCGGCGGCGCGCTGAGCATGAACGACGTGCGCGACCGCTTCCGCGCGTTCAAGGATGTGCTCAAGCCCGAGACGCTGACCGGCATGCACGCCCACCACAACCTGAGCCTGGGCGTGGCCAACTCCCTCGTCGCGGTGGAAGAGGGTTGCGACCGCATCGACGCCAGCCTGGCCGGCATGGGCGCGGGGGCCGGCAATGCGCCGCTGGAGGTGTTCATCGCCGCAGCCGAGCGCATGGGCTGGAACCATGGCACCGATCTGTACAAGCTGATGGACGCGGCCGACGACATCGTGCGGCCCCTGCAAGACCGCCCGGTGCGCGTGGACCGCGAGACCCTGGCGCTGGGTTATGCGGGCGTGTATTCCAGCTTCCTGCGGCACTCGGAAGTGGCCGCCAAGAAGTACGGGCTCAAGGCCGTGGACATCCTGGTCGAGCTGGGCAAGCGCCGCATGGTTGGCGGCCAGGAAGACATGATTGTCGATGTGGCGCTGGACCTGTTGAAGGCCCAAGAACACGCACGCGCTCCCGCCATCCCCACCATGAGCGAAGCCGCGTAACCTGAACCACCCCGTTTGAATGGCGCACTGCGTGTAGCCATTCCATTCCCCTCCAGGGACGCCGCCCGCGGCCTAGCAGAGCCAGTTCCGCGGCGTCCGCTGGCACCCTGGGTCCGGATGTGACCGACACGCCACACTGCAACACAGAGAGACATCATGAACACCACCACCGCCCTCACCGAGGAATCCACCAGCCACTTCGCCAACCTGCAGGTCGGCGAGCTGAAGCTGCGCATCCACTACAACGACGCGGGCCAGGGGGCCGAGACCGTCGTCATGCTGCACGGCTCGGGCCCCGGCGCCAGCGGCTGGGCCAACTTCAACCGCAATGTGGAGCCGCTGGTCGATGCCGGCTACCGCGTGGTGCTGATGGACTGCCCGGGCTGGAGCAAGAGCGACACGATCGTCAACACCGGCTCGCGTTCGGACCTCAACGCCGACACGCTGGCCGCGCTGCTGGACCATCTGAAGATCGAGCGCGCGCACCTGATCGGCAACTCCATGGGCGGCCACAGCGCCGTGGCTTTTGCGCTGAAGAACCCCCAGCGCGTCGGCAAGTTGGTGCTGATGGGCGGCGGCACGGGTGGCCCCAGCCAGTTCGTGCCCATGCCGACCGAGGGCATCAAGCTGATCGGCGCGCTGTACCGCGACCCGACCATCGAGAACCTCAAGCGCATGATGGCCGTGTTCGTCTATGACACCAGCAGCCTGACCGACGCGCTGTACCAGGCACGCCTGGACAACATGCTGAACCAGCGCGCGCACCTGGACAACTTCGTCAAGAGCAGCGCGGCCAACCCCAAGCAGTTCCCCGACTACGGCCACCGCCTGGGCGAGATCGCCGCGCCCACGCTGGTGATCTGGGGCCGCGACGACCGCTTCGTGCCGATGGACGTGGGCCTGCGCCTGGTCTGGGGCCTGCAGGACGCGCAGATGCATGTGTTCAGCCGCTGCGGCCACTGGGCGCAGTGGGAGCATGCGGAGCGCTTCAACCGGATGGTGAAGGACTTTTTGGCAGAGCGTTGAGCGCCAACGCAGGCCCTGGTCACGCCCGCAGGTGCCGACGCCTGGGATGCCCCCGCTTCAGTAGGCCCTGTGCCCGGTCATCCCGCCACGCCATCGCGCCACAAGCGCCGTGGCTTGGGCGCCCCACGCGCCGTAGCCCGGCGGCCCATTGCGGTGGACCAGCGCCACGCAGTAGGCCACGATGGCACTGGCCACCAGCAGTTCGCCGCCGTCCTCGACCACGGCCAGCGCCTCCCTGGGGCCGGGCAGGTGCATCACGGCCACGTGCAGCATGTCCACGCCGATGCCGAACGCCACGAGCAGCAACAGCAGGCTGACCATGTCGGCGCAAGTCTGGCGGAATGCCGGTGTGCCGCGCCACCAGCCCAGTGCGATGCCAGGCAGCAGCGCAGCCGCCGCACCTGCGGAGACCAGCAACTCGCCCAGATCCGCTGCACGAATGAACGGCGGCGTCGGCAAGGTCCAGGCGCGCGACAGCGCCAGGCCCCAGCGCTCGTGCACGCTGCGCCAGTCGTCGATCAGCAGATAGGCGAACAGCAGCGCCCACGCGGCATAGCCCCAATACCGCATGCGCACGCCGCTGACCAGCAGGAGGGCGCAGATCGACGCCCACTTCAGTGCCTGAAACACTTCACTGAAGCCGCGGTCGGTCTCGATGGAAAAGCGCCGATCGGCCTGCAGGGCGGCTACCCAGGGCATGGCAATGTGCAAGCCGATCAAGATCAGATCGACGGCGATCAAGACGGTCAAAGTGCCACGGTATGGGGGATGGGCTGTCATGGTTTTGTCGTATTGCGCAGGATGCTAGAACGTGCAAGAGCCCGATTCTTGAACCCGGGTGCTTGGCTGATACGACATGCAGTCCGTGTCCTACAAACATGCGGCTGCGTTCCGACATCGCGTCCGAGGGCCGGTGCTTAAGCTCCAAGCAACGGCGCTTTCATGATCTGGCGCCGGGCCTCGAATCACACACTCAGGAGCAGACCCATGTACGACGCAGCCTCAAACCCATCCACGAGTCCACGTCCGGACGGCAGCGTGTCGCGCGGTGTCCACCAGGTCGGCGACACCCTGCATAGCACCGTCGACCGGGTGACCGATCCGGTGAAGGGTGCAGTTGAGCGTGCATCCGCCACGGCCCACGAGACGATCGATCGCGTGGCCAGTGGCGTGCACAGCGCCGCCGCACGGGTCGATGCGCAGACCCGCCGGGCGCGTGAGCTGCCCCACGACGCGATGGAAAGCGTACGCGAGCATGTGCGTGCCCAGCCGTTGCAAGCCGTGGCACTGGCGTTGGCCGTCGGCTGGCTGTTCGGCCGCCTGGGCCGCTGACGCACAGGCCCCGTACCGGGGCCCCGGCATGTGGTGAGGGCGGGCTGCGCACCGCTGAGGCCAGCGGCACAATTGCCGCATGAAGTCCAAAGTGCAGTTCCGCATGCGCATCTACCGGGATGACAGCATCGCCATCGGCCCCGGCAAGGTGGCATTGCTGGAGGCGGTGGCAGAGACGGGTTCGATCTCGGCGGCGGCGCGCCAGATGGGCATGTCTTACCGGCGTGCCTGGGTGCTGATCGACGAGATGAACCGTGGACTCGCGGCTCCCGCCGTCAACACGGCAGCAGGCGGCGCCCATGGCGGCGGCACGGCCCTGACGGCCGTGGGCCGGGAATTGATCACGCGCTACCGGTCGGTGGAAAACGCCGCGCGTGTGGCGGCTGCGGATGATCTGGCCGCGCTGCACCGCCTGCTGGCGCACTGAACAGCGAACCTAGGCGCAGCGCCGCACGGCGCCTGTGCCAGAATCCCGCGCTGTATTCGCATGGACACTGCGCACCCCTTGCTCACCTCGATGGACTGGTCGCCGTTGGCGCTGTCTTTGAAGGTTGCGGCGTGGGCCACACTGGCGGCATTGACCATCGGTGTCGCGCTCGGCTGGCTGTTCGCGCGCAAGCGCTTTCCCGGCCGTTCTGTGTGGGAGGCGGCGCTGATGTTGCCGATGGTGCTGCCGCCCACCGTGGTCGGCTACGGCATCCTCGTGCTGGCCGGGCGGCGCAGCCCGCTGGGCGCCTGGCTGCGCGAGCACTTCGACTACACCATCATCTTCAGTTGGCACGGTGCCGTCGTGGCATCGGCCGTGGTGGCGTTTCCGCTGGTGTTCAAGTCGGCCACGGCGGCGTTTGCGCAGGTCGATCGGTCATTGGAGGCCGCCGCCAGCACGCTGCGCCAGTCGCCGCTGTCGGTGTTCCTGCGCGTGACGCTGCCGTTGGCCTGGCCGGGCATCCTGGCCGGCAGCTTGCTCGCGTTCGCGCGGGCGATGGGCGAGTTTGGCGCGTCGCTGATGGTGGCCGGCTCCATCCCGCAGCAGACGCAGACGCTGTCGATGGCCATCTACGACGCCAGCCAGGCCGGTCAGGACGACCTGGCCCTGCTGCTGGTGCTGGTCACCAGCGCGATGTCGATCACCGTGCTGGTGCTGTCCAACCGCGTGCTGGCATGGCGGTGAGGGCGCGTCACTGTGCGGCTCACCAGGGCGCGCAGCCGTGACGGCGGCCCGCATCGATGTGGCGGTGCGCCTGTCGGTCAGCGACGGCCCGCGCCGCTTCGATCTGGCAGCCGAGTTCGCAACCGATGCAGCCTTCGTTGCGCTGTATGGCCCTTCTGGCTCGGGCAAGTCGTTGACGCTGCAGGCCATGGCGGGGTTGTTGCACCCCGACGCGGGCCATGTTCGCGTCGGTGGTCGCACGCTGTTCGACGCCGCTGCGCGCGTGCAGGTGCCACCCGCAGCACGGCGGGTCGGCTATCTGTTCCAGCACTACGCGCTGTTCCCGCATCTGTCGGTGCGCGAGAACGTGGGCTTCGGGCTGACGTCATGGTGGCAGCGCCGGCTCTCGGCGGCGCAAGGCGCGCAGGTCGATGCGCTGCTCGAAAGCTTCGGCCTGTCGGCCATGGCGCACAGCCGGCCGGCCAACCTGTCGGGCGGCCAGCAGCAGCGTGTGGCGCTTGCACGTGCGATGGCCTGCCAACCGCAACTGCTGCTGCTGGACGAACCCTTCGCTGCACTGAATCCGATGCTGCGCGAGGAGTTGCGCGGTGAACTGGGGCGTGTGTGCCGCCAGGCCGGCATTCCGGTGGTGATGATCACGCACGATGTGGACGATGTGCTGGCGCTGGCGCAGACCTGTTTTCTCTATGAGGAGGGTCGCGTGGTGCGCCAGATCGACCTGCAGGAGGGCACGCAGCGCGCGCTGGCGGCCAGCGCCATCACCGGCCGTGCGCCGGCGGCGCCGTCGCCGCTGCGTGAGCGGCTGCAGCGGCTGCTGGGGCAGTCTGGCTGAGCGCCTGAGCGCCTGAGCGCCTGAGCGCCTGAGCGCCTGAGCGGCGGGTGGCGGGCGCCACGACTGCGCCCTTGGTCGCGCGGTGCAGGCCAAGCCCAAGGCCAAGGCCGACCGCTGGTCGGTCAGGGCAGGGCAGGTGGCGCCGTTGGCGCGTCCTCGGCAGGCGTGTCGGCGACGAAGCTGTCGCGGAAGGTGAAGTAGACCGAGGTGGACATCATCGCGGCCATCAAAAAGGCGAACGGCATCATGATCACGCTGGCCATCTGCGCGCTGCCCGCCACCGAGGCGAACACCGCCACCACCATGGCCAGCGCCGTCACCAGCGCGGCCCAGGCCAGGCCGTAGACGATGAACGCGCCGGCGTTGCGCATGCAGGCCACGACGCTGAAGAACAGGCTTTTGACCGGCGGCACGCCATGCCAGTGCACCAGCGCCGGCGCATGCCAGAACATCAGGAACAGCGGCAGGTGCAACAGCAGCGTCAGCGCCAGCGCGCTGCTCAGCTGCGGGGCGTCTCCGGCAGCCGGTGGTGGCGGTGCGGGCACCAGCGCGGAGACGACGGTGGAGGCCAGCAGGGACAGCACGGTGTAGATCACGCCCAGCACCAGCATCGCGTTCAGGCGCTGGCGGCCGGCGCGAAAGGCGCTGATCAGCACCGTCGGCATGGGGAACTTGCCGCTGCTGGCCTCTTGCGTGGCCGCCATCAGGCCGAGCGTGGTGGCTGGCACCAGCACGCCGGCCAGCAGCACGCCGATCACCGGGATCTGCGAGGCGACGAGCATCAGCGCCATGTACATGAAGAACAGGCCGATCAGCGCGAGCGGCTGGCGAAAGAACGTCTTCACGCCGTCGCGCACCCATTGGATGCCGGTGCGGGCGGGAACGATGTTGAGCTTCATGTCGGTGGTGCGCGCAATGCGCGGGCGGGCAGGGGTTTCAGGCGAACGCGGGCACGGCGGGGCAGGCGCGCGCGCGCAGCACCCGTTCGAAGTGGCCGGGGTCGTGGGGAGTCAGCATGGCGGCCTCGCGCGGCAGGTGGTAGTCCCACAGCCGCGAGATCCAAAAGCGCAGCGCGCCGGCACGCAGCATGGCGGGCAACAGCTGGCGTTCCTGCGCGATCAGCGGGCGCACCGCCACGTAGGCATCGACGAAGGCGGCCGTGCGCTCGGCGTCGGGCCGGCCGGTGGGCAGATCGATGCACCAGTCGTTCAGGCAGACGGCGAGGTCGAACAGCCAGGTGTCCACGCCCGCGAAGTAGAAGTCGAAGAAGCCCGTCAGCTCGGGCGCGCCCGGCCGGCTCTGCTCGAACATTACGTTGTCGCGGAACAGATCGGCGTGCACCGGGCCGCGCGGCAGCGCCGCATAGGCCGACGATGTGGCCACGTGGTTCTGCAAGGCCAGCTCGCCTTGCAGCAGCACCGCCTGCTCTGGTTCCAGGTAGGGCAGCACCACCGGCACCGTTTCGTTCCACCAGCGCAGGCCGCGCAGGTTGGGCTGGCGCCGCGGGTAGTCGCGCCCGGCCAGGTGCATGCGGGCCAGCATGGCGCCCACGGCCGCGCAGTGGGCCGCGCCTGGGGCCAGCTCGCTGCGGCCGCGCAGGCGGTTCACCAGCGCCGCGGGCTTGCCGTTGACTTTGTGCAGGATTTCGCCCTTCGCGTCGGGCGCGGGGTCGGGCACGGGGATGCCGTGGTGCGCCAGGTGCTGCATCAGGTGCAGGTAGAAGGGCAGTTGCTCGAAGCTCAGGCGTTCGAACAGCGTCAGCACGTGCTGGCCGCTGTCGCTGTCGACGAAGTAGTTGGTGTTCTCGATGCCGCCCTCGATGCCGCGCAGCGATTGCAGCGCGCCCAGGCCCAGGTGGGTCAGCAGGGCTTGGGCGTCGTCGTTCGAGACTTCGGTGAAGACGGCCATGCGCCTAGAAACCGAGCAGTTTCCAGACGCGCTGGCCGGCGTTGCCCGAAGCGCTGTCGCGCTCGCCCTGGGGCCGGGCGCGGGCGCCGTTCTGCGGCACGATCTCGTAGGCCGGCAGCGCGCTGTTCAGCGGTTGCACGGTGATGCTCTGCGGCTGGCCGCCGTAGCGCAGTTCCTCGATGCGGGCGCCGCGGTCTTCGATGATGATGCGCTCGATGCGCTGGTCGCGGCCCTGGGGCGCGGCGTTGTCGCCCACCAGCGGTGCGGGGGCTTGCGACCAGGCAGAAGTGGCCGCCGCCAGGCAGAAACAGGTGAACAGAAGTGCGCGCATGGCGCCATTGTAGGTGGCGCATTGCAGCGTACAGCGGCAGGCACAATGCCCCGATGAGCGACACGAACACTCTGCTGCTGGTCGATGGATCCAGCTATCTGTACCGCGCCTACCACGCGCTGCCGGACCTGCGCGGCCCCGATCAATTCCCCACCGGCGCGCTGCACGGCATGGTGGCCATGCTCACCAAACTGCGCGCGCAGTTCCCGTCGGCGCACGCGGTCTGCGTGTTCGATGCGCCCGGCAAGACCTTCCGCGACGATTGGTATCCGCAGTACAAGGCCAACCGCGCTTCCATGCCCGAGCCGCTGGTGCAGCAGATTGCGCCGATCCACGAAGTGGTGCGTCTGCTGGGCTGGCCGGTGCTCTCGATCCCCGGCATCGAGGCCGACGACGTGATCGGCACGCTGGCGCGCACGATGGCCGCGCGTGGCGGCACGGTGGTGGTCTCCACCGGCGACAAGGACATGGCGCAACTGGTCGACGCGCGTGTCACGCTGATCAACACCATGAGCAACGAGACGCTGGACCCGGCCGGCGTGCTGGCCAAGTTTGGCGTGCCGCCCGAGCGCATCGTCGACTACCTCTCGCTGATCGGCGACACGGTGGACAACGTGCCCGGCGTCGACAAGGTCGGCCCCAAGACCGCCGTGAAATGGCTGACCGAGCATGGCTCGCTCGATGGCGTGATGGCGGCCGCAGCCGACATCAAGGGCGCGACCGGCGACAACCTGCGCAAGGCGCTGGACTGGCTGCCGATGGGCCGCCAGCTGGTGACCATCCGCACCGATTGCGACCTGGCCGAGCAGGTGGCCGGCTGGCCCGGCGAGGCGGCGTTCGAGGCGCTGAAGTTCGCCGAGCCCGACCCGGCCGCCCTGCTGGAGTTCTACAACCGCTACGGCTTCAAGACGATGGGCCGCGATCTGCAAGCGCGCATGGCCGCGACCAAGCCCGCGCCTGCGACGACCGACGACCTGTTCGCCGAAGGCCCGGGCGACGCCGCCGAGCCCGCCGCCGTCGCCTGCGACCCCGTGGCGCCCAGCGGCGACTACCAGACCATTACCACCTGGGAGCAGTTCGACGCCTGGCTGGCCCGCCTGCGCGCCGCGCCGCTGGCCGCGCTGGACACCGAGACCGACTCGCTGGACCCGATGCGTGCCCGCATCGTCGGCATCTCGTTCGCGCTGCAGGCACGCGAGGCGGCCTACATTCCTTTGGCCCACAACTACGCCGATGCGCCCGACCAGCTGCCGTTGGACGAAGTGCTGGCCAAGCTCAGGCCCTGGCTGGAGGACGAGGCCGCCGGCAAGATGGGCCAGAACATCAAGTACGACAGCCATGTGTTCGCCAACCACGGCATCACCGTGCGCGGCTGGCGGCATGACACGCTGCTGCAAAGCTATGTGCTGGAGGCCCACAAGCCGCACAGCCTGGAGAGCCTGGCCGACCGCCACCTGGGCCGCAAGGGCCTGTCGTACGAAGACATCTGCGGCAAGGGCGCCAAGCAGATTCCGTTTGCGCAGGTCGACGTGCAGACCGCCACCACCTATTCCGGCGAAGACAGCGAGATGGTGCTGGACGTGCACCGCGTGCTGTGGCCCGAGCTGGACGCCGAGCCGGCGGCAGCGCCCAGCCGGCGCTATGTGTACGAGCAGATCGAGATGCACACCAGCGGTTTGCTCCAGCGCATCGAGCGCCATGGCGTGCTGGTCGACGCGGTCGCGTTGCACAAGCAGAGCCAGACGCTGGCCGAACGCATGATCGCGCTGGAGCATCAGGCCTACGAGCTGGCCGGCCAGCCCTTCAACATGGGCAGCCCCAAGCAGATCGGCGAAATTCTGTTCACCAAGCTGGGCATCCCGGTGCAGAAGAAGACCGCCACCGGCGCCCCGTCCACCGACGAAGAGGTGCTGGAAAAGCTGGCCGCCGACTACCCGCTGCCGGCGCGGCTGCTGGAGCACCGGGGCCTGGCCAAGCTCAAAAGCACTTACACCGACAAGCTGCCGCTGATGGTCAACCCCATCACCGGCCGCGTGCACACCAACTACGCGCAAGCCGTGGCCGTGACGGGCCGGCTGTCCAGCAACGAGCCCAACCTGCAGAACATCCCGATCCGCACGCCCGAGGGCCGGCGCGTGCGCGAGGCCTTCATTGCGCCGCCCGGGCATCTGATCGCCAGCGCCGACTACTCGCAGATCGAGTTGCGCATCATGGCCCACATCAGCGAAGACCCGGGGCTGCTGAGCGCCTTCGCCGAGGGCCGCGACGTGCACCGCGCCACTGCCTCCGAAGTGTTCGGCGTGGCGGTGGACGAGGTCAGCAGCGAGCAGCGCCGCTATGCCAAGGTCATCAACTTCGGCCTGATCTACGGCATGGGTGCGTTCGGCCTGGCCAGCAACCTGGGCATCGACCAGAAGGCCGCGAAGGTCTACATCGACCGCTACTTCGACCGCTTCGCCGGCGTCAAGCGCTACATGGACGAGACGCGCAAGAAGGCGGGCGAGCTGGGCTATGTGGAAACGCTGTTCGGCCGGCGCATCGTGCTGCCCGAGATCCTGGGCGGCAGCGGCCCGCGCCGCGCTGGCGCCGAGCGCCAGGCGATCAACGCGCCCATGCAGGGGACGGCGGCCGATCTGATCAAGCTGGCCATGATCGCCGTGCAAGCCGAGCTGGACCGCGCGGGCAAGTCGACCCGCATCGTGATGCAGGTGCACGACGAACTGGTGTTCGAGCTGCCCGAGGACGAAGAGGGCTGGCTGCGCACCGAGGTGCCCCGGCTGATGGCCGGCGTGGCGCAGCTCAAGGTGCCACTGCTGGCCGAGGTCGGCGTCGGCGCGAACTGGGACCAGGCGCACTGAAATCCCTGCCGCACGCAGGCCATGCGCCTGCGGTATCGTCCCGCGCGGCCCGCTGCACGGAACCAATGGCGACGGGTCTCCATATGTCAACCTTCCACCATTCCAGGAGCCCGCATGCTGCATGACGATCTGAAGGCCGATTTCGATTCCTTGCTGCCCGGACGCAGCACCGAACAGGGTGCCTCGCGCCGCACCGCGCTGAAGGCCGCGCTGGGCGTGGGCTACGCCGCCTCGACCTTGCCCATCATGGCGCAGACGGCCGTGAAGACCTCTGCCGAGGGGCTCACGGCGGGCGAAGTCAGCTTCGAGGTCAATGGCTTCAAGGTGCCGGCGTACCGCGCGGCGCCGGCCGGCAAGACCGGCTTGCCGGTGGTGCTGGTGATCCAGGAGATCTTCGGCGTGCACGAGTACATCGCCGACACGGCGCGCCGCTTCGCCAAGGCCGGCTATCTGGCCATCGCGCCGTCGCTGTACGCCCGCCAGGGCGACCCCACGCAGTACAGCGAGATCGCCAAGCTGCAGGCCGAACTGGTCAGCAAGGTGCCGGATGCGCAGGTCATGGCCGACCTGGATGCGGCGGTGAAATGGGCCGGTGCCAACGGTGGCGATGTGTCCAAGGTCGGCATCACCGGCTTTTGCTGGGGTGGCCGCATCACCTGGCTGTACAGCGCGCACAGCCCGAGCGTGAAGGCCGGCGTGGCCTGGTACGGCCGCCTGGTGGGCAACGCTTCCGAGCTGACGCCGCGCCACCCGGTGGATGTGGCGGCCCGGCTCAATGGCCCCGTGCTGGGCCTGTATGGCGCAGCCGACACCGGCATTCCGCTGGACACGGTCGAGAAGATGAAGGCGGCGCTGGCGACCGGCAACGCCGCTGCCAAGGCCTCGGAGTTCGTGGTCTATCCCGATGCGCCGCATGCCTTCCATGCCGATTACCGGCCGAGCTTCCGGCAGGGGCCCGCCGAAGACGGCTGGAAGCGCGCGCTGGCCTGGTTCAAGACGCACGGCGTGGCCTGACGCTCTGCGCTGCACACGCCAACGAGCCGCCCCAGGGCGGCTTTTTGTTGTGCGCCGAGCGATCCGCCCCGGGCTGGGCGCTTGTTCCTACACCGCCTCTTCCGCGCGGACGACGGGTGTTCGGCCACAGCCGGGCCACGATGCATGCCAGTCCCGCAAGGGTCGTTCAACACAGCACGTACCAGACGTGAAGGAGCAATGACATGGCAGCAGAAGAACGCGATCTGAACCGCGACCCGATCACCAATGCACCGGGCGCACACCCGGTCGGCACCGGCGTCGGCGCAGCCAGCGGCGGGGCCGCAGGCGCGGCCATCGGTGCGATCGGCGGCCCGGTGGGCGCGGCGATCGGCCTGGTGGCCGGTGCGGTGGTGGGTGGCCTGGCTGGCAAGTCGGTGGCCGAGGGCATCAACCCGACGGCCGAGGAAGCCCACTGGCGCGGTGCGTACGAGCGCGAGTCGTATGTCGAGCCCGGTCGCAGCTATGACGATTACGGCCCGGCTTACGCCTATGGCTGGACAGCACGCCCCGACTACACGGGCGACTTCGAACAGGCGGAAGCAGAACTGGCCCGTGACTGGGGCCAACGCCGTGGCAGCTCGGCGCTGAGCTGGGAGCAGGCACGCCCTGCCACCCGTGCGGCGTGGGACCGTGTGTCCGGCGATGTGGACTACGCGGAAGGCGACACCACCGCCGATCGCGACGACCTGCTGGAAACGCTGGACGATCTGCTCAAGACCAGCCGCGATGGCCAGAAGGGCTTTGCCGAATCCGCCGAGCACACGAAGACGGCTTCGTTGGCCCAGGTGCTGACGCAGCGCTCACGCGATTGCGCGCAAGCGGCCACCGAACTGGCGGCGCACATCGCCAAGCTGGGAGGCGAGGTCAACGATGGCGGAAGCGCCAGCGGTGCCCTGCACCGTGGCTGGGTCAGCCTGCGCGGCAGCGTGGGCGCCTTGAGCGACCTGGCGATGCTGGAGGAGTGCGAGCGCGGTGAGGATGCGGCACTGGCCCGCTACCGCAAGGCGTTGACGATGCCCATGCCCGCCGATCTCAAGGCCGTGGTGCAGCGCCATGCGGACGGTGCCCAGCGCAACCACGACCAGATCAAGCAGCTGCGCGACGCCGAGCGCGCCAAGGGCTGACGCGCGGGTTCAGCCCTTCGCCACGGGGCGGCTTGGGTCAGAACACCAGTCGCTCCAGCTGCCGGCGTACAGCGCAGTGCGCGGCAGGCCGGCGATCTCCATGGCGAGCAGATTCGGCGTGGCGGTGACACCGCTGCCGCAGTGGTGCACCACTGTGGCGGCATCGCGTCCTGCCAACAGGGCATCGAACTCGGCACGCAGTTGTTCGGCGCTCTTGAACAGGCCGTCCGGCCCGATGTTCTCCACATAGGGCCGGTTGAGCGCACTGGGGATGTGGCCGGCCACCGGGTCCAGCGGCTCGGTCTCACCCCGATAGCGTGCTGCCGCACGTGCATCCAGCACGGTTTGCTGCGGCCGGCCGATGTTCGACAGCACCTCGGCCGCATCGACCAACCGCGCCAGCGGCGGCCGCAGTTCGAAGTTCGTCTGGAAATGGCTCGGCTCGTCCCGGCCGGTCACCTCGCCGCCCGCTGCCTGCCAGGCCTGCAGGCCCCCGTCCAGTACGGCGACGGCCTCGTGTCCCATCCACTTCAACATCCACCACAGCCTGCCGCTGTAGTTGGTGCCGCTGCGGTCGTACGTGATGGCCTGCATGTCATTGGCAAAACCGACGCTGGACAACCAGATGGCGAACTTTTCGCGGTTGGGCAGAGGGTGGCGTCCACCGGAGGCCGGCTCGTCCGATTCGTGCGCCGTGAGGATGCCGCCCGCGCCGGGCGCGCCATGGCGGGCGCTGAGGTCACGGTCCAGGTCCGCATGCACCGCGCCGGGAATGTGGGCCTGCGCATACTGCGCGGCGCCTGCGGCCGGCTGCATCAGATCGAAGCTGCAATCGAACAGCATGTGGCGCTGGCCGCTTTGCTGCAGGGCTTGCAACTGGGCCACGGAGATCAGGGTGGTGTAGGGCATGGTGGCGAGGGGTGGAAGACGGTCGCGCCATTGTGATGCGGCGCGCGCGTCAGTGTTCCTCGGCCGGTGCTTTGGGGACGGCGCGCTGGCGCAGCACGGTGGCCGCCACGCCGCTGGCGATGACCAACGCCATGCCAGCCCAGCCGGCCCCGTCGATGGCATCGCCGAACAGCAGCACGCTGTAGATCGCCGCGAACACGATGCCGGAGTACTGCAGGTTGGCCACTACCAGCGTGCCGGCCTGCGACTGGGCAAGACCGTAGGCCCGCGTCATGCACAGCTGGCCCAGCGCTGCCAACACGCCGACCGGCAGCAGCCACAGCGCGTGGCGCCAGTTCCAGGGCGAAACGCCATCGATCAGCATCCACAGGCCCCCGAACACAGCGGAGCCGACCGCGAAATAGAACACCGTGCGCGTCTCCGGTTCGCCGATGCGCGACAACGCGATCACCTGCAGGTAGGCGAACGCGGCCGTCAGGCCCGACAGCAGGCCCATCAGCCCGGCGAAGCCCTGGCTCTGGTTCATGTCGGGCTTGAGCACCAGCACGACGCCGACGAAGCCGGCGAGCACCGTCAGCGCCAGCACGCCCTGCAGCGGCGGCAACGGCACGCGCCCGTCACGCCCCGGCATCGGCACCCAGGCCAGCAGCGCGCCGCCGATCAGGAAGGTCGCGATCCAGATGCTGCTCATGTAGTTCAGCGTCATGGCCGTGGCCAGCGGCATGTGGGCAATGGCAAAGAACCAGGCGCCCAGCGAGAACGTGCCGATCACGCTGCGCCACGCGTGCATGCCGGGGTAGCGCGTGGCCAGCGGCACCCCCTGCCGGCGCGCCAGCACGGCCAGGAACACGATGCCGATGACGCCGCGCCAGAACACCAGCTCGGCGCTGGTGAACCAGCTCGATGCGATCTTCACGCACACGCCCATCGTGGCGAACAGGAACGCGGATGCCACCATCCAGAGGCTTTGCATGGGCGAGGTCTTGTGGTTGGGTGGCGCACGCGAACGGCCGCCTCTCTGGGAAGCCGGCCGCGCGCAGCGCGCAGGCAGGGGCCGGGCGCGTCAGCGCGCGGGAGTCAGCGCGGTGGGCAGGGCAGGGCGGGCCGCCGGGCTGGGTGCCAGCTGCACCTGGCGCCGGTACCACTCGTGGAAGTGCTGCATACCGTCTTCCATCGGGCTTTGGTAGGGGCCGACCTCGTCGTCGCCACGCGCCATCAGCGCCCGGCGCCCGGCGTCCATGCGCAGCGCGATCTCGTCGTCCTCGACACAGGTCTCCATGTAGGCGGCCTGCTGCGATTCGACGAACTCGCGCTCGAACGCGGCGATCTCTTCCGGGTAGTAGAACTCCACCGTGTTCAGTGTCTTCTGCGGCCCCATGGGGTGCAGCGTCGAGACCGTGAGCACATGCGGGTACCACTCGACCATCACCGTGGGGTAGTAGGTCAGCCAGATGGCGCCATGGCGCGGCGGCTTGCCGTTGCGGTAGCCCATCAGCGCCTGCTGCCAGCGCTGGTAGGCCGGGCTGCCGGCCTTGCCCAGGCGGTTGGCCACGCCCACGGTCTGCACCGAGTACTGGTCGCCGAATTCCCAACGCAGGTCGTCGCAACTGACGAAACCGCCCAGGCCGGGGTGGAACGGTCCGACGTGGTAGTCCTCCAGATAGACCTCGATGAAGGTCTTCCAGTTGTAGTCGCACTCATGCAGCTCGACACGGTCGAAGACGTAGCCCTCAAAGTTGAGGTCGGCGCGCGGGCCCAAGCGGGCCAGGTCCTGCGCGACGCGGTGCGCCTGCGCGCCCTCGAACAGCAGGCCGTTCCAGTTCTGCAGCGGGTAGTTGTGCAGGTTCAGGCAGGGGTCCTGCGCGAAATGCGGCGCGCCCAGCAAGGCGCCGGCCGGCGTGCCGTTGCCGCCGCTGTAAGTCCAGCGGTGCAGCGGGCAGACGATGTTGCCGCCCGCGCTGCCGCTTTGCGTCTGCTGCAGTGAACCGCGCTCGCGCAGGATCAACGCCTGCCGATGACGGCAGACGTTGGACACCAGTTCCACGCCGTTCGGCGTGCGCACCAGGGCACGGCCCGCGCGCTCCTGCGGCAGGGTGTGGAAGTCGCCCACCTGGGGCACCAAGAGTTCATGCCCCACATAGCGGGGCCCGCGCTGGAAGATGGTCTCGATTTCGCGCTGGAACAGCGCCTGGTCGAAGTAACTGGAAACTGGAAGTTGGCTTGCGGCCTGCTGCAGTTGAAGACTTAAATCAGACATGCACGTCCTGACCTAGAGACTCCCCCTATGAAGGGGCAGGTGGTAGGCGCCTGTTCCGTCGGCGCTGGGGCTCTGGAGTTTGCGCGGGAGGGGTGAATCGGCTGTGCCGCTGCGGCTCCTTTCGAAGCGGGGGCGCTGGCTGGGAAACGGGAGGGGCGATTGTAGCCGCGCACGATGGCCGTTCCCTTTGCAAGGACGCCCCCAATCGACAGCGCCTAAAATCCGCCCCTTCGCCATCTGAATGCCACGTCTGCCCATGCCCAAGGCTTCCGCCTCGTCACTTTCTCCTGCCCCCATGCAGAACGTCCCGGCCAGCTACGAGGCAGCCTTGCAGGAACTTGAATCGCTCGTCGGCCAGATGGAGTCCGGGCAGATGCCTCTGGACGGCCTGCTGGCAGGCTATCGCCGCGGCGCCGAACTGCTGGGTTTTTGCCGCGACCGGCTGGGCGCGGTGGAAGAGCAGATCCGTGTGCTGGACCAGGGACTGCTGAAGCCCTGGAGCGCCGAATGAACGCCGCACCGGGCCGCCCCGTGCAAGCTCGCATCCCAGGTGAGGCCGATAGTGCCCTCGCGGGCGACAGGGCGATCGCCACGCCTGCCTTGCCCGCTGCGTTTGATTTGCACACCTGGAGCCAGCAGACGCTGGACCGCGTCGAGACCGCGCTGTCGACCTGGGTGGCGCCTGAGCGACCGGCTGATTTCGACCCCGACAGCTGGGCCGCGCTGGGCCACGAGGCGCCTGCTGCCCTGCGCGAAGCCATGCGCTATGCCGTGCTCGACGGCGGCAAGCGTCTGCGGCCCTGTCTGGTTCTCGCAGCCCGTGCCGCCGTCGCCCATGGCGAGCCGCCGGCGTTGAGCGCGGGGCTGGACGACGCCGCCCTGCGCGCGGCCTGCGCGGCCGAATTGATCCACGCCTATTCGCTGGTGCACGACGACATGCCGTGCATGGACAACGACGTGTTGCGCCGGGGCAAGCCGACGGTGCACGTACGCTTCGGCGAGGCACAGGCGCTGTTGGCCGGCGATGCGTTGCAGGCGCTGGCCTTCGAATTGCTGACGGCCGATGACGCCACCGCCCCGGCGCAGGTGCAGGCCACGCTGTGCCGGCTGCTGGCGCGCGCCGCCGGTTACGAAGGCATGGCCGGTGGCCAGGCGATCGACCTGGCCAGCATCGGCCTGCCGCTCTGCGAAGACCAGTTGCGTGGCATGCATCGCCTGAAGACCGGCGCACTGCTGCGCGGCAGCGTGATGCTGGGCGCGGCCTGCCGCGACCCGGGCCGCCCGCTGCCCGAGGTTGCGATCGCCGGGTTGAGCGCCTATGGTTCCGCCCTGGGCCTGGCCTTCCAGGTGGTCGACGACATCCTGGACGTGACCGCCGATTCGGCGACGCTGGGCAAGACGGCCGGCAAGGACGCCGAGCAGGACAAGCCGACCTACGTATCGGTTCTGGGCCTGGCGCGCTCGCAGGCTTACGCGCAGGAGTTGCTGCAACAAGCCCTTGCAGCCCTCGACGGCGCCAGGCTGGCCGACACGCGCGCCCTGCGTGCGTTGGCCGACATGGTGGTGAACCGCTCGAGCTGAGCTGCGGCGGACTACGGAGAAGATTACCTATGGCGACCTCGAACGCACAGCGCTATCCATTGCTGGACAGCATCAACGACCCCGCAGACCTGCGCCGCCTGGCGCGTACCGACCTGAAGCCGCTGGCCGACCAGCTGCGCGCCTTCGTGCTGGACAGCGTGTCCACGACCGGCGGCCACCTCAGCTCCAACCTGGGCACGGTCGAGCTGACCGTGGCGCTGCACTATGTCTTCAACACGCCGGACGACCGTTTGGTGTGGGACGTGGGCCACCAGACCTATCCGCACAAGATCCTGACCGGCCGGCGCGAGCGCATGGGCAGCCTGCGCCAGTTGGGCGGGCTGTCGGGTTTTCCCATGCGGGCCGAGAGCCGCTACGACACCTTCGGCACGGCGCATTCCTCGACCTCGATCTCCGCCGCGTTGGGCATGGCCATGGCCGCCAAACAGCTGGGTGAAGACCGCCAGTCCGTGGCGATCATCGGCGACGGCGCGCTGTCGGCCGGCATGGCGTTCGAAGCGCTGAACAACGCTGGCGTGTGCGACTGCAACCTGCTCGTCATCCTGAACGACAACGACATGAGCATCAGCCCGCCGGTGGGCGCGCTGAACCGCTATCTGGCGCAGCTGATGAGCGGGCATTTCTATGCGGCGGCCAAGAACGTGGGCAAGCAGGTGCTCAAGGCCGCGCCGCCGCTGTTCGAACTGGCCAAGCGGCTGGAGCAACATGCCAAGGGCATGGTGGTGCCGGCCACGCTGTTCGAGCAGTTCGGCTTCAACTACATCGGCCCGATCGACGGCCACGACCTCGAATCGCTGATCCCCACGCTGGAGAACATCCGCGAGCTGAGCGGTCCGCAATTCCTGCATGTCGTGACCAAAAAGGGCCAGGGCTACAAGTTGGCCGAGGCCGACCCCGTGGCCTATCACGGCCCCGGCAAGTTCGACCCCCGCGTTGGCCTGGTCAAGCCCAGCACGCCGGCCAAGCCCAGCTTCACGCAGGTGTTCGGCCAGTGGTTGTGCGACATGGCCGAGCGCGACCCGCGGCTGGTCGGCATCACACCGGCCATGCGCGAGGGCTCCGGCATGGTGGAGTTCGAAAAGCGCTTTCCCAAGCGCTACTACGACGTGGGCATCGCCGAGCAGCACGCCGTGACCTTCGCCGCCGGCCTGGCCTGCGAGGGGCTCAAGCCCGTGGTGGCGATCTATTCCACCTTCCTGCAGCGCGCCTACGACCAGTTGATCCACGACGTGGCGTTGCAGAAGCTGCCCGTGGTGTTCGCCATCGACCGCGCAGGCCTGGTCGGTGCCGATGGCGCCACGCATGCCGGCGCCTACGACATCGCGTACCTGCGCTGCATCCCCAACATGGGCATCGCCTGCCCATCGGACGAGAACGAGTGCCGCGCGCTGCTGACCACGGCGTTCGAGCAGGACCACCCGGTCGCGGTGCGTTACCCACGTGGCGCCGGCGCTGGCGTGGCCATCGCGCCCGGCCTGCAGGCACTGCCCTATGGACGAGGCGAAGTGCGCCGCACGGCCCAGGCCGAGGCCGGCCGCCGCCTGGCGATCCTGGCGTTCGGCACGCTGCTGCACCCGGCGCTGCAAGCCGCCGAGCGGCTGAATGCGACCGTGGTCAACATGCGCTGGGCCAAGCCGCTGGACCAGGCGCTGCTGCTGCAGATCGCCGCCGACCACGACGCACTGGTCACCGTGGAAGATGGCGCCATCATGGGCGGCGCCGGCAGCGCCGTGGGCGAGGCCCTGAATGCCGCCGGTGTCACCCGGCCGCTGCTGCAGCTGGGCCTGCCGGACCGCTTCATCGAGCATGGCGACCCGGTCAAGCTGATGGCCCTGCAAGGCCTGGACGCACCCGGCATCGAGCGTTCCATCGCCGAGCGCTTTCCTGCTTTGGTGGAACAAGCACAGGCTGCGTTGAAGCTCGTGGCGTGATGCGGTGCGGCGGCGGATGTGGTGCCCTGCCATGGGCGCGCCGCAGGGGTAAACCCGCACCGGCCGCCGTTCTGCGTTTTTCTACAATCCGCGCCTGACGCAAGTCCCCGTTTCTCCAAAAGGGAAGCGGGTTTTTTCATTCTGACCCTCGGAGAGTTTTTCAATGGATCGTCGTTCCGTTATCAAGAATGCCGGCATCGCCGGTGTGCTGGCCGCTGGCATCGCGCCGGCCGTGCACGCCCAGGCGGCAGTGCGCTGGCGCCTGGCCTCCAGCTTTCCGCGCTCGCTCGACACCATTTTCGGCAGCGCCGAGATGCTGTCCAAGACGGTGAAGGCCTTGTCCGGCGGCCGGTTCGAGATCACGGTGCACCCAGCGGGTGAACTGATGCCGGCCTTCGGAGTGGTCGATGCCCTGCAGGGCGACAACATCGAGATGGCGCAGTCTGCGGCCTACTACTTCACCGGCAAGGACCCGATCTTCGCCTTCAGCTGTGCCGTGCCCTTCGGCCTGACCGCCCGCCAGAACACCTCGTGGAAAGACTACGGCGGTGGCCGCAAGCTGCTCGACGACTTCTTCGGCAAGTACAACTTCAAGACCGCCAGCGCCGGCAGCACCGGCACGCAGATGGGTGGCTGGTACCGCAAGGAGATCAAGACCGTCGCCGACCTCAAGGGCCTGAAGATGCGCCTGGGGGGCGGTGTCTTCGGCGAAGCCATGGCCAAGCTGGGCGTGGTCGCCCAGAACATGCCGGCCGGTGACGTCTACCAGGCGCTGGAAAAGGGCACGCTGGATGCCGCCGAGTTCGTCGGCCCGCACGACGATGCCAAGCTGGGCTTCAACAAGGTGGCACCGTTCTACTACTACCCCGGCTGGTGGGAAGGCGGCGCCGACCTGGAGTTCTTCATCAACGTGAAGAAGTACGCCGCCCTGTCGGACGAGAACAAGGCCATCCTGGACGCCGCCTGCAAGGTGGCTGCCGTCGACATGACCGCCAAGTACGACGCCGTCAACCCGGTCGCGCTGAAGAAGCTGGTGGCTGAGAAGACCCAGCTCAAAGCCTTCCCCAAGTCGGTGATGGACGCCGGCTTCAAGGCCTCGATGGAAGTGTTCGCCGAGCACGAAGCCAAGTCGCCCGAGTTCAAGAAGATCCACGAGAGCATGCGCGCCTTCCAGCGTGACCAGATCCTGTGGAACCGCTTCTCCGAGTACCCGTTCAACCAGTACATGAACGGCGTCAAGATCTGACGCCCGCGGGCCCCGCAAGGCCCGGCAGGCAGACGAAAAAAAGCCCCGCCATGCGGGGCTTTTTTGCTGGGCGACGGCGTCAAGGCTTCTGCTGCTTGAGCGCGTCCTGCATGGCCTTCATAGGGTCGTCTGCCGCGCCGCTGTCGGCTGCAGGCTCGGCGGCGGGGGCCGTGCCCTCAGGGGTGAGTTCGGCTGGCGCGGCCGGTGCGTCGCCTTCGGGCTTCTCGTCGGCGCCATAACCGGCGTCCGAGCCGTAGCCGTCGGTGGCCTCGGGCTTGAGGCCTTCGCGCATCTGCTCGCCTACTTCTTTCAGATCATAGGTCTGCGCCTTGTCCAGGCTGCCGGTCACCAGGCCCGGGAAGGCGATCAACACGCCCACCATGAACAGCTGGATCAGCAGGAACGGGATGGCGCCCTTGTAGATCTGCATCGTGGTCACCGGGTCCATGACCTTCTGCGTGACGCGGTCCACATAGGGCTTGTCCGGTGCCACCGAGCGCAGGAAGAACAGCGCGAAGCCGAACGGCGGGTGCATGAACGAGGTCTGCATGTTCACCGCCAGCAGCACGCCGAACCAGATCAGATCGATGCCCAGCTTGTCGGCCACCGGCGCCAGCAACGGCACGACGATGAACGACAGTTCGAAGTAATCCAGGAAGAACGCCAGGAAGAAGATCAGCACGTTCACGAAGATCAGGAAGCCGACCTGGCCGCCCGGCAGGCCGGTCAGCAGGTGCTCGACCCAGATCGGGCCGTCTGCGGCCTGGAACACCAGGCCGAACACCGTGGCGCCGATCAGGATGAACATCACGAAGCTGCCCAGCTTGGTGGTCGAGGCCAGTGCCTGCTTGAGCAGCCTCATGTCCAACCGGCCGCGCGCCCAGCCCATCACCAGGGCGCCAATCGCACCCATGGCGCCACCTTCCGTCGGCGTGGCCACGCCCAGAAAAATGGTGCCCAGCACCAGGAAGATCAGCAGCAGCGGCGGGATCAGCACGAAAGTCACGCGCTCAGCCAGCCGCGACAGCAGGCCCATCTTCGTGAACTTGTTGACCAGCGCGATCAGCAACGCCACGAAGGCGCCGCCGCACATGGCCACGACCACCTTCTCGTCGGTGGCAACCGAGGTGACCGGCTCGCCACGCCACCAGGTGTGCACTTCTGGCATGTGCCGCGCCAGCACCACGGAGACGAGGAACGCGATGACCATCAGCACCACCAGCGACAGGTAGCCGCCGCTGCCATTGGGTTCGCGGTACACGCGCGCCTCGGGCGGCAGCGCCGGCACGTGCGAGGGGCGGAACACCGCCAGCAGCCCGATGTAGACGACGTAACAGCCCACCAGCATGAAGGCCGGCACGAACGCGCCCTTGTACATGTCGCCCACGCTGCGGCCCAACTGGTCGGCCATGATGATCAGCACCAGCGAGGGCGGCAGGATCTGCGCCAACGTGCCAGAGGCGGCGATGACGCCGCTGGCCATGCGCCGGTCGTAGCCATAGCGCAGCATGATGGGCAGCGAGATCAGGCCCATGGAGATGACGGAGGCGGCCACCACACCGGTCGTGGCGGCCAGTAGCGCGCCGACGAACACCACGGCCAGCGCCAGGCCGCCGCGCAAGGGGCCGAAGACCTGGCCCACGGTGTCCAGCAGGTCCTCGGCCATGCCGCTGCGTTCCAGGACCAGCCCCATCAACGTGAAGAACGGCACCGCCAACAAGGTGTCGTTGGCCATGATGCCGATCAGCCGCTGCGGCAGCCAGGCCATGACGGAGGCGGGGAACACGTTCAGCTCGATGCCGACGAAGCCGAAGAACAGCCCGCAGGCGCCCAGGCTGAAAGCCACCGGGAATCCCAGCAGCAGAAAACAGATCAAGCCCGCGAACATGATCGGGGCGAAATTGGCGGTGAAGAACTCCATGGCGATGCTTCTGCTTTCTTTTGGGGTTCAGCGCGCCACGGCCGCGGAGGCGGTGGCCGCCTTGTCGTCAGCCGCGCGCTGGCGCAGGATCTCGGCCAGTTCTTCTTCCGCGGTTTTCTCACCGGACTTGACGGTCGGGTCCGGACCATGGCCGGACAGGAAGGCCACGCGCTTGATCAGCTCCGACCAACCCTGCAGCAGCAACAGCGTGAAGCCGACCGGCAGCGCCAGCCACACTGGCCAGCGGATCAGGCCGCCGGGGTTGCCCGACATTTCGCCGGTCTGGTATTGCTGGATGAACATCGGCACGGTGTAGTACAGCACCACCAGGCACAGCGGCGTGAGGAACAGTGCGAAGCCCAGGATGTCGATCCAGATCTGCGCGCGCTTGGGCAGACGACTGTTGAGCACGTCGATGCGCACATGCTCGCGGTTCAGCAAGGTCAGGCCGGCCGCGACGAGGAACGACCAGGCGAACAGGTACCACTGCACTTCGAGGTAGGCGTTCGAACTCATGTTGAACACCTTGCGCACGATGGCGTTGACGGCGCTGATGACGGTGGACGCCAGGATCAGCCAGATGACCCACTTGCCGACCTGGGTGTTGAGCCAGTCGATGGCCCGCGAAAGCTTCAGTAAGCCGTGCATGTCTACCTCGATTTTTGGTGAACGCCTGACACGAAACACCCGACGCACCGGCGTTGTGCGCCAGTGGGTCGGGTGCGTGCGGCGCCGGCATTTTATAGGTGCACGCACCGCGCCCCGGGGCCCGCAATGGGGCGGGGCGCGACCCATAATGACCATCATGTCTGGCCACCCCGAGAATGCCCGCCTGCCCCCATCGCAAGCCGGTGCGGTGATCGACACCCCTGCGGTGCGCCAGGCCGGCCGCGACACGCTGTCATTGGCGTTGATGGACACGCGCAACCACACGCTGGCGCTGATCGCACATGGCGAGAACGCTGCGGCCAGCGCCGGGCAGATGCTCGGTGGCACGCACGGCGATCTGCTCTGGCTGGCTGGCCACGCAGGTTGGTTTGCCGAGTGCTGGATCGGGCGCAACACGCAGCGCCACCAGGGGCCGAACTGCCAGGCCCGGCCCACGCGGCTGCCGTCCGTCGACCCACGCGCCGATGCCTGGTGGGGTGAGACCTCGCGCGTGCTGGCGGCGTCGGATCTGCCGGGCGCAGCCACCACCCGCGCCTACCTGCTGGAGCAGCTGGAGACCACGCTCGAGCTGCTGGAGAAATCGCCCGAGGACGACGCCGGCCTTTACTTTTACCGTCTCGCGCTGCTGCACGAGGACATGTTGCGCGAGACCATGCTGGTGCAAGCCCAGCGCGCCGGCCTGTTGCTGGCGGTGCAGCTGCCCGCAGCGCGCCGCCCCCTGGCGCCGATCGGCCTGCCCGCCACGCGCTGGACTTTGGGTGCGACGCCTGGCGGTTTCGTGTTCGACGCCGAGAAGTGGTTGCACGACGTGCAGCTGCCCGAATTCGAGATCGACGCCCAGCCAGTGAGCTGGTCGCAGTTCGTCGAGTTCGTCGACGACGGCGGCTACGACCGGCCCGAATGCTGGCGCACCGAGGGCTGGGCCTGGCTGCAGGCATTGGCCGAGGGCGATGGCCGGCGCGGGCCGCGCTATGTGGAGCAGATCGGCGTGGCCAGCGGCGCAGTGCTGCAGCAGCGCTTCGGCCGGCGCGTGCGCGTGGCGGGTGCGCAGCCGGCCATGCACCTGAGCTGGTGGGAGGCCGATGCCTGGTGCCGCTGGGCCGGGCGGCGCCTGCCGGGCGAGGCCGAGTGGGAATACGCGGCCTGCACGGCCCAGCGCCGTGGCTTCGACTGGGGCGGCGTGCACGAGTGGACAGCCAGCAGCCTGCAGCCCTGGCCGGGCTATGCACCCGACCCCTGGGACGGCTACAGCACGCCGTTCATGGGGCGTGCGCGGGTGCTGCGCGGTGCCTCGTTCGCAACACCGGCGCGCCTGCGCGATGCGCGCTTTCGCAACTTCGCGATGCCGGACGATGACCTGCGCTTCGTGGGCTTTCGCAGCTGCGCCGTGTGATGGCGCGCGGCACGCTCAGGACGCTCAGGGCTTGATGGGCGCGCCGCTGGCAGCTGGCTGACCGATGGCGGCTTCCAGGCGTTTGTTGACCACCTGGTTCAGCGCCTTGAGTTTGGGCTCCAGATCGGCCCGCACGTCGGGCACCAGCTTTTCCGACAGCGGGCGGAACATCTCTTCCGTGGACTGCTGGTACTTCACGAAGATGGGCGATTCCAGCGTCGCGACCAGCTGCTTGAGCTCGGCTTCGGAGAACTTCGACTCCAGCACCGCGCCGCTGGTCGTGGGCAACAGGCGCAGCGCGCGTTCACGCATCAGGGGCACGACCTCGTCCACATACTTGCGCACGTCGAGCTGGATCTCCTGCAGCACGGCTTCGCGCTTTTCCAGCGGCACGCGCTGCTGCACCACGGCGGCGATCTGCTGCATCATCATCAGGGCCGGCCGCTCGGCCATGGCGCGGGCCTGGGACTCGACCACCGGGCGCTGCAACTGCAGCACCTTGGCCACGAGTTCCTTCTTGGCAGGTGAAATCTGGGCATGTGCCAGCGTGCAGCAGGCGGCCAGCAATGCCGTGGCGAGGACTTTGTTCAAAAGCGTCTTTCGGAAGGTGGAAATAGAAAAGCCATCGATGGTCGATGGCGCTTGCTCAGTATCGCGTGTGGCGCAGAAGGTGGTCAAGTTGCCAGCACCCGGACGATTTCAGGCAACAGCGTGTCGCCGCCTGCCTGCTGCACGCCCCGGTCCAGTGTCTGCAGCACCGCCTGAGCGATCGCGTGCGCCGCGCCCGTGTCCTGTGCCATGTCGTCGTAGTAGCCCAGGTCCTTGCGGGCGCTGGACAACGAGAAGCGCAGGCCCGATGGATCCTGTGCCATGAGGTAGGGCTTGAGCCGCTCCAACGCGGCGCCACCGCCGCCGCCCTTGGCCAGCACGTCGACAAACACCTGCGGCGCCACACCGGCGCGCTGGGCACAGGCTGCGGCCTCGGCCAGCAGCGTCACAAAGCCCAGCGACACATAGTTGTGCAGCAGCTTCATGCGGTGGCCGGCGCCGATCGGGCCGGCATGCGTGATGTTCTCTGCGAAGCAGGCCAGCAGCGGCCGGCACTCATCGAACAGCGCAGCGTCGCCGCCCACCAGCAGGTTCAAGCGGCCCTCGTGCGCTTCCTTTGGTGTGCGGGTCATCGGCGTGTCGAGAAAGCGGCCGCCGGCGGCTTGGACGGCCGCCGCCACGCGCTCGGTCGAGGAGGGCACGGCGGTCGAACAGTCGATCACCACGGCGCCCGGCTTGAGGCCCTGCAGCACGCCATCGGCGCCCAGCAGCACCGCTTCCACCTGGGGCGTGCCGGTCACGCACAGGATCACGATGTCGACCGCAGCCGCCAGCGCTGCGGGCGTCGCCACGGTCGTTGCGCCAGCGGCCAACAGCTCGTCCAGCGGCTGGTTGCCCGCATGCTCCAGCACTACCAGCGGGTAGCCGTGGCGAGCAATGTTGCGCGCAATGCCGTGGCCCATCATGCCCACGCCGATCATGCCGATGGTCTGCTTCATGGATTCACTTTCACTTGGGTTTGCACGAGGTAACAGCCGCGCCGCCGCAGCTGCTGGAGGGCGCGAATTGTCTGGCATATCCGACGCCCTCTTTCCACCTGGCTTGCGAGGCCCCAGGCGCACCTACGGCATCGCCACCATCGAGGGCGGCGGCGTCGGCCAGGAGGTGTGCCGACCCTCGGGGGCTATACCGCAACCGCGCTGGCGCTGGCAATGGGCCGTGGAAGCCTGGCCATCGTGGCGTTGCGCTTGCCGGTGGGCACGGCGTGCCCTTGGTCCGTTGCATCGTCCTGCACGGCCCCAGGTAGATGGAAGACACCGACGGCGTCGACCAGGCGGCCCACCTGCGCATTGAGGCTGGCAGCGGCAGCGGCCGATTCCTCGACCAGCGCCGCGTTTTGCTGTGTGACCTGGTCGAGCAGGCTGATGGCCTGGCCGACCTGTCCCATGCCTGCGGTCTGTTCGCTGTTGGCGGCGCTGATCTCGGTGATCAAGGCGGCCACGCGCTTCACCTGCGCGACGATGTCACCCATGGCCTTGCCCGCCGCACCGGCCTGCGCCGTGCCGACCTGGCTCATCTTCTCGCTCTCGCCGATCAGGCCCTTGATCTCCTTGGCGGCCTGGGCCGAGCGGCCTGCCAGGCTGCGCACTTCGGAGGCCACGACAGCAAAGCCGCGTCCCTGTTCGCCCGCGCGCGCCGCCTCGACCGCCGCGTTCAGGGCCAGGATGTTGGTCTGGAACGCGATGCCGTCGATCAGCCCGATGATCTCGCTCACCTTGCGCGAGCCGCCGGCGATCGCATCCATGGTGGTGACCACCTGACCCACCATGTCGCCCCCCTTCTCGGCCGCTGCGGCGGCGGCAGTGGCCAGCTGCGTGGCCTGACGCGCCGTGTCCGCGTTGGCCTGCACGGTCGAGCCGATCTGTTCCATCGACGCGGCGGTCTGCTGCAGGCTGCTGGCCTGCTGCTCGGTGCGTTGGCTCAGATCCTGGTTGCCGGCCGCAATCTCGTGGGCACCGGTGGCGATGCTGTCGCTGCTGGTGCGCACCGTGGAGACCACCTTGATGAGGCTGGTGTTCATGTCGCGCAGGGCAGACAGCAGCTGCCCGGTCTCGTCCTTGCTGCGGACCTCGATGTGCGAGGTGAGATCGCCTGCGGACACGGTCTTGGCGATGCGCACGGCGTTGGAGAGCGGCGCCGTGATGCTGCGGGTGATCCGCCAGGCCGCCAGCCCGCCGAGGATGACGCCCGCCGTGCACAGCGCCAGCATGATGAGGCGAGCACTCCCGTAGGCCGTCTGGGCTTGCTCAGCCGCCTCGATGCTGGCCTTGTCCGCGCTCTCGGCCAGTTCGCCCAGCGCATTGAGCCATGCCTGCATCGGCGCATCGACCTGGCTGCCCAGGAAGCGAGAGGCATCCTCGGCCAGATCTCCGCGCCCCAGTTCGACCACTTGGTCGACCAGCGGCATCGCCGTCGCCTTGAGCTTGGCCACTTTGGCAAAAAGCTCCTTGGCTTGCGGTGTGGTGTCCTCCAGCGAGCCGTACATCGCCTGCAGTTCATTCTCCGCAGCGTCGTAGTTCTGGCGCGCCTGCGCGATGCCACCGATGGCATTGCGCTTGCGGATCCCGTCGTAGAGCACGATATCGCGGCTGCGCAGGCCCACCTCGTTGACCGCGATGCGCATGGCAACCGCCAAACGCGCTTCCTTGTTGTTGACCGAAGCGATGTGGTCAAGCCGCTGCTGGATCTGGGCCATCGACGCCATGGCGAGGACCGACACACCCACGAGCAGCACCACCATCAGGCCGAAGCCAAGGGCCAGGCGGGTGCCCAGCTTGAGATTGCGCACTGCGTTCATTGAGTCTCCGTGATTGGGCGGAGCCATCTGCCGGGGTGGCTTTCGGTGCACGCGCCTGTCTGCTCGCAATGTATACCGAATTGGTGACTGAAAGTGACACCCGCGTCCCTTTCGGCGGGACGAGAACTCCGGCCGTCGAAGCCACCACGGCGCCTGCAGTTCGCTTCAAGTGAGACCTGGGTCAGGCCAACGACCCCACCGGCAACGTGACATCGAGCGGGGGCGCCACGGCGCCTCTGATTCAGTTCGAGTCGGAGGCCATCAACTGGGCACTTGTCCCATGCGCGGCAGCCCAGCCAGCCGCCGCGTGCGCAGCAGCAGCGTCAGCACAATGCCCAGGTTCAACAGATTCCAGGCGATGCCATTGATGAAGGCCGCCTGGTAGCTGCCGGTGAGGTCGAACACCTTGCCCGACATCCAGCCGCCCAGCGCCATGCCCAGCAGCGTGCACATCAGCACCGTGCCCACGCGGGCGCCAGCTTCCTGCGGCGGAAAGTGCTCGCGCACGATGATCGCGTAGGAGGGCACGATGCCGCCCTGGAACAGGCCGAACAGCGCCGACACCAGGAACAGCGGCACCAGGCCATCGAACGGCAGGAACATCAGCAGCGCCAGGCCCTGCAACGCCGAGCCGAGCAGCAGCGTGCGCAGGCCGCCGATGCGGTCGCAGATGGCGCCGGAGATCAGCCGACTGGCAATCCCGCAGGCCAGCATGACGGACAGCATCTGCGCCCCGCGCGCTGCACCGAAGCCCAGGTCGGTGCAATAGGCCACGATGTGGACCTGGGGCATGGCCATGGCCACGCAGCAGGCGGTGCCGGCTACGCACAGCAGGCCCTGGGCCATCCCCAGGCTCAAGCCAAAGGGGCGCAGCGTGGCAGCCACGGCTGGAGTGGGGCGAGCCGGTGCGGCGCTGGCACTGGCACTCGCACTCGCACTGGCGTCGAGCGGCGGGCGCTCGCGCATCAGCAGGGCCAGCGCGGCCATCGTCACGCTGCAGAACAGCGCCATGCCCAGGTAGGTCTGACGCCAGCCCACGCTCTCCACGAAGTGCTGCACCACCGGCGGCCATACCGTGCCGGCCAGGTAGTTGCCGCTGGCGCAGATGGCCACGGCCAGGCCGCGCCGCCGCACGAACCAGAGCGAGGTGTCGGCCACCAGCGGCGCAAAGGCAGCGCCGCTGCCCAGCAGCCCGACCAGCACGCCCTGGGCCAGCGCAAACGCGAGGATGCTGTTCGACAGCGCACAGGCAAGATAGCCCAGGCCCAGGCTGACGGCGCCCAGCAGCAGGGGCCACATCACGCCGAAGCGGTCGGCCAGCCGGCCCATCAGCACACCGCCCACGCCGAAGCCGATCATGAGCAGCGTGTAGGGCAGGGCGGCAGCCGAGCGTGTGACGCCGAACTCGGCTTGCACCGCAGGCAGCATCACCGACACCACGTACATGCCGCTGCTGCCCACCGTCATCAGCAGCAGCGTGACGGCCAGCCGCATCCAGGCGTGGCGCGAATCGGCGGCGTGCCGACGTGGTGGGGGGGTCATGGGGGCTGGTCTCCTGCAGTCCGGGCCGAAGGATAGCCGCTCCATTCGGTCGAGCGCGTTCACCTATGAGACTGCGGCAAGAGGCCGGGGGACACAAGATCGAGTGGTCCGGGCCCTTCAGATCTGGGACCTGCCCCTTCCTTCTTGCCCTGAAAGCCCTCCCCAAGCCGTTGCCGGGCTCAGCGCGCTGCCGGCTGCTGCAAGCTCCGATACATCACGTTCGAGCGCGTGAGGTGCTCGCGCATCGCCGCGTCGGCGGCGCTGCCGTCGCCCGCTGCGATGGCGTCGACGATGGCCGTGTGCTCGCGCAGCGTCAGCTGCTCGGCGCCGGGCGCGCGCACCATGGGCTGGTAGTAGTCACGGCCCCAGCGGAAGATGGCCTCGACGATGGCCGGAAAGATCGGGTTGCCGCTGATGCGCGCGATCTCGCAGTGAAAAGCCATGTCGCGGTCCAGGAACAGTTCGAGCTGGTCCAGCGCGGCGCGGTGTTCCTCGATGCGCTGGCGCAGCAGGGCCACGTCGCCCGGCGTGGCTTGCTGTGCGGCCATGCGGGCCATGCCGGCTTCCAGGAAGATGCGCGCCTGCTTCAGGTGCTCGAGCGTGTCGGGCTGGGTGTTGAGCAAGTGGCGCGCGCCGCTGCCGATCTGGCGGATCAGGCCATCCGCCGTGGGCACGACCACGCGTGCGCGCTCGCCGTGCGAGATCTCGACGATGCCCGAGCGCTCCAGCGACTGCAGGGCCTCGCGGATCGCCGGGCGGCCCACGCCGTACTGGTCCATCAGCTCGCGCTCGGGCGGCAACTGGTCGCCGGGGCGGATCTCGCCGCTCTGGATGCGCTGCATCAGCCGGTCCAGCACCTCCTGGTAGAGCTTGCGTTTCTGGATCGGGCCGTCGGCGTGCATGGCGCGATTATCCGGGCGGCCCGTCGCGCACCATGGCAAAGAAGTCAGCGCCGCCGAGCTGGCCGCCCTTGAGCGCGACCTCCAGTCCATCACGCTGCGGATCGTCCGACCAGGCCCGGCACAGCGGCACGCCTGGCGCCAGGCCGGCCGCCACCGTCAGCGCCTGCACGCCCAGTGCGGCCGCCACCTCGCCCGAGCTGTCTCCCCCGGCGACGGCGATGCGGCGCAGGCCGGGCGTGCGGTCCAGCAGCGTGCGCATCACCATCGCCAATGCTTCGCCGGTGCGGCGCGCCGCCTGCCCGCGCGTGAGGCCGGCCTGGGCCGCCGTGGTGTCGAAATCGCGCACGGCGGGGTCGTCCGGCCCCTGGGCGGTGTAGATGAGTGGGCTGTGGCCAGCGGCCAGCGCGGCGCAGGCTGCGGCCACCGTGGGCTCCAGAGCCTGCGCCGTGCCGGCGAGCGCAGCGGCCAGGTCCAGCCGCAGCGTCGCAAAGCCCCGCGCGCCAGCGCGTGCGATCTGTTGCGCGGTGACCGGCGAGCAGCTGCCGCTGACGGCTGCGATGGCCGCCACCGCGCCAGCCTGCGCCAGGGGCGGCGGCGCCGGCAGCAGCCCTTGTGCCTGCCAGTGGGCCGCCAGCGCGTACTGCAGGCCCGACGATGAGGCGGTGAACACGCCGGCACCGCGCTGCGTCCAGACCAATGCGCCGGCAGCGCGCAGCGTCTCCTCGTCCAGCACGTCGATCAGCACGATGGGCTGCGTGGCCACTGTCGTTGCAGTTGTCGCTCCCGCCTCTTGCGTCTCTTGCGTCTGTTGCGCTTCTCGCGCTTCTCGCGCTTCTCGCGTCGCTGCCGTCGCTGCCGTCGCTGCGGTGACGCGCGTCGCTGCCGTCACTCCCGTCGCTCCCGTCACTCCCGCCCGCTCCCCCGCGCCTGCCATGCAGATGGCCAGGCTGTCAGCGCCGCGCCCGGCCTTGAGCTGCGTGAAGTCGATCAGCGCGCGCGGCCGCTCGGTCTGCGCGCCCAGGTGGCGTCGCAGGTCGGACTCGGCCATCGGCGTGACCGGGTGGCGTGACATCGTGGGGTGCCGGTCCAGCCGATGGCCCTGGCCGTCGGCCACGGCGAACAGGTGGCCGAAGGCCTGGTAGCGCCCCAGCCGTGGCGCACCGACCACCATGGGCGACCAGATGCCGGGCATCAGCGGCACGCCGACGTCGATGGCGCAACCGATCGAGCCGAGGGTGGGCGACGAATCGAAGGTGGAGCAGACCTTGTAGTGCAGCACCGGTGCGCCCAGGGCCGCCAGCGCCTGCAGCGCAGGCCGCAGGTGCTCGTGCATCCACGCCGGGCTGCGCCCGCGCGAGGTGCCGGCCAACCCAACGCAGCGCACACCGGGAAAGCGCGCCAGCGCCTGCGCATCCGGCGTCTGCAGGAACAGCACGGTCGCTACACCGGCGCGCGTGAATGCCTCCAGCACATCGGTGGAGCCGGTGAAGTCGTCGCCGTAGTAGGCCAGCAGCAGGCCATCGGGCAATGTGGCGGGCGCTGCGGCTGAAGACCCGGCGTGCTGGACGGCTGGCTCGCCAGATGCCGCCATCACCAGCTCCCCAACGCGGCCAGCAGTTCGGGGTGATGCTCTGCATGCGTGGCCAGCGGCACGCCGGCCATGGCCGCGTCCCAGGCCTGGCGCATGGCGGCCACGCCGGCGCGGATGCCACCCGGGTGCCCGAGGATGCCGCCACCGGCCGCGTGGATCAGGTCGCTGCAGCCCAGCGCGGCATAGGTCGGCGCGGCCTGCAGGCCGGTCTGGCCGGAGCTGAACACCGGCATCGCGACCATCGGCGCATCGGGGAAGGCCGGCGTCAGCACGGCGCGCGCGGCGGCGATGACGCTGGCGTCGGGCTCGCTGAACTTGTTGGCCAGCCCGTTCACATGCATGTGGTCCGCACCGGCCAGCCGCCAGAACAGCTGCCATGGCGCGTAGTCCCATCCCAGCGCGGCGCAGCGCGACAAGCTGCCCCAGCCGGCGCGGTGCGCGTGGATGGGCAGCTGCGCATGTTTGCGCAGCGCCAGCAGGCCGGCCAGGCCGATGGCATTCAGCGTCACCATCACGCAGGTGCCGCCCAGCGCCAGCACCAGGTCGTGGCGCTGGCGCATCTGGTCAAGGTCGCCCGTGATGTTGAAGGCGACCATGGCCTTGCGGCCGGTCTTGGCCGCAGCGTCGTTCACCACCGCCATCACGGCGCGCGCGCGCTCGTCGAATGGGCAGTGCGGGCCGTCGGCCTGCAGCTCGTCGTCCTTGATGAAGTCGATGCCGCCTTCGACCAGCTGGCGCACGGTGTCGGCCGTCTGCTGCGGCGACAGGCCCACGCTGGGCTTGACGATGGTGCCGATCAGCGGCCCCGTCGGCACGCCCGCCAGTGCGCGCGTGCCGGCGACGCCGAAGGCCGGCCCGGGCGAAGCAGTGGCGAACGCGGGTGGCAGCTGCAGGCTCTGCAAGCGCAGGCCCGAGACCTGGCGCAGCTCGAACAGGTTGCCGGCCACCGTGGCCATCAGGTTGGGCAGCGAAGGGCCCATGTTCTCCAGCGGCCATGACAGGTGCAGGTGGCAGCGCGTGTAGCGGCTGCTGGCCATGCCGCCGGGCAGGCTGGGCTGGTCGCTGTGGTCGATCACGTCCAGCCGCTCCACGCGTGCGCCCGAGCGTGCCTTCAGCTCCGGTGTTTCGCCCGGCACGGCCGTGAAGGTGCCGCTGGACTGCTCGCCTGCGATCACCTCGGCCGCGCGCTGCGGGTCGTCGCCGGTCTCCAGCCAATAGCGGGCGTGGATGCGGCCGTCGGCCGATCCGAAAGAGGCTTGCATAGGGCGCCCGGCTTCAGGTGATGCGCCGGATGCTCTCGGCGATCTCGTCGCGCTCGAACACGCCCTTCCAGTCCTCGCGCATCAGCCGCGGCTTGCCGAAGGTGATGGCCTTGTTGCAGGCGTCCGAGAACTGGCCCGGGATCTCCTTGAAGATCACGGCCGAGAGGATGGTCATGTGGCCCAGTAGAAAGTCGCGCGCCGCGTCCGCCGGCACGCCGCGCGCCACCACTTCGTCCATGGCCTCGCGCATCACGTCCAGCAGTGTGGCGCAGACGGTCTCGGACAGGCCGGGCTCCAGCAGCGCCATCTGCTCGACCGTCACGCGGTAGGAGCGCAGGATGGGCGCATAGATGGTCTTGGCAATCTCCTCGCCCAGGTCGAAATCTGTCGGCGTGCCCTGCATCAGCGCGCTGACGACCGACTGCGGCGCGTGCCCGCCGCCGAAGAAATCGGGCACGCCGTCCTGGCGCAAATCGGCGCTGAAGATCGGCGGGTGGCACGGGTGGGCGACGAAGTAGGCCAGGTCGGCCCGCTCGGGCAGGTGGCCGGCAAAGGGCGCGGCCGCATCCAGCAGCATGACCATGGTGCCGGGTGCCAAGTGCGGCGCGATGGCGTGGGCGATCTTGCCGATCAGCGTGTCCGGCACCGCCAGGATGACGACCTGCGCGCCGTCCAGCGCGGCGGCCTGGTCCATGCAGGTGATGCCGGCCTCGTCCAGCAATCGCTGGCGGCCAACCTCGCCGACCTCCACATGGCGCACGTCGAAGCGCGAGCCCTGCAGGTTCTTGGACAGGCGTACGCCCATTTTTCCGCCTGCGCCGAGCAGGGCTATCGTGGTGGTCATGGTGTCTCCAGGCATGGTCGTTGGGTACCGGCCCAAGTGCGGGCGGAAGTTGTCCAATGGTATGATGACTACATCACGATGTCACTGCTTTTCTGCTTCAATGTAGGCAGGTGGTCGCACGGCCTCCGCCCGCCAGGCACAACAAGAAGACCTTCCGTTGGAAGGGTTCAGCGGCGACCGAGCTTGCGGTAGACCGTGGCCCGGCTGATGCCCAGCCGATGCGCGGCCAGCGCCACGTTGCCCCGCGCGTCGTCCACGGCCTTGCGGATCAGGGCACTTTCCAGCGCCTTGAGCGGCAGCGCGCTGGCGTCCGTCCCAGACGCCGTCGGCCTGGCGTCACCGGCCTGCACGGCGAGTCGCAGCCCCGACCACAAGGGCACGTCCAGCGGCTGTCCACTGCGCTGCGCATCGAACAACCCGGCCGGCGGCATCGCAAACAGCTCGCTGGCGTGCACCGGCGCGGCCGGGGTGTCGCCGGGCAGGTCCAGCATGGCGCGGGCAGGCGGGTTGGCGCCGGTGACCAGGCCGTCGGCATCCAGGCACAGCAGGCCGTCACCGTCGCCACCCAGCGCGACGCCGGGCCAGTTCAGCCGCAGCAGCAGTGCGTGTGGGCGGGCCAGCGTCAGCGCGTTCTCGATGCTGCGCGCGCCGTGTGCAGCCAGATGCTTGAGCTCGGGCCGCTCGGCCACGTCGATGCCGGTCAGGTCCAGCATGCCTGCGCAGCTGCCGTCCGGGCCACGCACCGGCGCTCCGGCGCAGCTGTAGGCACTGGTGTCGGCAAAGAAATGCTCGCCACGGTGCAGCCACACCGGCTGCTGCTCCAGCAGCGCGGCGCCGATGGCCGTGGTGCCGACGCGCGCCTCCGACAGATCGGTGCCGATGCGGGTGACCAGTGTGGCCCGCCGGTCAGCCGGGTCGATGGCGCCCTGGGCGTCGACCACCACGCCGTGGGCATTGGTGAGGATCGGGAAGTAGCGCGTCTGCGCCAGCGCCCGGGCCAGGCGCTCCAGCACCGGCCGCGCGGCGGCGACCAGGCGCTGGTTGGCCTCGGCTGTGGCGCGCGCGCGGCTTGGGCTGATGGCGTCGAAGTCCGGCCCCTGCCCGGGCCGGTGGCCCTGGGCCATGCAGCGCTGCCAGGAGCGCTCGATCCAGGGCGCGACCAGGCCGCAGGGGCCGGCCGGCGCGCGCTCCATCACCTGCTCGCGCGCACGGCGGATCAGGTCCGTGCGGTCGGGTGGGCAAGGGGTGGGGCGCAGCTGCATGCTCGGTCGTGCAAAGGGGCAGTAGGGGGGCGAGCGGGCATTGTGCGGCAGCCGTTCGCACCTTGTTTCATTTTGAGAATTTCAGGCCGCTGCGTCCCAGGTCTAGGGTTTCGCCTAGGTGGAGGGTCGGGTCGCCTCCCAACAATCGGCGGGCGATCCCACCCCCACAGATGGAGAACTATCCCATGCAGGTTCAATTGACGGTCAACGGCAAGGCATCCACGCTCGATGTGCCCCCCAATACGCTGCTGGTGCAGGCCATCCGCGAACAGCTGAAACTCACCGGCACCCATGTGGGCTGCGACACTGCCCAGTGCGGCGCCTGCACCGTGATCCTGAACGGCCGTGCCATCAAGTCCTGCAACGTGCTGGCTGCCCAGGTGAGCGGCGGCGAGATCACCACCATCGAAGGCCTGGCCAAGGAAGACGGCACCCTGCACCCCATGCAGGCGGCCTTCAAGGAATGCCACGGCCTGCAATGCGGCTTCTGCACCACCGGCATGGTGATGAGCGCGGTCGATCTGTGCACCCACCACCCCAAGGCTGACGAGGGCGAAATCCGCGAGCTGCTGGAGGGCAACATCTGCCGCTGCACCGGCTACCAGAACATTGTCAAGGCCGTCCAGATGGGCCAGACCACCATGGCTGCGGCCTGAAGGGGAACACCATGGGCGCTTCCGACTTTTCCAAGCTGCCGCACATCGGTGAAGCCCTGCTGCGCAAGGAGGACTACCGCTTCCTCACCGGCGCGGGCAACTACACCGACGACATCCAAACGGCCAACGTTAGCCAGGCCGTGTTCGTGCGTTCGCCCTATGCGCACGCCAACATCAAGAGCATCGACACCACCGCCGCCAGCGCCATGCCCGGCGTGGTGCGCATCTTCACCGGCAAGGATGTGGAAGGAAAGATGGGCGGTCTGCCCTGCGGCTGGCTGATCACCAGCACCGACGGCCAACCCATGAAGGAGCCGCCGCACCCGATCCTGGCCCAGGGCAAGGTGCGCTACGTGGGCGACCACGTGGCCATGGTCGTGGCCGAGACATTGGAGCAGGCCAAGAACGCGGCCGAGGCGGTCGAGGTCGATTACGACGTGCTGCCTGCCGTGGTGAAGGTGACCGATGCCGCCAAGGCCACGGCCCTGCACGAGGCCGCGCCCGACAACAACTGCTACAAGTGGGCGATCGGCGACAAGGGCCAGGTCGATGCGGCGTTCGCCAACGCCGCGCATGTGACCAAGCTCGATCTGGTCAACAACCGGCTGGTGCCCAACGCCATGGAGCCGCGCGCGGCCATCGGCTCCTACAGCCGCGGCACGGACGAATACACGCTGTACGTGTCCAACCAGAACCCGCACGTCGAGCGCCTGCTGATGACGGCGTTCGTGCTGGGCCTGCCCGAGCACAAGGTGCGCGTCATCGCGCCCGATGTCGGCGGCGGCTTCGGCTCCAAGATCTTCCTGTATGCCGAAGACGTGTGCCTGACCTGGGCCGCCAAGCAGCTCAACCGCAGCATCAAGTGGACGTGCGAGCGCGGCGAGGCTTTCCTCAGCGACGCGCACGGCCGCGACCATGTCAGCCACGCCGAGATGGCGATGGACAAGGATGGCAAGTTCCTCGCCATGCGCGTGCACACGGACGCGAACCTGGGCGCCTACCTGTCCACCTTCTCTACGGCCGTGCCGACCATCCTGTATGCCACGCTGCTGGCCGGCCAGTACACCTGCCCGCAGATCTATGTGGAGGTGGACGCCTGGTTCACCAACACCGCCCCGGTCGATGCCTACCGCGGCGCGGGCCGGCCCGAGGCCACCTACCTGCTGGAGCGCCTGGTCAGCCGCTGCGGCTGGGACATGGGCCTCTCTCAGGACGAGATCCGCAAGCGCAACTTCATCACCCAGTGGCCCTACCAGACGCCAGTGGCGCTGCAGTACGACGTGGGCGACTACATGCAGTGCATGACGAAAGCCCAGGAGCTGGCCGACGTGGCCGGCTTCGACGCGCGGCGCCAGGCGAGCGAGGCCAAGGGCCTGAAGCGTGGCATCGGCTACAGCAGCTACATCGAGGCCTGCGGCATCGCGCCATCGAACATCGCCGGGGCGCTGGGTGCGCGCGCCGGCCTGTTCGAGTGTGGCGAGGTGCGCGTGCACCCGACCGGCAGCGTCACCGTGTTCACGGGCTCGCACAGCCATGGCCAAGGCCACGAGACCACGTTCGCGCAGGTCGTCGCGGCCCGGCTGGGCATCACGCCCGATGCGGTCGACGTGGTGCACGGCGACACCGGCCGCGTGCCCTTCGGCATGGGCACCTATGGCTCGCGTTCGATCTCGGTCGGCGGCGCGGCCATCATGCGGGCGCTGGACAAGATCGAGACCAAGGCCAAGAAGATCGCCGCGCACCTGATGGAGGCGAGCGACGCCGATGTCGAGTTCGCCAACGGCGAGTTCACCGTCAAGGGTACGGACAAGAAGGTCACCTTCGGCCAGGTGGCGTTGACGGCCTACGTGCCGCACAACTACCCGCTGGACAAGCTGGAGCCGGGCCTGAACGAGACCGCCTTCTACGACCCGACCAACTTCACCTTCCCGGCCGGTACCTACATCTGCGAGGTCGAGGTCGACCCGGCCACCGGCGTCGTGCGCGTGGACCGCTTCAGCGCGGTGGACGACTTCGGCACCATCATCAACCCGATGATCGTGGAGGGCCAGGTCCACGGCGGCATCGTGCAGGGCATCGGCCAGGCCATCATGGAAAACTGCGTCTACGACGAGCACACCGGCCAGTTGCTGACCGGCTCGTTCATGGACTACGCCATGCCGCGCGCCGACGACTTTCCGCACTTCAAGCTCGAGACCGTCTGCACGCCCTGCACGCACAACCCGCTGGGCACCAAGGGCTGTGGCGAGGCGGGGGCCATCGGCTCGCCGCCGGCCGTCATCAACGCCGTGCTGGACGCGCTGGCGCCGCTGGGCGTGAAAGATTTCGACATGCCGGCCTCGCCCGGCCGCGTCTGGGAAGCCATTCAATCCGCGAAAGCCTGAGGGAGAACAACACCATGTACGCCATCACGATCGAACGCCCCGCCAGCACCGCCGATGCGGCCAAGCTCGCCACCGGCGGTGCCCGCCCGCTGGCCGGCGGCCAGACGCTGCTCGCCTCCATGAAACTGCGGCTGACCGACCCAGGCCAGCTGGTCGACCTGGGCGGCATTGCCGACCTGGTGGGCGTCAAGCGGGAAGGCAACGCGCTCGTCATCGGTGCCATGACGCGGCATCTGGCCGTGGCCAACAGCGACGAAGTCAAGGCCGCCATCCCCGCATTGGCTGACCTGGCCGCGCACATCGGCGACCGCCAGGTGCGCGCCATGGGCACGCTGGGCGGCTCGGTGGCCAACAACGACCCTTCTGCCTGCTACCCCAGCGCCGTGTTGGCATTGGGCGCCACCGTGATCACGAACCAGCGTGAGATTGCAGCCGATGATTTCTTCACCGGCATGTTCGCCACCGCGCTGGAAGAGGGCGAGCTGATCACCGCGATCCGCTTCCCGATCCCGAAGAAGGCGGCTTACATGAAGTTCAAGCAGCCGGCTTCGCGCTTCGCGCTGGTCGGCGTGTTCGTCGCGCAGACAGATGCGGGCGTGCGCGTGGCCGTGACGGGCGCTGCCACCAGCGTGTTCCGCCATGCCGGCCTGGAGGCCGCGCTCAGCGCCAACTTCACACCCGAGGCCGCGGCCGGCGTCAAGATCGACGCGACCGACCTGAACGCCGACATCCACGCCAGCGCCGCCTACCGCGCCAACCTGATCGGCGTGCAGACGCAGCGGGCCGTGGCCAAGGCCCTGGGATAAATTCGGGTCGCACCGTGCCGCGAGGCCCCGTCCCGGCGGGGCTTTTTCATTGGCGCACCTCTTCGTAAAGGCAAGCCCCTTGAGCTCACCATTTCCCACCATCGACGCGCTCATCGCCGGTCTGCAGGCGGCGGGCTATTTCGCCGACCGGCGCCTGGCCACAGCCGTCTTTCTGGCCCTGAAGCTGGAGCGCCCGCTGCTGCTCGAAGGCGAGCCCGGCGTCGGCAAGACGGCGCTGGCCAAGGCGCTGGCCACGGCCCTGCAGCGCCAGCTGCTGCGCCTGCAGTGCTACGACGGGCTTGAGCAGCGCGAGGCCCTGTACGAATGGAACTACGCCGCGCAGCTGCTGCACATGCGCGCAGCCGAAGGCCATGAGGATTCGGCGAGCCTGGAACGCGAGGTCTACCAGCCGCGCTACCTGATCCGCCGCCCTTTGCTGCAGGCCCTGCAGACGCCGGCGCCCGGTGCCGTGCTGCTGATCGACGAAGTCGACCGCGCCGACGAACCGTTCGAGGCCTTCCTGCTCGAATACCTGGGCGAGTACCAGGTCAGCATCCCCGAGATCGGCACCGTGCAGGCCCTGGCCGCGCCCGTGACCTTGCTCACAAGCAACCGCACGCGCGAGCTGAACGACGCCGTCAAGCGCCGCTGCCTGTACCACTGGCTCGACTACCCGGACCGCGAGCGCGAACTGGCCGTCGTGCGCGCGCAGGTGCCGGGCGCCAGCGAGGCGCTGTCGGCCCAGGTGGCCGAGGTGGTGGGCAGGCTGCGCAGCGCGCCATTCGCCAACGCGTTCCAGCGCGCCCCTGGCATCGCCGAAAGCGTGGAGTGGGCCAAGGCCCTGGTCGCGCTGGACACCCTGGCCATCGACCCGGAGGTAATGGCCGACACGGCCGGTATCTTGTTCAAGCAGCGCGAAGACGTGGCCGCGCTGACCAGCGACATGGCCGCCGCCTTGCTCAAGCCGGCGGACAGCGCATGACATTGCCCCCACGCGCATCGCTTCGCGTGTTGCTGACGCCCGAGGTGCCGCATCTGTGGCCCCGGCCCGCCGGGTGCCACTGACATGCAACTGGGCGACGCGCGCACCGGCAAGCTGGCCGACAACATTGCCGGCTTCGGCCGCACGCTGCGCCGTGCCGGCGTGCGGCTCGATGCCTCCCGCATCGCGCTGGCGCAGCAGGCCGCGCTGCTGATCGACCTGGGTCGCCGCGACGACCTGGGCGCCGCGCTGGAGGCCGTGATGCTCAGCCGCGAGCAAGACCGCGCTGTCTTCCGCGAGCTGTTCGACGCCTATTTCCGCAACCCCGACATCGCCGCCAAGCTGCTGGCGCAGATGCTGCCCAGCGCCGAGGGCAAGGCCGAGGCCAGCCGCCGCCGCCCGCGCGTCAGCGAAGCACTGTCGCCGCAAAAGGCCTTCGCCCAGGCCGTGCCGCCCAAGCCGCAGGAAGACAAGGTCGAGTTCGACGCCGCCATGACGGCGAGCGACCGCCAGCGGCTGCAGCATGGCGATTTCAATACGCTGTCGGCCAGCGAATTCCGGCTGGTCGAGCGGCTGGCGCGCGACATCGCCTTGCCCCTGCCGCAGGTGCCAGCACGGCGCACGCGGCCCGGCGCGCGCGGCGCACGCCTGCATTGGCCCTCTGTGCGGCGCGAGGCAGCCCGCCACGGCGGCGAGCTGCTGCGCCTGCCCCGCCTGGAGCGCCGGCCCCAGCCGCTGCCGC
Source organism: Rhodoferax sp. RT4P68 (assembly GCF_056521305.1). Classification (NCBI taxonomy): domain Bacteria; kingdom Pseudomonadati; phylum Pseudomonadota; class Betaproteobacteria; order Burkholderiales; family Comamonadaceae; genus Rhodoferax; species Rhodoferax sp. RT4P68. Next base: position 89,396 of record NZ_JBWMBB010000011.1, read on the forward strand.
TGCTGGTGCTGGTCGACATTTCCGGCTCGATGGAGCGCTACGCCCGGCTGCTGCTGGCTTTTCTGCATGCAGCCACTCGCGGCCATCCTCGGCGCGACGTGTTCGCCTTCGGCACGCAGCTGACCGACCTGACGCCGGCCTTCCGACTGGCCGATACCGACGACATGCTGCTGGCCGCCAGTGCCGCCATCGAAGACTTCGCCGGCGGCACGCAGCTCGGCGCCTCGCTGCAGACTCTGCGGCGCCAACACGCGCGACGCCTGGTGGGCCGTCGCACGCTGGTGCTGCTGATCACCGACGGGCTGGACACCGGCGAGCCCGAGGTGCTGGACGAAGCGCTGGCCTGGTTGCGCCGCCGCTGCCGCCGCCTGCTGTGGCTGAACCCGCTGCTGCGCTTCGACGGCTATGCGCCCATCGCCCGTGGGGCCGCCGTGGTGCACCGCCATGCGCACGGCGCGCTGGCGGTCCACAATCTGTCGCGCCTGGAAGATCTCGCCACCAGCCTCGCCCGACTCATGAAATCCTGAACGTCATAACAAGAGGAACGACACCATGGAAATGCAAGGCAGCCGCCAACTCTCCGTCACCCAGCAGCAGGCCTGGGACGCGCTCAACGACCCCGAGGTGCTGAAGATCTGCATCCCCGGCTGCGACAAGGTCGAGGCCAGTGGCGATGGCCCATTGCCCCAGTACACCATCGGCATGGCTTTGAAGATCGGCCCGGTGTCGGCCAAGTTCACCGGCAAGATCAATCTGTCCGACATCGTCGTGCCGGCCAGCTACACCATCAGCTTCGAAGGGCAGGGCGGTGTCGCCGGCCACGGCAAGGGGACGGCCAAGGTGGTGCTCGTGCCCAACGACGGTGGCAGCGAGCTGCAGTACGGCGTCACCGCGCAGGTCGGCGGCAAGGTTGCGCAGCTGGGCCAGCGGCTGATCGACGGCGCGGCCAAGTCCATTTCCGAAGACTTCTTCAAGCGCTTCGACAACGAGATGCGCAAGCGCTTCCCCCCGCCGGAAGATGCCGCCGCCGAGGAAGCCGAGCCGGTGGAAGAGGCGGCCAAGGCCGGCTGGCTGGCCCGCCTCACCGGCAAGGCCAAGAAGGCCGACAACGCCTGACCCGAACGAAAGTACAGCGATGGAAAACCTCGACGTGATGGTGCTGCGCGGCCTGCGCGATTGGCGGTTGGCGGGCAAGCGCGCGCTGCTGGCCACCGTGGTGCGCACCTGGGGCTCGTCACCACGGCCCGTCGGCTCCATCATGGCCTTGAGCGAAGACGGCGCCGTGCTCGGCTCGGTCTCGGGCGGCTGCATCGAAGACGACCTGATCTACCGCTACACCCAAGCCTATGCGTCAGCGGTGGCTGCGCCTGCCGGCGACGCCACGCACCAGATGCCCTGCGGCCCGCCGAGCTTTGTCAAGTACGGCATCACCGCCGATGAGGCGCACCGCTTCGGCCTGCCCTGCGGCGGCACGCTGGAGCTGCTGCTGGAGCACGACCCGGCCGCCGACACCCTGGCCGCGCTGGTGGCCGCGCTGGAGACCGGCCGCCTGATGCGCCGCAGCGTGCGCCTGGCCGATGGTCACGCCACCGTCACCCCCGCCGATGCGCCGGCCGAGTTGACGGTGGACGCCGAGCAGCTGGTCAACACCTTCGGCCCGGAGTACCGCATGCTGCTCATCGGCGCCGGCCAGCTGACGGAGTATCTGGCGACCATGGCGCTGTTCTCTGGCTTTGCGGTGACCGTGTGCGACCCGCGCGACGAATACCGCGGCGCCTGGTCGGTGCAAGGCGTCACGCTCACACGCGACATGCCCGACGACGTGGTGCGCGCCTTCGGCCCCGACCGGCGCAGCTGCGTCGTGGCCTTGACGCACGACCCCAAGCTCGACGACCTGGCCTTGCTGGAGGCGCTGGAGACCCCGGCCTTCTACGTCGGCGCCATCGGATCGCGGCGCAACAACGAGGCGCGGCACCAGCGCATGCTCGAACACTTCGAGCAGACCGAGGCGTCGCTGGACCGTCTGCGTGGCCCCATCGGCATCTACATCGGCAGCAAGACCCCGGCAGAGATCGCAGTCAGCGTGATGGCCGAAATCCTCGCCGTGAAGAACGGCGTGCAGTTGCCGCGCGACATGGCCGTGACGCATGCCAAGAACGCGCGCGGCATCGCGGCGAACGAGCTGGAGCAGGCCGAGCCCGGGGCCGACCCGGCCGCAGCCGAGGTCTGCGGCATCGGTCGCTGAGCGCGGTGCGGCGGGCGCTCAGTGCGCCTCGGCTGCCTTGGCGGCCTCGATCGCATCGGCCGTGTTGTCGCCCGCGCCGTTGAAGAACACGTTCAGCAGCACGGCGGCAATGGCCGTCAGCAAGATGCCGGACTCCAGCAGCGGATGCAGGCCGTGCGCCATCTGCTGCATCCAGCGCGGTGCCACCAGCGGAATCAGCCCGAAGCCGATGGACAGTGCGACGATGTACAGGTTGTTGCGGTTGCCCTTGAAATCCACCGCCGTCAGGATGCGGATGCCCGTGGCCGCCACCATGCCGAACATCACCAGCCCGGCCCCGCCGAGCACGAAGGTGGGCACGCTCTCGACCAGCGCCCCCATCTTGGGCAACAGGCCCAGCACCACCATGATGATGCCGCCGGCCACGCAGACCCAGCGGCTGCGCACGCCCGTCACGCCGACCAGGCCCACGTTCTGGCTGAAGCTGGTGTAGGGGAAGGTGTTGAACACACCGCCGATGACCGTGCCCAGGCCATCGGTGCGCAGGCCGGCGGCCAGCTCGGCCTGGCCGATCTTCTTGCCGGTGATGTCCGAGAGCGCGAGGAACATGCCGGTCGACTCGATCATCACGACGATCATCACCAGCGTCATGGTCAGGATCATCACGATGTCGAAGGTCGGCATGCCGAATGCGAACGGCGTGACGAAGTCGAACCACTTGGCCTCGGCCACCTTGTGGAAGTTCATCTTGCCGATCGCCACCGCCACGGCGCAGCCGGCCACGATGCCCAGCAGCACCGAGATGTTGGCGATGAAGCCGCGGCCGAAGCGCACCAGCAGCAGAATGAAGACCAGCACCGCGCCGGCAATCGCCATCGTGTCCAGCGCGCCGTAGTTGGGGTTGTCGACCATCGGGATCGGGCCGGGCAGGCGCGTGAGCGGCGTACCCGCCGCCTCGGCACCGGCCCTGGCGGTGTCCACCATCTGCACCAGCGCCGGCACGTTGACGCTTTGCGCCGTCGGTGCCGGGCCACCCATCGCCCAGCCCACGCCCACGCGCATCAGGCTGATGCCGATGATGGCGATGATGGTGCCGGTGACCACCGGCGGAAAGAAGCGCAGCATCTTGCTGATGACCGGCGCGATCAGCATGGAGATGACGCCCGCGCCGATGATGGCGCCGAAGATTGCGCGCGCACCCTCGACGCCGGGCGTGGCGTTGGCAAATGCGACCATGGGGCCGACTGCCGCGAAGGTGACGCCCATCATCACCGGCAGCTTGATGCCGAACCAGCGCGTCATGCCGAAAGACTGGATCAACGTGACGATGCCGCAGCAGAACAGGTCGGCGCTGATCAGCAACGCCACCTGCGCCGGCGAGAGCTGCAGCGCGCGGCCCACGATCAGCGGCACCGCGACAGCGCCTGCGTAGATCACCAGCACATGCTGCAGGCCCAGCGCGGCCAGGCGGCCGGTGGGCAGTTGTTCGTCCACCGGGTGGATTGCGGTCGTGGTCATCGAGGTCTCTCCTGGGCGGGGGGGCGGGCGGGCTGCACGGCTGCAATGCTGGGGGAAGCTGCGGCGCGTGCTGGCCGGTTCTTCCCCCCACCACAGCGGGTTCTGTGAGGAGTGTGTGTCGCAACCCCCGTGCTGGGGGACCCGCGGCGACCTGATGATGCCCCAAATCGTATACAGACTAGATGGGTTTTAGTCTCCGGAAAAACCCTCAAATCGCATACGGGATGCGCCGTCAGGAGCCTCGGTAGGTGCTGTAGCTGAAGGGGCTCACGAGCAGCGGCACATGGTAGTGGCCGGCCGCATCGGCAATGCCGAAATCCAGCTGCACGCTGTCGATGAAGGGCGGCTCGGTCAGCTCCACGCCACGCGAGCGGAAGTAGGGCGCCACCTCGAACACCAGGCGCCAGCGGCCTACGGCCATGCTGGCGGCATCGAGCAAGGGCCCATCGTTGTTGCGGCCGTCGGCATTCAGCGTGAGCTGCTTGACCGTCTCCACGCGGCCATCGGTGTGGATGCGCTGCAGTTGCACCTGCATGCCCGCGGCCGGGCAGCCGTTGGCGGTGTCGAGAACGTGCGTGCTCAGGTGTCCCATGGGGTTTCCTTTTCGTTGAGGCAAAGAGAGGCTCCGAATCGTATACGAGCGGTTCCGGGTTCGGCGCAGCTGCAGAGGCGAAGAGGAGCATGGGCGTGGGACGCTGAAAAGGAAACGGGGCTGTACGTTCCGAACGCAAGCCCCGTGCCATCCGTCCAGCGACCCTGTCGTCAGGCGTCAGCGCTCTGGCCGATCTCGAAGTTCGACAGTTTTTCCAGCGCGCGCACCAGGGCCGAGTGGTCCCAGGCCGCGCCGCCCTGCGCTACGCAGGCCGAGAAGAGCTGCTGCACCGCCGCCGTGCCCGGTAGCGCCAGGCCCAGCGTGCGGGCCGACGCGAGTGCCAGGTTCAGATCCTTCTGGTGCAGCGCGATGCGAAAGCCCGGGTCCGTCTTGCGCTGGATCATGCGCTCGCCCAGCACGTCCAGGATGCGCGAGGTGGCGAGGCCCCCCATCAGCGCCTGGCGCACGGCTGCCGTGTCGGCCCCGGCGCGCGCCGCGAACAGCAGGCCCTCGGCCACGGCGTGGATCGTCAGCGCCACGACGATCTGGTTGGCCACCTTGCAGGTCTGCCCGTCGCCGCTTGTGCCCACGCGCGTGATGTTCTGGCCCATCAGCGCGAAGACGGGCTGCACGCGTTCGAACACCTCGGGCTTGCCGCCGCACATGATGGACAGCGTGGCGTTCCTCGCGCCCACGTCGCCGCCGGAGACGGGGGCGTCCAGGTAGTCGGCGCCCAGTGCTTCGATGCGGCGCGCGAAGTCTTTCGTCTCCACCGGCGAGATAGAGGACATGTCGACGACGACTTTGCCCTGGCCTGCGCGCTTGCCCGCGCCGTTCGCGAGGCCTTCGGCGACGCCGCCTTCGCCGAACAGCACGGCCGCCACGTCGGGCGTGTCCGGCAGCATGGTGATGACGATGTCGGCCCGCTCGGCCACACCGCGCGCCGAGACACATTGCGTGGCGCCGGACTCTGCGATCTCGGCCGGTACCTTGCCGCGCGTGTGCACGAAGAGCTGGTGCCCGCCGCGGATCAGGTGGCCCGCCATCGGCGCGCCCATGATGCCCAGGCCGATGAAGCCGATCTTCAGGGGGGAGGAGGTCATGCGTTTCCTTGTGGGTTCACCCGTTGCAGCCATGGCAGGCCCGCTTCGGTGGTGGTGGCCGGCTTGTACTCACAGCCGATCCACCCGTCGTAGCCAATGCGGTCCAGCAGCGCGAACAGGAACGGGTAGTGGATCTCCCCCGTGCCCGGCTCGTTGCGCCCCGGGTTGTCCGCCAGCTGGATGTGCGCGATGCGGCCCAGGTGCCTGGTCATCGTGGCCGCCAGCTCGCCTTCCATGCGCTGCATGTGGTAGATGTCGTACTGCAGGTAGGCGTTGCCCGCGCCGACCTCGTCCAGCACCGCCAGCGTTTGCGCGCTGCCGTGCAGGTAGAAGCCCGGGATGTCGAACGTGTTGATCGGCTCGACCAGCAGCTTCAGCCCCGCCTTCTTCAACGCGCCCGCCGCAAAGCGCAGGTTCTGCACCAGCGTCGCGCGCAGCAGCGCATCATCCACACCCGCTGGCGCCTTGCCCGCCAGGCAGTTGAGCTGCGGCACGCCCAGGGCCTGCGCGTACTCGATGGCCTGGCCGACGCCGGCGCGGAACTCGGCCACCCGGTCCGGCAGGCAGGCGATGCCGCGCTCGCCCGCGTCCCAGTCGCCGGCCGGCAGGTTGTGCAGCACCAGCTGCAGGCCGTGGTCATCCAGGCGCTGGCGGATCTCATGCGCCGCGAAGGCGTAGGGAAACAGAAACTCCACGGCTGTGAAGCCGGCCTGCGCAGCGAGGGCGAAGCGGTCCAGGAACGGCGCTTCGGTGAACAGCATGCTGAGGTTGGCAGCGAACTTGGGCATCACGTTGCTCCTGCTCAATCCAGCATCGCGGCAGCGATGGCAGTGGGCGCGTCCGACCGGTCAGCCGCCAGCTCTTCGAACTCGATCACGTTGTCGATCTCGGTCCCCATGGCGATGTTGGTCACCTGCTCCAGCAGCACCTCGACGACGACCGGCACCTGGTACTGCTCCATCCAAGCCTCGGCCTGGCGGATGGCCGGGGCGATCTCTTCCTGACGGTGCACGCGGATCGCCTTGCAGCCCAGGCCCTCGACCACCTTGATGTGGTCCACGCCGTAGCTGTGGACGGCCTCATCCTTCGGCGTGTTGATGTTGTCGAACGCCAGCTGCACGCAGTAGTCCATGCCGAAGCCGCGCTGGCTCTGGCGGATCAACCCCAGATAGCTGTTGTTGACCACGACGTGGATGTAGGGCAGCTTGAACTGCGCGCCGACCGCCAGCTCCTCCAGCATGAACTGGAAGTCGTAATCGCCCGACAGCGCCACGATCTTGCGTGACGGGTCGGCCGCGCGCACGCCCAAGGCGGCCGGCACCGTCCAGCCCAGCGGCCCGGCCTGGCCGCAGTTGATCCAGCGGCGCGGGCCGTAGATATGCAGGAACTGCGCCGCCGCGATCTGCGACAGGCCGATCGTGGAAACGTAGGTCACGTCCTTGCCGAAGGCGTTGTTCAGGCACTGGTACACGCGCTGTGGCTTCATCGGCACGCTGTCGAAGTTGGTCTTGCGCAGGTACTGGATGTCGCGCTTGCGGCCCAGGCATTCGCCGGCCCAGGCCGAGCGGTCGCGCAGCTTGCCGGCGGCCTTCCATTCGCGGGCGGCTTCGACGAAGAGCGTGAGCGCGGCCTTGGCGTCGGAGACGATGCCGTAGTCGGGCGCGAACACGCGGCCGATCTGGGTTGGCTCGATGTCGACGTGGATGAACTTCCTGCCCTTGCAATAGACCTCGGGGCTGCCGGTGTGGCGGTTGGCCCAGCGGTTGCCGATGCCCAGCACGAAGTCGCTCGCGAGCATGGTCGCATTCCCATACCGGTGGCTGGTCTGCAGGCCGCACATGCCGGCCATCAGCGGGTGGTCGTCGGGGATGCTGCCCCAGCCCATCAGCGTGGGGATCACCGGGATGCCGGCGATCTCGGCGAATTGCACCAAGAGGTCCGACGCATCGGCATTGATGATGCCGCCGCCGGCCACGATCAGCGGGCGCTCGGCTTCGTTGAGCATCGCAAGCGCCTTGTCGATCTGCTTGCGCGAGGCCGTGGGCTTGTAGACCGAGAGCGGCTCGTAGGTCTCGATGTCGAACTCGATCTCGGCCATCATCACGTCGAACGGCAGGTCGATCAGCACCGGCCCCGGCCGGCCCGAGCGCATCAGGTGGAACGCCTGCTGGAACGCACGCGGCACCTGCGCCGGCTCCAGCACCGTGGTGGCCCACTTGGTGACGGGCTTGGCGATGCTGGCGATGTCCACCGCCTGGAAGTCTTCCTTGTGCAGCCGGGCGCGCGGCGCCTGGCCGGTGATGCACAGGATGGGAATGCTGTCGGCGCCGGCCGAATACAGCCCGGTGATCATGTCCGTACCGGCCGGGCCGGAGGTGCCGATGCACACGCCGATGTTGCCGGCCTTGGCCCGCGTGTAGCCCTCGGCCATGTGCGATGCGCCCTCCACATGGCGCGCCAGCACGTGGGCGATCGTCTGCCGTTCGCGCAGTTGCGCGTACAGCGGGTTGATGGCAGCGCCCGGCACGCCGAACGCCTGTGTCACGCCTTCTTTTTCCATCACCAGCACGGCAGCGAGGGCTGCCTTCATCTTGGCCATGATTGCTCCTTGTTTGAACTGGGCCTGATGGTCGCGCTGCGTCGCCCGCTTGGGAACGCCTGGGGGCGGATATGACTTATTCCAGATTGGAATGCGCAGGCGAACCGTGCCTACACTCGCGGCCATGGACCGACTCATGACCATGCAAGTCTTCGTGCGCGTCGTCGAGACCGCCAGCTTCAGCAAGGCCGCAGCCGAGCTGGGCACCACGCAGCCCACCGCCACCAAGGCCGTGGCCGAGGCCGAGCGCCGCCTGGGCGCGCGCCTGTTGCACCGCAGCACGCGCGGTGTGACGCCGACCGAGGTCGGCCTGCTGTACTACGAGCGCTGCAAGCAGGTGGTGCGCGAGGTCGACGGGGCCGAGAACGTCACCGCGCTGATGCAGAGCGGCGCCACCGGCACCCTGCGCATCAGCAGCTCGGTGGCGTTCGGCCGGCGCGTGCTGGTGCCGCTGGTGCTGCGCTACATGCATGAGCACCCGCAGCTGCAGATCGACCTGAGCTTCGACGACCGCTACGTGAACCTGGTGGAGCAGGGCATCGACATCGCCGTGCGCATGGGCCGGCTGGCCGATTCATCGCTGGGCGCGCGCTACCTGGGCAGCAACCCGTGGATGCTGGCCGCCGCGCCCGGCTATCTGCAGGCGCGTGGCCAGCCGCGCACGGCGGCGGCGTTGGCAAAGCACGCCTGCCTGGTCTACAGCAGCGTGCAGGGCGATGCACGCTGGCTGTTCCACGGGCCGGGTGGGGCAGAGCATTCGGTGCCGGTGAAGGGCCCGCTGCGCTCGAACAACCTCTCGGCCGTGCTGGCCGCCTGCCGCGCCGGCATGGGCCTGGCGATCCTGCCGTGGTACGTGGCGCGTGAGTCGGTGGCCGATGGGGCCATCGTGCAGCTGCTGGCCGACCACGGGTTGCCGTCGCAGGAGATGCATGCAGTGTTCCCGTCGCCCAAGCTGGTGCCGCAGAAGGTCAGCGGGTTCATTGGGTGGTTGCAGAATCAGCTCGACGGGGAGTGGTGGTGAGCTTTGCTTTAAACTGTATTCACTATTTACACTGTTTTGTATTGAATCGGAGGGAGTTCTCGCGCTGACACGGTGCCGCGAGACTGCTGAATCCACTTCGATATTCGGGTGTGGCGCGGCTGCCGATCGTTGCACTGGATAGGCAACAGACCCCCGCCGTTCGAGCAATTCCGGGAAACCACGCACTTGCAGTGGCTGAAGATGCTGTATACACTAAGTCCCACTCCCGTGCAGCCCCCTCATGCCCCGCAAATCCACCACCACCCTGCGCCTCATGGAGCCAGTGCGCACACCTCGCGCAGCGCCCAGCAGCACCGACCAGATCGTCGAGTCGATCACCAGCGCCATCGTGGAGCAGCGGCTGATGCCGGGCACCAAGCTGGTGGAGCAGCAGATCGCCGATGTGTTCTCGGTCTCGCGCACCGTCGTGCGGCAGGCGCTCAACCAGTTGAGCCGCAGCCGGCTCGTCACGCTGCTGCCGGCGCGTGGCGCGTTCGTGGCGACAGTCAGCGCAGAAGAGGCGCGCCAGGTGTTCGAGTTGCGACGCCTGGTCGAAGGGGGCATGGCGCGTGAACTGGCCGCGCGCATCACCGACGCGCAGCTGCACGAGCTGAGGGCGCACCTGCGTGAGGAGCAAAGCGCCGTCAAGCGCGGCGACATCACCGGCCGCACGCGGCTGCTGGCCGACTTTCATGTGGTGTTGGCGCGCCTGCTGGGCAACGAAGTGCTGGCCGAGTTGATCGCCGACCTGCTGTCGCGCTCGCAGTTGATCGCGCTGATGTACCAGAGCGGCCATTCGGCCGAGCATTCGCAGTCCGAGCACATCGAGATCGTCGAAGCGCTGGAAAAGCGCGATGGCCGCGCCGCCGCGCGTTTGATGGAAAGCCACATCACCAGCGTGGAACGCAATTTGCGTTTGGACCCGCGCTCCCCCGACCTTGCCGCCGTGCTGCGGCGCAAACCATGACGCCGACATGAACGCTTCGCCCAACGCCAGCCGGTACCCGCGCGACCTCGCCGGCTATGGCCGCAACCCGCCGCATGCGCAGTGGCCAGGCGGTGCCCGCGTGGCCGTGCAGTTCGTGCTGAACTACGAGGAGGGCGGCGAGAACTGCGTGCTGCACGGTGATGCTGGCAGCGAGCAGTTCCTGTCGGAGATGTTCAACCCGCCGGCGTTCCCAGATCGGCACATGAGCATGGAAAGCATCTACGACTACGGTTCGCGCGTTGGCGTGTGGCGGCTGCTGCGCGAGTTCGAGCGTCGTGGCTTGCCGCTCACCGTGTTCGGCGTGTCGATGGCGCTGGAGCGCAACCCCGAGGTCACCGCTGCATTCGTCGAACTGGGCCACGAGATCGCCTGCCACGGCTGGCGCTGGATCAACTACCAGACCTTCGACACCGATGTCGAGCGCGAGCACATGCGCATCGGGATGGAGATCCTGCAGCGCATCACGGGCCAGCGGCCACTGGGCTGGTACACCGGCCGCGACAGCCCCCACACGCGCCGCCTGGTGGCCGACCATGGCGGCTTCGAATACGACAGCGACTACTACGGCGACGATCTGCCGTTCTGGCTGCAGGTCAAGAAGACCGATGGCGCGCTGGCGCCGCAACTGGTCGTGCCCTACACCATGGATTGCAACGACATGCGCTTCGCGCTGCCGCAGGGTTACAGCCACGGCGACGAGTTCTTCCAGTACCTGCGCGATGCCTTCGACGTGCACTACGCCGAGGGCGCTGACCGGCCCGCCATGATGAGCATCGGCATGCACTGCCGCCTGCTGGGCCGGCCCGGCCGCATGCGCGCGCTGCAGCGCTTTCTGGACCACGTGCAATCGCACGACCGGGTCTGGGTCACGCGGCGCATCGACATCGCGCGCCACTGGAAGCAGGTGCATCCCTTCGATGCGCGCACCGCCTTTGTCTGGGAGTGAACATGCCACTGACCTTGGAGCAGCTGAACGCAGCCACGCAAGCCGACTTCACGGCGCTGCTGGACGGCACCTACGAACACTCGCCCTGGGTTGCCGAGGCGGCCTGGCCGGCGCGGCCGTTCGCCTCGCTGGCGGCGCTCAAGCACGCGCTGGCACAGGCCGTGCGCGATGCCGGGCGTGAGCCGCAACTGGCGCTGATCCGCGCCCACCCCGAGCTGGCCGGCAAGGCCATGGCCAGCAACACGCTGACGGCCGAGTCGACGAACGAGCAGGGCAAGGCCGGGCTGACCAACTGCACGCCCGACGAGCTGGCGCTGATCAGCCAGCTGAACCTGGCCTACATCGCGCGCTTCGGCTTTCCGTTCATCCTGCCGGTGCGCGGGCCGCGCGGCACGGGCTTGAACAAGCAGCACATCATCGCCACCGTGCAGCGCCGGCTGCAGAACCACCCCGACTACGAATTCGCCGAGGCGCTGCGTTGCATCCACCGCATCGCCGAGATCCGCTTGGACGACAAGTTCGCTGCCGCGCCTACGCTGGGCAACCTGGTGTGGGACTGGGCCGAGCAACTGGCCGCGCACAGCGACCCGGGCTATGCCGAACGTGGCGAGTTGACCGTCACCTACCTGACCGATGCGCACCGCGCCTGCGCTGCGCAGCTGGCCGCCTGGATGCGCGATGACTGCGGCTTCGACGAGGTGTCGATCGACGCCGTGGGCAACGTGGTCGGCCTCTACCACGGCAGCGACCACAGTGGCGGGCAAGAAGTGCCGCGCCTGTTGACCGGCAGCCATTACGACACCGTGCGCAACGGCGGCAAGTACGACGGCCGCCTGGGCATCCTCGCCCCCATGGCCTGCGTGCGCGAGCTGCACCGCGCCAAGCGACGCCTGCCGTTCGGTTTCGAGGTCGTGGGCTTCGCGGAAGAAGAAGGCCAGCGCTACAAGGCCGTGTTCCTGGGCTCGGGCGCGCTGACGGGCGATTTCGACATGGCGTGGCTGGACCAGAAAGATGCCGACGGCATCACCATGGGCGAGGCCATCCGCCACGCCGGCCTGCGCATCGAAGACATCGCCAGCCTCAAGCGTGATGCGAGCAAGTACCAGGGCTTCGTCGAGGTGCACATCGAGCAGGGGCCGGTGCTCAACGAGCTCGACCTGCCGCTGGGCATCGTCACCTCCATCAACGGCAGCGTGCGCTACGTGGGCGAGGTCGTCGGCATGGCCAGCCACGCCGGCACCACGCCGATGGACCGTCGGCGCGATGCAGCGGCGGCTGTGGCCGAACTGGTGCTGTTCATGGAAAAGCGTGGCGGCAGCGAGCCGCATCTCGTGGCCACCGTCGGCATGCTCGAAGTTCCCAGCGGCTCCATCAACGTCGTGCCGGGCCGCTGCAAGTTCAGCCTGGACATCCGCGCGACCACCAACGAGGCGCGTGACGCCTGCGAGCGCGATGTGCTGGCCGAGTTGCAGGCGATCTGCGAACGCCGCGGCGTGCACCACACGGTCGAAGAGACCATGCGCGCATCCGCCGCGCCCAGCGCCGCCGGCTGGCAGCACCGGTGGGAGCAAGCCGTGCAGGCCCAGGGCTTGCCGCTCTACCGCATGCCCAGCGGGGCCGGGCACGACGCCATGAAGCTGCACGAACTGATGCCGCAGGCCATGCTGTTCGTGCGCGGCGAGAACGCCGGCATCAGCCACAACCCGCTGGAATCGACCACCAACCACGACATGGAACTGTGCGTGCGCGCGTTCCAGACCCTTCTCGACCAACTCGCGAGCGAACCACGATGAGCAACACCACCTATGACGCGCTGGACCAATGGGTCGATGCGCATTTCGACGAGCAGGTCCGCTTCCTGCAGGCCCTGGTGCAGGTGCCGACCGACACGCCCCCTGGCAACAACACGCCGCACGCGCTGCGCACGGCTGCGCTGCTGAAGGCTTTCGGCTTCGACGCGCAGGCGCATGAAGTGCCGTTTGCCACAGTGCAGGCGCACGGCCTGGAATCGATCACCAACCTGGTGGTGCAGCGCCGCTACGGCAAGGGCGGCCGCGTGGTCGCACTGAACGCGCATGGCGATGTCGTGCCCCCCGGCGATGGCTGGACGCACGACCCCTATGGCGGCGAGGTGGAAGGCGGCAAGCTGTACGGCCGTGCCTCGGCTGTCAGCAAGTGCGACTTCTCCACCTTCAGCTTCGCGGTGCGGGCGCTGGAGGCGGCCGGCGTGCCGTTGGCCGGTGGCGTCGACCTGCTGTTCACCTACGACGAAGAGTTCGGCGGCGAACTCGGCCCGCTGTGGCTGCTGGACAAGGGACTGACCAAGCCCGATCTGGAAATCGCGGCCGGCTTCAGCTACCAGGTCGTCACCGCGCACAACGGCTGCCTGCAGCTGGAAGTGACGGTGCACGGCAAGATGGGCCACGCGGCTGTGCCCGAGACCGCCGTCGACGCGCTGCAGGCGGCCAACCGCATCCTGACCGCGCTGTACGCCGAGAACGGGGTGCTCCAGCAGACCAAGAGCGCGGTCAAGGGCATCAATTCCGGCTACATCAATGTCGGCCAGATCAACGGCGGCACCAATACGAACGTGGTGCCGGGCAAGGTCGTGCTGAAGGTGGACCGCCGCATGATTCCCGAGGAAGACCCGGAGGCGGTGGAAGCCGGCCTGCGCGCGATAATCACCAACGCGGCAGCGGGGCAGGACGGCATCACGGTGGAGGTCAAGCGCCTGCTGCTGGCCCGCTCCATGGCGCCGCTGGCGGGCAATGCACCGCTGGTCGATTCGCTGTGCCGCCACGCGACCGATCTGTTCGGCGAGCCGGTGGAAGCATCCGGCACGCCGCTGTACACCGACGCACGCTTGTTCAGCGAGCGCGGCATCCCGGCCGTCATCTATGGCGCCGGCCCGCGCACGGTGCTGGAATCGAACGCCAAGCGCGCCGACGAGCACATCGTGCTGGACGACCTGCGCCGCGCCACCAAGGTGGTGGCGCGCACGCTGTTCGACCTCTTGAAGGCCTGACGGCCGTGCCGGCGCGCTGGTGGTGGTGCGCGTTGGGCCTGCTGCTGCTGCAGGGCTGCGCCAGCGTCAGCGTCTCGTCCATCTCGCCGGCGCGCTACCTGGCCGAGCGGCGAGGCGATGCATTGACCAGCGGGCGCCTGAGCAGCGCCGCGCAAGAGGTGCTGAGGGTGGTCGGCATCGACCGCTGCCGCGAAGACACGCTGGCCTGCCGCGAGACGCTGCGCCTGGCCGAGGGCATCACCGAAGAGCAGCGTTTGTCGGCCTTGTCCGAGCTGTGGCTGGAGGCGGCGCTGGCGATCGACAAGTCCGTCCCCGGCCAGCCGCTGGTGCCGGACGACGCCACGCTGAAAGCCTGGCTGGAGACCGCGCGCCACGCCTACGCCTACCTGTTCCACACCGCGCGCAGCCCGGGCCAGCGCGCGTTCGAGGACCGGCAGACGCAGGTGCGCGACTACTACAACTACGCGGTGCAGCAGACCGTCACGCGGCTGTTCCACCGCTACCGCAGCGGCCCGGTGCCCGAGAGCCCCGGTACGCCCGTGGAAGTGGTGGGCTGGCGCGTCGGCAGCCGGGCCGATGCGCTGCGCCTGCCGCGCAACGCGGCGCTGCCTGACGAGCTGATCCCGGCCTCTTCGCTGCGTTTCTCCGGTCTGCGCAACACCTACCGGCGCGATGGCTTCGGCGCCGAGCTGATCGCCGTGATGCCACCGGCCCCTGAGGCCCAGGCCGATGCACAGCCGTTCGACGAGAGCCGCTTCCCGGTGATCACGGCGCTGCTGCGCTTCGACGGTGCCACGCTGGCCGAGGTGATGGCCACGCGCGACGTGCACGTGCTGCTGTTCGACCCGCACCGCAGCGACCAGGTCGACCTGGCCGGCGTCAACGTGCCGCTGGCCGCCAATTTCACGGCCGGCTATGGGCTGTGGCTGGCGCGCTCGGGCTTTGCCGTGCAGTCGCTGCGCACGCTATTCGGTCTGTCGGACGGCATCGTGCGCCCGCGCATTCAGCTGATGCAGCCCTACGACCCGAGCCGGCGCACCATCGTCATGCTGCATGGGCTGGCCAGCAGCCCCGAGGCCTGGGTCAATGTGGCCAACGAGGTGCTGGGCGATGCGCAGCTGCGCCAGACCTACCAGATCTGGCAGGTCTACTACCCGACCAATGCGCCGCTGCCGCTGAACCAGCGCGCCATCCGCGAGGCGCTGCAGCAGACGCTGGCGCACTTCGACCCGCAGGGCGCCACCCAGGCTTCGCGCGACATGGTGCTGGTGGGGCACAGCATGGGCGGCGTGCTGGCGCGGCTGCTGGTCTCGTCGGCCGGTGACCGCCTGTGGCAGGCGCTGCCGCCGACGCTGCTGCAGCGCGATGCTGCGGGCCAGCACCAGCGGCTGGACCCGTACATTGCCTTCGAGCCACTGCCCCAGGTCACGCGCGCCATCTTCATCGCCGCGCCGCACCGGGGCACACCGTTTGCGGACAACCGGTTCTCACGCCGCATCGCCAACCTGGTGACGCTGCCACTGACCATGCTGGAGCAGGTGGCCGACATGCGCGGGCTGTTCGTGCGGCCGGCGCAAGACGGCGACGGGGCGGCCGAGCAGGGGCCGCAGCGCATCCCCAACAGCATCGACAACCTGAGCGATGGTGACCCGTTCGTGCGCGCCGCCGCCGCGCTGCCGATCTCGCCGCGCGTGCGCTACCACTCCATCCTGGGCCAGGCCGACCCGGCGCTCGCGTTGCCGGTCAGCAGTGATGGCGTGGTGCCCTACGCCAGTGCGCACCTGCCGGGCGCGGTGACGGAGCGCGTGCTGCCGTCGCAGCACAGCGTGCAGGAACACCCGCTGGCGATCGTGGAAATCCGCCGCATCCTGCGCGAGCAGCTGGGCGCAAGCGCGACGGGCGCAGCGCCGGCCACGGGGCGCTGAGGCCGCTGCCCCTCTACGCCCACCCGCGAGGGGGACGGTCTGAGGCGGCAGCCGTTGCTCTTGCCCCCTCGCCGGCTCACGTCAGGGGGTCGGGCAGAGGGGGCTGCGGCCCATCATCGCGGATGGCCGCAACTCAGCGCGGGGCTGCAGTCTCCGCCTGCTCCAGACACTCCACGAACAACTGCAGCAGCGCCCGCGCGAACAAGTCCATGTTCACGGGCCGATCGGTCAGCCCTGTTTCCACCACGCGGGTGAGCGCCGTCGCCCCCACCACCGCCAGGCATGCGCGCCCGGCCGGGTCGCCATACGGGCTGCCAGATGGACCGGCCGCGCCGCTTTCGCCCAGCCCCCACACCGCGCGGTGACTGTCGCGCATCTTGCCCGCCACCAGCAACGCGTACGGCTCGGTCTCGGCGCGCAGCCCGGCCATGTCCGCAGCCGTCATGCCCAGCAGTGCGCGGCCCGCACGGCGCGAATAGACGACCGCACCGCCGAGGAAGTACGCCGACGCGCCGGGGATGGCCAGCAGCGCGGCCGAGACCAATCCGCCGGCCGACGATTCGGACACGGCCACCGTCTCGCCGCGCGCACGCAGCAAGGTGGCCACGCGGGTGGCGAGCTCAGCGAGCGGGGGCAGGTCGTGGGCGATGGGCATGGGGGTTGTCGGTGAGGGGAACGAGCGGCGATTGTGGCGTCACACCTTGGCCCCAACGCAGTTCCGCACGCGCGCCATGGCGAAAGCCCTCGACCCGCCTGGCCCGCGCTGCGGCTGGCAGCAGAGGTCGGGGTGACGGTGTTACAAGTCATGCCCATGAACGCTTCCGACTGGATCCCACGCAGCCTGGCCCGGCTGCTGCCCACACCCAAGGCCGGCAAGGTGGACGACCGCACGCCGAGCGCGCCGCGCAGTCTGCAGGCCCGCCTGCAGGCCACGCTGCGGCGCGACCCCGAGGCGCTGACGCCGAGCGCACTGCGCCGGCTGCTGGCGCAGCTGCAGGCGGTGGTCGATCCGCATGTGAGCGAGGTCGAGGCCGGCCGGCGCGCGCGCGAAGTGATGGGCTGGTATGCGGCGGCCACGCCCGCCGAGAGGCGCGACCTGTGGCTGCTGGTGGTCGAGCAGTTCGCCCCAGACGCCGACGAGGTGCGCGCCGCGCGCGAGCACTACGACGCCGTGCACGGCACGCCGGAGCAGGGCGCCGCCGAGATCCGGCTGCGCAGCGCCTTTGTCTCGCCGCGCACGCGCATGCTGCAGCGCTTCGTGGCCGACGCGCAGGGCCTGGGCTTCCTGGTCGAGCTGCGGGCCGAGCTGCTGCGCGAGCTCAAGGCCGACCGCCGCCTGCTGCCGCTGGACGCCGAGCTCGAAGCGCTGTTCACCACCTGGTTCGATGTCGGCTTTCTGGAGCTGCGGCGCATCAGCTGGGATTCGCCGGCCTCGTTGATCGAGAAGCTGATCCGTTATGAAGCCGTGCACGACATCCGCAGCTGGGCCGACGTGAAGAACCGCCTCGACAGCGACCGGCGCTGCTACGGCTTCTTCCACCCGCGCATGCCGAGTGAGCCGCTGATCTTCGTCGAGGTGGCGCTGATCGACCACCTGGCCGCCGGCATCACGCCGCTGCTGGACGAGCATGCTGCCGTGTACGACCGCACCAAGGCCACGACGGCCATCTTCTATTCCATCAGCAACACGCAGACCGGCCTGCGCGGGGTGAGCTTCGGCGACTCGCTGATCAAGCGCGTGGTGGAGACGCTGCGCGAAGAATTCCCCAAGCTCAAGCAGTTCGCCACGCTGTCGCCGATCCCCGGGTTTCGCGGCTGGCTGGCCAAGAACGCCGCCACCATGCTGGAGCGCCTGCCCGCCAAAGAGCGCACCGCGCTGGCCAGCGCGCTGGGCGCCAACCCGGTGCAGGCCGAGCATGTGCTGGCCGGTGCCGAGCGCGCGCTGGTTCTGGACGAATCCGCACCGCTGCGCCGCTTTCTGTTGCGCTGCGCCGCGCAGTACCTGGGCCGCGAGCTGGCCGACGGCCGGCCGCTGGACCCGGTGGCCCGCTTCCACCTGGGCAACGGCGCACGCATCGAGCGGCTGAACTGGGCGGGCGACCCATCGGCCAAGGGCCTCAAGCAGGCCTGCGGAGTGATGGTCAACTATCTGTACGATCTGCGCCGGCTGGACAAGCACCGCGCCATGACGGCAGCAGGCCGCATCCCGCTGGCGTCCGAGATCGAGCGACTGTTGCTCTAGCGCGCAGGCGCTGCCCGCAAGGCGCTACAAGGCGCGGCCCCGCGCGACGACACCACAAGAACGAACTGGAGCGAGACATCACACCGACCCGTGGCCACCGTGCCCACGTTCCCCAGCAGCAGGCGCTGACATTGCGCATTCGACGATTCGACAACCGCCTCCAAGGAGACAACACCCGTGATCCACAACCGCCGTGACATCTTGCGCATTGCAGCCGCCACCAGCGCCGCTTGCGCCAGCCCCTGGGCCTTCGCCCAATCGGGCTGGCCCACCAAACCCGTCACGGTCGTCGTGCCGTTTCCGGCCGGCGGCGGCACCGATGCGTTTGCCCGTCCGCTGGCGGCGCAATTCTCCAAGTTGACCGGCAAGACGCTGGTCATCGACAACAAGGGCGGCGCCGGCGGCACCGTGGGCGCCAGCATCGCCGCGCGCGCGCAGCCGGACGGCTACACGCTGTTCATGGGGGCAGTGCACCACGCGATTGCGCCCTCGATGTACCCCAAGCTCGACTACGACCTGGAGAAGGACTTCGTGCCGCTGGCGCTGCTGGCCAACGTGCCGCAGGTGGTGGTGGTCAACCCCAAGCGCGTGCCGGTGAACGACATCCGCGCCTTCCTCGATCTGGTCAAGCGCAGCCCGGCCAAGTTCAACTACGCATCGGCCGGCGCGGGCACCTCGCACCACCTGGCCGGCGAGCTGTTCAAGCAGCAGACCAAGACCTTCATCACGCACATCCCCTACCGCGGCGCGGGCCCGGCGCTGCAGGACTTGATCGCCGGTAACGTGGACGTGATGTTCGACGGCCTGGGTTCGTCGGCGGCGCACATCAAGGGTGGCCGCATCAAGCCGCTGATGGTCTCGGGCACCAAGCGCAACCCCTCGCTGCCCGACGTGCCCTGCGCCGCCGAAGTGGGCTTGCCCGACTACACCGTGACCACCTGGTACGGGCTGTGGGCGCCCAAGGGAACGCCGGCGGACATCCAGGCCCGCATCGTCGAAGAGGTCAACCGCGCGGGCGCGGCCGATGAGATCAAGGCCGTGTGGGCCAGCAACGGGGCGGACTTCGGCACCCTGACGTCCGCACAGTTCGGCAGCTTCGTCCGTGGGGAAATCCAGCGCTGGGCGGCCGTGGTCAAAGCCTCGGGAGCAAAATTAGACTAACCCCCCAGTCTTCGCGCTGCGCGCTTCGCCAACCTCCCTCTGCTGCGCGAGGGGGACGCACCCAGCGGCCTGGCAGAGCCAGTTCCGCGGGTGCCCTGGCGCAGGGCCAGCTGCGGGGCCACTGGATGCAGCGCCGAGGGAACCTGAGATGAACACCGACCACCACAACCACAACCTCTTCGTCGCGCTGCGCGCGGCTTTCCCCACCGATCTGGACGCCGTGGCCATCGACGCCGGCGCGTCGATGACCTACAGCTGGCGCGACCTGGAGCGCGCCAGCGCCATGATTGCCAACCTGCTCGACGGGCTGGACTTGCCGCCCGCATCGCGCATCGCCGTGCAGGTCGAGAAATCGGTCGAAGCCGTGCTGCTGTACCTGGCCGTGCTGCGCGCCGGCCACGTCTTTCTGCCGCTCAACACCGCCTATCAGAGCGCCGAGATCGGCTACTTCATCGGCAACGCCGAGCCGGCCGTGGTGGTCTGCAGCCCGGCCAATTTCGGCTGGGTCAGCAAGATCGCCTTCCAGAGCGGAACGCAGCACGTTTTCACGCTGGGCGACGACCGCGACGGCACGCTGCTGCAGCGCGCCGCGCACTGCAGTGACCAGCACGAGCCTGCACAGCGCGGGCCGGACGAGCTGGCCGCCATCCTCTACACCAGCGGTACGACGGGGCGCAGCAAGGGCGCGATGCTGAGCCACCGCAACCTGCTCAGCAACGCCCAGGTGCTCAAGGATTACTGGGGCTGGGAGAAGGGCGACGTGCTGGTGCACGCGCTGCCCATCTTCCATGTGCACGGTCTGTTCGTGGCGCTGCACGGCGCGCTGCTGAACGGCAGCAAGATGCTGTGGTTCTCGCGCTTCGACCCCAAGGCCGTGATCGCGCGGCTGCCCGAGGCCACTGTCTTCATGGGCGTGCCCACGCTGTATGTGCGCATGCTGGCCGAGACGGCCTTGAACCAGCAGGCCGTGCGCAACATGCGCCTGTTCATCTCGGGCTCGGCGCCCTTGCTGATCGAGACCTTCAAGGACTGGCAGGCCCGCACCGGCCACACCATTCTGGAGCGCTACGGCATGAGCGAGACGGCCATGCTCACGTCCAACCCCTGCCGCGCCGAAGACGGTGAGCGGCGCGGCGGCACGGTTGGCTTCCCGTTGCCGGGCGTGGACCTCCGGGTGGTGAACGATGCCGGCCAGGCCGTGCCGCGTGGCGAGATCGGCGGCATCCAGGTGCGCGGGCCGAATGTGTTCCAGGGCTACTGGCGCATGCCCGAGAAGACGGCCGAAGAGTTCACAGCGGATGGTTTCTTCAAGACTGGCGACGTGGGCCGTATCGATGCCGACGGCTACGTCACCATCGTCGGCCGCAGCAAGGACCTGATCATCAGCGGCGGCTACAACGTCTATCCGGCCGAGATCGAAGGCTTCCTGAACGACATGCCGGGCGTGGCCGAAAGCGCCGTGGTCGGCGTGCCGCACCCGGACTTCGGCGAGGTCGGCGTCGCCGTGCTGATCGCCCGGCCGGGCGCGGCGGTCGATGGCGATGCGCTGCTGGCGCAGCTCAAGGCGCAGCTGGCCAACTTCAAGATTCCCAAGCGCTGCTTCGTGGTGGGCGAGCTGCCGCGCAACACGATGGGGAAGGTGCAGAAGAATCTGCTGCGGGAGCAGTACAAGGGGTTGTTTGCGTGAGGTGGACGATTAACGAAGCCCCGAATGACATGGACGTGTCCTATGAAGAAGGCTTTTCAATACGTTCTGATTCACAACCCCACCGGGTTTGCATGCTTTCTCACTGTGTGGGTTGTGGGAGGAGGCTACTGGCTTGTCACACTCACTGGCCTTGTTGCTCCGGTTGACAACTGGATGATGTTCCAGTTCCTCGGGTCGTGTAGCTTGTACGTCTTCTTTCTTTTTCCTTTATGGAATTTTCTGTTTGGGAAGACGTTCTGATTGCTTGCATCGCCTTCGGATTGGAATGTGTCGATGCCGAACGCTGCGCGAGCTGGTCGAAGTGGCGCGAGCCAACCACGAAATGATCGAAAGGACTTGGGATGAGTACTTCGGCTGATGCAGTGCGTTTTGACGACGACAGCATGGGGGTGCACCTGGACGATGGCCGGGTCATTGCCGTGCCTCTGGCATGGTTCCCTCGGCTGCTGGCGGCCACGCCGGAACAGCGGGCCCAGTTCGAACTCAGTCCGCGCGGCATTCACTGGGAAGCGCTGGATGAAGACATCTCGATCGACGGCCTTCTGGCCGGTCATGGTGACCTGACCCACGGCCGCGCCGTGACGTCGGCCTGACGACTGGGGGTTGGCGAGCGTGCTGCCCGCCACATCCGCGCCACCGGAGCCGGCCCGACGTCAGGCCACCAGCGGGAAGGTCAGCGCGATGAACCAGGCGAAGGCCAGCGCGTTGGCGATCGCGGCCACCACCGGGCTCGCCGTGCGGGCGTGTGCCCAGCGGCTGAACAGCCCATAGACCACGAACAGCAGCAGGATGGCCGGCACGATGATCGCCAGGAAGAACAGCCGCCCCGGGTTCAGCGCGATCGCCAGCACGAGCGATAACAGGAAGGCGAGCTTGCTCGCGAAGTAGGCGCCCGTGGGCGCCGCGCGCCCCCGCGTCAGCCACTCGTCGGCCAGGAAGTACGGCAGCGTGCCCGCGCACAGCGCCAATACCAGCGGCACCCGCACCGCCTCGGGCCACAGGTTGAAGACGTAGCGGTCCAGCGGCACACCCACGGCGAGCAGCGCATAGGCCGTGGTCATCAGTGTGGCCATGGCGAGGGCCGCACGCTGCGAGCCCGGTCGGGCCGCTGGCCGCCAGCCCAGCAGCCACAAGCCGCCCAGGGTGAGCAGCCCGTACAGCGCGAAGTGCAGCAGCAGGTAGTCGCCCAGCAGAATGGGCAGTACGTCGGTGGGCAGCTTCCACAGCACCAGCGGCACCAGCACGGCCGGCGCCACGGTCAGCACCGCCTGGCCGCGCCGGCCCCACCAGCGCCGGCGCGCGGGCGCCGTGCTGGCTGCATCGGTCGCCGGCCCTGGCGCAGCCACACGCGGCAGCCAGCCCGCCAAGGGCCAGGCCAGTGCCACCAAGCCAAGCAGCAGCAGCCCGAGCGACGCAGCGCGCGCATCGATGAAGGGCTGCTGCGTACCCAGGCGGCCGAAGGCGGCGTTCAGCCAGGCCAGCGTCTGGGCCTGCGTGTGCGCGCTGTAGAGCACGCCGATGTGCTCCACGCCGGGCGAGAGCGTGGCGCGCCGTGCCGTGCCGTCGGCGAACTGGCCGTAGGTGGTGTCGAGCCTGGCCTGTGCACCCGCTACGCGGCCGACCACGCGCAGCGCCTCGTTGGCCATCATCTGCGGCTCCAGCGCACCGCTGACGACGAGCAGGTTGCGCGGGCTGTCGGGTGGTGTGTCGGCCACGATGCTCGGCGCAAAGAGCGAGATGCCGACGCTGGCCTGAACCGCGGGGTGGGCCTGCGCGTGGCGCACGATGATGTCCGACGCCATCGAATGCCCGAGCACGGCATAGCGCCCTTGGGCGCCCGCCAGGCTGGCGGCGAACGCGCCCATGTCGGCCATGGAGGCCATCAGCGTGCGCTGGCTCGCGTCCTGGTCGGCGAGGCCGCCCCGCATCGGCGACGGGTTGCGGCCATGGCCCGGCAAATCGAACGTGACGGCGACGAAGCCGTTGCGTGCCAGCGTCAGCGCAAAGGGCTGCATCAGTTGCTGAGAGCCGGCAAAGCCATGCGCGATCAGCACCACCGGCGCCGGTGCTGCAGTGCCTGCAGGGCGCCAGACCGTGACCGGCGTCTGGCCGAGGCGCATCGTCTGGACCGTGATGCCCTCCCGCAGCCGCTCCAGCTTGGCGACGCCCACCGCAGTCAGCAGCAGCGCCATCGCGCCGACCGCCCACCGCCACCAGGCTACGGCCCTCATGCCGGGGACGGGCCGGTGAGGCTGACGGCGGGGCACGGGCGAGTGGATGAAAGCTGGGGCATGCCCCGATTCTGCTGTCCGTTCCGTGCGGCGTCTGATCGCAGGCGAAAGCCCGCGTGTGCAGCGCGCTGCAGCGACGCTCTGGCGCGGCACGCCGACGCTATTTGTCGACCAGGGTAATCACGTCGCCCCGCTCGCCGCGGCGCAGGCGCTCCAGATGAAATTGCACCAACGGCTCCTTCGGTTCGCTTTGCGCCAACTCCTCGAAGGCAGCCAAGGCCTCGGGCTGCTCCGACGCCATCAACGCATACGCCTGCGCGTAACGCTCCAGCGCTGGCGCATCGACCGGCAGATCCAGCCCGTCATGCGCGGGCTGGAACACCTTCAGCGGTTTGGTCTTGCCCTTGAAGATCAACCGTCCCACGCAGCGCACCGCCATCGCCGGGCAGGCGACGAGCACATCTTCGGACACGCACAGTCGCGTGCCCAGGCTCTTGTTCGAACTCTCCAGCCGCGACGCGGTGTTCACCGGGTCCCCCAGCGCGCGGTAGTCGAAGATCGTCTTGCCGCCGAAATTGCCGACGATCACCTCGCCGCTGTGCACGCCGATGCGGGTGTGGCCGAACGGCACGCCGCTGGCCTGCTGCTTGAGGGCGAAGGCGGTCGCAAAGCGCTGCAGTTCCATGGCGCAGCCGACGGCCCGCTCGCGGTGGTCGGGCTGGGGAATGGGGGCCGAGAACATGATGGCGATGCCGTCGCCGACGATGCGGTCCAGCGTGCCCTGGTGCTTGAAGGCCACGGCGATCATGCCGTCCAGGTAGTCGTTCAACAGCCCCACAGCCTCGCTCGGATCGATGCGTTCCATGAGGCCGGTGAACCCCGCGAGGTCCGAGAAGATGAAGGTGCAGTGCTGCCGTTGGCCACCCAGCGCCAGCTGCTCTGGGTGCTGGACGATGTGCGCCACCAGGTTGGGTGAGACATAGCGCGAGAACGCTTGCGAGACCCATCGGCGGCGCTTCTCGCTGGTGTGGTGGCGCAGCAAGGTCGGCACGATGAAGGCGCCGATGATGCCGAGCGCGGGTGTCAGCGGATCGAGCAGCAGGCGATGGTCGGTGAACGCCCACCACGAGGTGGCGCCGATGGTGCCCAGCACGGCAGCCGCTGCCGCACTGGCGACGGCCGGCCTGGTGGTCAGGGCCAGTGCGCCGACCGCGATGCCGCCCAGCAGCAAGGTCAGGGCCTCGACGGCCTGCGCCCATGCCGGCCTGGACAGCAGGCCATCGGTCAGGATCTGCTCCATCGCCTGGGCGTGGATTTCCACGCCCGGCACCACATGGCCCTGGGTGCCGAAGCGCAGATCCAGCAGGCCTTGCGCGGAGCTGCCCACCAGCAGCAGCCGGCCTTCCAGTTCGCTGGCCGGTACCTGGCCTTGCAGCAGCTTCCACGCCGGGATGGTGCGCGCAGGCGCTGGCGGCGCGTAGTGGACCCACAGCTCGGCGGTCTGCGTCGTCGCAATGGCGTGACCGCCGACGCGGACCTCCTGCACGCCATCGGCCTCGGTCAGCACGGTGATGTTGCGCTGGCGCTGTGCCACGCGCAGCATCTCGGTGACCAGGCTGGGCAGCAACTGGTCGCCGACCCGCAGCAGCAGGGGCACCCGGCGCACGACGCCGTCCGAGTCTGGCAGGAACGCCAGGGCGCCCAGCCCGGCGGCATGGTCGGCCAATGGCTGGACCGGGCCGATCGTGCTTGCGAAATCCCGCAGGAAGGGGGCCGCCGGTGGGCCGAGCACCACGAACCGGGCCTGGGCAGGCAGCGATGCGGGGGCGGTGGCGCCGGGCGGTGCCGATGGTGCTGGCGTCGGCCGCAGTGCGAAGCCCAGCACCACGCCGCCGCCGGTCATGGCCTGCGCAAACACCGTGTCGTGGTCGGGCCGCACATCGGTGATGGCGCACTGGGTCGGCGACACCTGCCCGTTGCCTGCGGCCGCTGCCGGTGATGTCCTGTCGGGCTCGGCGAACACGACGTCGAAGCCCAGCGCCGCCGCCTTGGCGGCCGTGGCCTGCATGGCCAGTTGGGCCATGGTGGTGCGCGGCCACGGCCACTGGCCGATGCGCGCCAGGCTCTCCTCGTCCACATCGATGATGCGCACCGCCGTGTCTTGCCACACCCGCGGCTGCCAGCGCTGGTACTGATCGAACACTGCGTGGCGCAGGGTGCGCAGCCACGGCGGGTCCGCCAGCAGAACAGCAGCGGCCAGCAGCAGCAGGACCAGCCAGCCGGCCGCCTGCGCTGCGGTGCGCCAGTGGCGGCGGCGCGGCGAAGTCACGACGGGCGCGAGGCCGGGCTCTGCGGCCCGCGCATCCCCACGGGCCCGTCGGGGCGAGACGTTGTGCGCGCCAACACGCTGCGTTACCAGCGAGCGGGCAAACGACTGGCCCTCATGGCTTGAAGACCATGGCGCCAGTCACCACGCCCAGGCTGCTGCTGAACCCATAGAGCAGCCCGGCACGCGAGCTGCCGGCCCCGCCCACCAGGCCGCGCACGGCGGCCCCGTTGCCGAGCGCGCCTCGGCAGACACTGGCGCAGCCGGCGCCGGTGCTGGCGATCGATGCGGCGCCCGCGAAGCCGTAGGTGCCCGTCTGCTGCGCGGTGCCGGTCAAGGAGAAGGTCTGGCTGGAGACCGGCACCGTCAGCGCGAACGATGCGAAGCCGCCCGAGGTGCCGGGGAACGTGACCCGCAGGCTTCCACCCGCTGCGTTCTCCACGCCCGTGGCCACCAACTGCCCACGGGTCGAGGTGATGGTCGTGGCGGTCGAGCCGAACGAGTTGAACGTCTTCACCACCGGGAGCGAGGGCGTGCCCGAGAAGGTGAAGTAGTGAAGGGCGCGCGTCTGGCCCTCGCCACCCCTGTCGTCGTCATCGTCGTCGTCGTCATCATCGTCGTCATCGTCATTCGGGCCGATGTCGTGCCTGCCATCCGTCCAGCGGCCCCACGCGATGTTGCCGTCCGAGTGCGTCTGCGTCGTCTTGCCGTCGCTCAGAAACCTTGTTCCAGACCCCTCGCGTTCCCGCACTTCGGTCAGCTGCGTTCCGGTGAATTTGCGGTGGCCCACCGCTGTCAGTGCTTCCGTATCGCCGTTGCGGTCGCTGGTGACCGCCATGACCGTGCCCAGGCTCGACGGCATTGGAGTTTCGACCAGCGGTGGTGGCGCCGGCGTGGGGCCTGGCGCTGGGGCGGGGCTCGGGGCTGGAGCCGGGCCTGGCGCGGGGGAGGGTGCCGGAGAAGGAGAAGGAGACGGCCCAGGCGCAGGTGCGGGTGCAGGTGCAGTCCCAGTTGCGGGCGCAGGTGCAGGTGAGGGTGAAGGTGAAGGTGAAGGCGACGGCGACGGCGACGGCGACGGCGACGGCGACGGCGACGGCGCGCCTGGCCCGGCTGCCGGTGGCGCAGGTGGCGGATCGATCGGCGCGGGGGCCGGAGCGCCAGTCGGCGGCGAGAAACTGCCTGGGGCTGGCGCCGGCGCCACAACGGCGACGTCACCTGGAGGCGTTGGCTGATTCGGCTGGCCGGCATCGGCATCCGGGGCGACCAGACTCTGCAAGTACGTCTGCACCTGCTCCCCAGCAGAGCGCACGACGGCCGACGATGCGGTGGCGACCACCGTGGGCGTGGCAGGCTGGGCGGCGGCATCGGCCGAAGCGGTCTCCTGCGCCGGCGCCGGCGCGGCAGCACTCGTGGTGGCCGGCACCACGGTGGAGACCAGTTTCGACATGACGGGCTGGGCCGTGCGGCTGGCGGCAAACGCCGACATGCCGCGTGCGACGTCGCTGCACCCGGTGTCATTGCACAGCGCCACGCGGCCCCCGGCCACATTGACCGTGAGGCCGTCGCGCAGCACCGCGGTGTATTCCGTGCCGCGGATGCCGATCAGGCCGACCGGAGTTTCCATCCGGTAGTCGTCGGGGCGGGCCTTGCCGATCAATCCACTCACGGTGCGCAGGCCGCCCTTGAGCAGGCTCATGAAGCCTTTGGCGCCAGCGCCACCGGCAGCGCCCATGTGGTATTCGTCCAGGCGCAGGGCCGAGCCCGGATGCAGCGAGATCATGCCGCCATCGACCATGCGCAGCTGCACACCGCCGCTGCCGGTTTCGATGGTGTCACCGGAGGACAGCGTCATGCCTTGTGCGGCGGCGCGGCGCTTCCCGTC
Source organism: Rhodoferax sp. RT4P68 (assembly GCF_056521305.1). Classification (NCBI taxonomy): domain Bacteria; kingdom Pseudomonadati; phylum Pseudomonadota; class Betaproteobacteria; order Burkholderiales; family Comamonadaceae; genus Rhodoferax; species Rhodoferax sp. RT4P68. The sequence continues at coordinate 116,887 of NZ_JBWMBB010000011.1, forward strand.
CGCCTGCACCACGCTGGCGCCGGCCGTGGCGAAGATGACCGTTGCGGATGGCGTGGATTGCGCATGGGCGTATCCGGTGATCGCGAGGGCAAGGCCGATCGCGCTCAGCTGCGGAAGCCGACGCCATGCAGTGGCGTTCGGGTGGCGTGGCATGTTCATGATGGTGGTTTCAATGGCTTGCGCCAGTGGCCGCGTGGCGGACAGGCTCGATGGGCAGAGGATGGAGCGCGGCTTCAATTGAACTCCCGGCGCACGGCCAGCTGCCAGACGACACGGCGGTAGGCATACAGCACGACATTGGAGTCGGCGCGTGCAAAGGACAGTTGCGGGGAGATGCGCCACAGCGGCGAGGGCGTGAAATGCACACCGGCCGTGAAGTCGAGCTGCCGGTCTTCGCGGCGGGTATCGAAGAATGGCTCGGTGCCGCCGTGGCGGCGGCGCTCGTACTGCAAGGCGGCAAAGACCACCTTGCCGGTGCCGACCATGGCCTCGGCGCCCACGCGAACGCCCAGCGCGCGGTGGCCGTAGTTGTCAAAGCCGGTGCCGCGGGCCTTCTCGTCGGCGTGGTACAGACTGGCGTAGGCGACCTGGCGGCCGTCATGGAACGCGCGCGCATAACCTGCTCCCACCACGGTGCGGTCGGCATCGCGGGCGTTGTCCTGCGCGTAGGCCAGCCGGCTCTGCTGCGCGAAGACGCTGAGCTGCGAGCGCTTGTCCAGCGTGTATTGCCACTGCACGGTGGCGCCGGATGCGCGGCGATAGCGGCGCTGGTCGATGTCGTACTGCGTTGTCTGCAATGCTGCGGAAAAGCGGCTCGCCCCCGTGGTGTATGAAACACCTGCGCTGGCGTCCACGTGGCGGTTGTCCATCTGCTCGACATTGCGGTGGTAGGTGCCGCGCGTGTTCACGGACGCATCGAGTTCCCAGGCGGCGGTCAGTGGCAGCCGCAGGCCCACGCCTGCGCCCAGGCCGGCGAACGTGTCGCCACGCTGCTGGTTTTCGGGCGCCAGGTTGAAGACGATGCCGCCGAACGCAGGCAGCGCGAACTGCCCAGCGGCCGTGGCGCTGTTGACGTTGCTGTCGTGGCCAAGGAAGGCTTCCACATGGCCCCGCCAGATGCTGGCGGCGGTGTCGGTCACCTCGGGTTCGATGGCGCCCAGCACGCGGTCGATCGCCGCAGCGGCCTCGGCCGGCATCTGACCGCGCCGCGCCGTGCGCAGCTCGGCGCGGGCGTTCGCCGGCTCACCGGCGGCCAGGTAGGCCCGCGCCAACTCGGCGCGCGCGAGGTTGTTGTCGGGCGTCAACGCGACCACGCGTTCCAGCGCAAAGATGGCGCGCGTGGGCTGTCCTGCGTCCAGCGCGGCGATGCCCAGCAGGTAGCTGTAGTGCGGATCGCCGGCGCGCTGTGGCTCGACCGGCTCCAGCAGGCGAAAGGCGGCCTGCGGCTGGCCCGCCGCCATCAGCGCACGCGCCTGGTCGAGCATCGGATCAGTGGGCTGTGCGGCGGCACAGAACGTGAGAAACGCCAACGTGACGGATGCGGCCGTCTTGTGGGCCATGCGGCGCAAAGCGCGGGCTGAACGGGAATGCAAAGCTTTGAATCCGGGGTTACGCGTTGTGTTGTTGTTGTGCTGTTGGGGTTCCTCTGAGGAGGGCGATTAGTCCATATTTTCGACTGAACCAATAAAAACTTTAGTGCAGAAATCGATCAAATAAACTCGTTGGCGGCCGGACAGGCGCCGTCGTGGTGGTGCAGCACCCGCCGCAGCGATGCGCCGCTGCGAGGTCACGGCCGGTATGGCGCAGCCCAGGCCGGCGGCGTCCGCGCCCACGCTTGCAAATGCTCCAGCAGCAACCGCACGCGCCCCGGCAGATGCCGCCGCGATGAATACAGCGCGACGACATCCAGCGGGCGCGGCGGTGTATCGGGCAGTACCTGCTCCAGCCGGCCGGCGCGCAGGTCGTGCTCGACCATGTAGACCGGATGCACCGACAAGCCTTCTCCGCGCAGCGCCGCCTGGTGCAGCACGTCACCGAAGTTCGCGCACAGGCTGCCGCGCACGCGCACGGCGATCTCATCGGCCCCGGTGCCGCCGAAGCGCCAGATGCCGGTCGGCGACTTGATGGTGTGCACCAGGCAGTTGTGCCGCGCCAGGTCGCGCAGGCTGCGTGGCCGGCCGGCCCGCCGCAGGTAGGCGGGCGATGCCACCAGCACCTGGGGCGCGGTCAGCAGCGGCAGCGCGACGTGGCTGGCGTCATCCAGAGCCGAGGCAATGCGCACCATCACATCCAGCCCGTCGGAGACCAGCGCCGAGCGGCCGTCGTCGATGGAGGAGCGCGATCTGGATGTCCGGGTGCTGGCGCGAGAAATCGGTGACCAGCGGCAGCAGCTGGTGCGTGCAGAACGATTGCGGCGCGCTGACGCGCACCACGCCGCGCGGGGCCGTCACGGTGTCGCGCACGTCGGCCACGATCTCGTCGTAGCGCTCCAGCAGCAGGGCGCCGTTCTCCAGCACGCGCAGGCCGGCATCCGTCAGCCCCACCTGCTTGGTGGTGCGCTGCAGCAGCTGCGCGCCGAGATCGCGCTCGAGCTGGGCGATGTGCTTGCTGACGCTGGCGCGTGACATCGACAGGCGGTGCGCAGCCAGCGTGAAGCTGGTGGCGCGTGCCACTTCGGCGAAGACGTGCAGGCAGGCGAGGCGGTCCATGGCGGTTGCGGGCGTTGTTTCCAAATTGGAACGAGGCATTTTCGGCAGACAGTGCCGCAACACCACCCGTGCTTCCCATAATCGGCACGCACGCCCATGCACCGTTGAACATCTGCTGACCTGGCGTTTCCATTCGGGAAGCAACGGCGCACACCCTACAAGGACCACGCACCCCATGAAAAGTGAAACCTACGAGGCCGGTCTGGCCGTGCGGCGCCAGGTGCTCGGTGACGCGTATGTCGATGCCGCGCTGGCACGCGCGGACGAGTTCACCGGCCCGCTGCAAGACTTTCTGACCGAGCACGCCTGGGGGGCTGTCTGGACGCGCGCGGGCTTGTCGCTGAAGCAGCGCAGCATGCTGAACCTGGCCATCCTCACGGCCATCAACCGGCCCGCCGAACTTGCCATTCACGTGCGCGGCGCGCTGAACAACGGCGTCACGCGCGACGAGATGCGCGAGATCTTTCTGCACTGCGGGGCCTATTGCGGCGCACCCGCCGCGCTGGACGCGTTCAAGACAGCAGCGCGCGTGTTTGCCGACATCGAGGCCGAGAAGGCTGCGCCGGCATCACCTGCGGCATCACCTGCGGCCTGAGCGCAGCCGTCACCGTGGGCGGCTGGCCGCTCCACTTCCCGTTTCTCGACACCATCCACCAGGAGACTCCATGCAACGAAGGCTTGTCTTGCAAGCCGGCGCCGCCGCGGCGCTGGCGCCTGCCGCCCATGCCCAGCCAGCGCTGGAGCGCACCGTGCGCATCGTCGTGCCGTTCTCGGCCGGTGGGCCCACGGATGTGCTGGCGCGCGTGCTGGCGCCGCTGCTGTCCGAATCGCTCAAGCGCACCGTCATCGTGGAGAACCGCGTGGGCGCCACCGGCGCCATCGGTGCGGTGCACGTGGCCAAGGCCACGCCCGATGGCGATACGCTGCTGCTGGGCACCAGCAGCATCATGGCGGCCAGCCCCAACCTGTCGAGCAAGCTGCCCTACGACCCGGTGCGCGATTTCGTTCCCGTCTCGTTGATCGCCACCATCGAGAACGTGCTGGTGGTGCACCCCAGCGTGCCGGCGCGCACGGTGCAGGAGCTGATCGCCTATGCGCGCGCCAACCCCGGCAAGCTGACCTACGCCAGCTCCGGCGCCGGCAGCACCTACCACCTGGGCGGCGAGCTGTTCCGCGCGCAGACCGGCATCGACATCACGCACGTGCCCTACAAGGGCGCGGCGCCGGCCATCCAGGACGTGCTGGCGGGCCATGTGAGCATGATGTTCGACAACATGTCGTCGGCCATCCCGAACATCCAGGCCGGGCGCGTGCGTGCACTGGGCGCGGCCAGCCTGAAGCGCTATCCCAGCCTGCCCGATCTGCCGACGATTGCAGAGTCCGGCGTGGCGGGCTATCAGACCACGATCTGGCTGGCGTTCTTCGCGCCGGCCGCCACGCCGCCGGCGGTGCTGGAGCGGCTGGGCACACAGGTGCACGCGGCCGTGAATTCGTCGGCGTACCGGGAGCGGCTGCAGGCGCTGGACATTCAGCCGGCGACCAGCACGTCGGCAGAGCTGGCGGGCTACCTCAAGGCCGAGTTGGCCAAGTGGAACAAGGTCGTGAAGGACGCGGGCATCAAGGTGGAGTAAGAGCCGTTGCGGCGGCGCGGGCCCGTTGGCGTCCGAGGCGCGCCGCAGCGTGGGCGGGCGGGCGACATCGGCCGCGTCAACGTGCCGCGGCCGAGGCCGCTGCTGCAGGCGTAGCCGCAGCCACAGCCACGCGCGTGGCTTCGAACTCCAGCGGCTTGTTGCTGTCGAACGCGCCGCTGGTCTGCATGCGCAGCGCCAGCCGTTCGTCGGGCGGCTGGCCCCGCAGCTCGGCGCTGTAACGGTGCGTCAGCTCGCGCGATTCGCTGCCCATCGTCTGCTGGGTCCGCGTCTCGAAGTGCAGGTTGACGCCGTCGAACTCCAGCTTGTCGATGGCGCGCGGGTACTTCAGGAAGGACGCTGTGCCCGTCAGCTGCCCGGCGTGGCGCTTGAACTCGAAGCGCTCCGTGTGCCTGGCGCCCCAGCCGTAAGCGACTTCGGCTTGCCAGGTGCCGACCAGCCGCGCAGATGGGTCGGCCGGTTCGGCCGACCCCCAGGGCTTCAGCCAGCACAGCGCCGCGACGGCACTGGCGGCAACGGCCGCGCCCCCCAGCGCCCAGGGCCAGACGCTGCGTTGGCGGGGCCGGGGCGGCGCGATGGCGTCGGCCAGGCGGGCAATGTCGGCATCCCAGTGCGCATCGGCCAGGCTCAACGCATTGCGCCGCGCCAGTGGTTGCATCGGCGTGGGCAGGTCGTCCTCGATCGGCATTTGGGCGCCGGGCAGCAGCACCGGCACCACGCGCGCGCCGCTCTCCAGCGCGATCGCCACCTCCAGCCGCACGAAGTCGTCGGGCTCGTCGATGCGCCGCTGACCGGGCGCCTCCCCGCCGGCCCAGCGCGGGCCGATCAGCACCAGCACCGTCTGCGCACCAGCCAGGCGCGTGCGGATCGCGGCAGCGAAGTCTTCACCCGGCGGAATGTCGAGCACATCGCGGAAGACGCTGCCGCGGCCGATGCGCTTCTCCAGCGCTTCTTCCAGCCGGCCGGCGTAACCGGCGGCATCGTCACGGCGGTAGGAGATGAAGATGCGGTTCGCGGTGGGGTCCATGGGGTGCGATGGAGGTGCCGCGTTGTCCCCCGCGGCACGGGCTCATTGTGGGCCGAGGGGGAGCGGCCAACTCGTCCAGTGCCGCGTCACGGCCCGATGACGCGGGAAAGAATGGCCCGCAGATTGACACGATCCGCTCCGGTCAGCGACCCCATGGTCCGCACGACGAGTGATTGCTCGATGGTGGTGAGCACGGGCTTGAAGACGGACAGTTTGACGAGCCCGGCGCCGTGCCAGTCCGTAACCATGGCCTCACCAAAACCCAGAGGCTGGCGAATCTGGCTCGTGATGGCCATGATGATGTAATCCCGGCGATCGGCGTTGTAGCCGGCGCTGGAGACCACCACAGCGGGACGCTTTTTCGTGCCGGACTGATCGGTGAACGGAAACGGCACCAGCACAACATCGCCGAATGAACAAGACACCGGTTCAGAGCGCGTCGTAGACAGCGTCTTCGTCGTTGTCCCAGACGGCAGCGAAGCTGGCTTCACTGGCCAGCGCTGCGCCCTGGGTCAGACGGCTTTCATCCTCGCGGGCGCGCAGGAAGTCAACGAAGTCTTCGACCTCGGCCATGCGTTGCGGCGGCAACTGCCGGATCTTGTCAATGAGGATGTGGTCCGCCTTCATGGATGGTCTCCCGTGCTTGCGATCAGTGGTTCGTGGCGACGCAGATGCCTTTGGGGGCTCCAGCGACCCGCTGCGTGGTGATTGTCAACGCTGATCGGATAACTTTCTACCGTACGAACGGAACACCACCATGCTGCCGCTACGCGGGGCGCGGAGTGGCCTGTCAGCTCAACCCCGTCACCGGCACAGCCGCCCCATGCACGGCCCGCGCCGCGTCGGACGCCAAAAACACGATCACGTTCGCCAGATCTCCCGGTGCCACCCAGCGCGCCGGGTCGGCGTCCGGCATGTCCTTGCGGTTCTCGGGTGTGTCGATGATCGTGGGCAGCACGCAGTTCACGTTGATGCCGCGCTCGCGCAACTCGGCGGCCATGCTCTCGGTCAGCCGGATCACGGCGCTCTTGGATGCGATGTAGGCGCCCATTTGCGCCGCGCCTTTCTGGGCGGCGAAGGCGCCGACGTTGACGATGCGGCCCTGGCCGGCGGCCAGCATGTGCGGCACCACGGCCCGGACCATGTGCAGCACGGTGCGGGCGTTCAGGTCGAACAGAAAATCCCAGTTGGCAGAGCTGGTCTCGTGCACGGCTTCGCCCATGCGAAAGCCGCCCGCCAGGTTGCACAGCACGTCGATGCGGCCGAATTGGCGCATCGCGGATTGGGCGGCGTTCACGGCCTCGGCGCTGTCCAGCAGGTTGGCGGACACAAAGGCGCGCGTCGGGCCTTCCTCCGCGCCGAAGGCCGCGACAAGCGCTTCGCGATGGCGGTCCACCAGCACCAGGTTGACGCCCTGCGCGGCAAAGGCCGTGGCGACGGCGCGGCCCAGGTTGCCGGCGGCGCCGGTCAGCAGCACGGTCTTGTTCTTGAATTGGGTCATATGGAGATCTCCGTTGTGCGCACGGCGGTGCGCGCTTACGCCGTTTCCTTGGCCTGAACGCGGCGCGCGGCGTGGTAGCTGCCCGTGCCTCGGGTGATGACGCGGTCTTGTGGCAGCACCATGCCCGGGGTGTAGCCATCGTCGTCGCGCACGCGGTCGTACAGCGGCGCGAAGTCGATGCGGGCCAACTCCAGCAAAGCGTCCAGGTGCTCGATCACGAAATAACTTTCCTGGAAATCGTCGATGCGGTAGTGCGTGCGCATGACGCGCTCCAGCTCGAAGGCGATGCGGTTGGGCGAGGGATCTTCCAGTGCGAACAGCGTCTCGGTGTAGCTCGATGCGATGCCGGCGCCGTAGATGCGCAGGCCGTCTTTCTGCTGCACCAGGCCGAACTCGACCGTGTACCAGTAGACCCGGGCCAGCTTGTCCAGCACGCCCAGCGTCTTGGCGCGCAGGCCACCCTGGCCGTAGGCCTGGATGTAGTCGGCAATCGCAGGGTTCATCAGCATCGGCACATGGCCGAACACGTCGTGGAAGACGTCGGGCTCTTCCAGGTAGTCCAGCTCGTGCGGCTTGCGGATGAACTGGCCCGAGGGAAAGCGCCGGTTCGCCAGATGGTCGAAGAACACGTCGTCCGGTACCAGGCCGGGCACGGCCACCACCTGCCAGCCGGTCTTCTTCATCAGCACATCGCTGAGCGCGCGGAAGTCGGGGATCTGCTCGGCGCCGATCGGCAAGTCGTGCATGCCCTGCACGAAGGCGTCGCAGGCGCGGCCGGGCAGCAGCTTGCTCTGGCGCTCGAAGAGCGTCTTCCAGACACCATGTTCTTCGGCGGTGTAGTTCGCCCAGCCTTGGTCGATGGTCCAGTCGGCCGAGGGCGGCGCGGCGTCTTCGGCGGCCAGGCCGTGCTTGGTCTTGGCGGGGGCTTCGGCGGTGGGGGTGTTCAGCATGGCGTCGACCTCAAGCGGTGCAGCGGGCGGCGGCGTGGTCGGCCAGCCGGGCCAGGTCGATGTCGCGCGCGGTGAGGCCGTCGGCATCGTGCGTGGTGAGCACGATGGTGACGCGGTGGTACACGTTCGACCACTCCGGGTGGTGGTTGCGCTTCTCGGCCTGCAGGGCCACGGCCGTCATGAAGCTGAAGGCGGTGACGAAGTCGATGAACTCGTACTGCCGTGTGATCAGCCCGCCGCGCTCAGGGCCATAAGTCCAGCCGGGCAGGGTGGCCAGAGCGGCGCTGCGTTCGGCATCGGTCAGCCGCTGGGGGGCGGCGGTGGGGGGTGTGGGGCTGGCCATGGTGGAGGCGTCCGTGTTCGGGTGGGCGAAGGCTCCACTGTAGGCCGCGAGCGTTGCAATTTCCATGGCATCTGGCGTCAGGTAATCCCTCGCTTGTGCAAGAATCTGGCGCCATATGCCAAACGACGCACCATCAGACCTGGATACGCTGGACCGGCGCATCGTCGCGCTGCTGCAGGAGCGGGGCCGCGCTACCTTCGACGAGCTGGGCGCGGCCGTGGCGTTGTCGTCGTCCACGGTGCTGCGCCGCGTGCGCCGGCTGGAGGAATCGGGCGTCATCACCGGTTACCGCGCGACGGTGGACGCGCGGCGCGTGGGCCTGGCTTTGTCGGCCTATGTGAACGTGAGCCTGGAGAAGCAGTCTGCCGGCAAGGGCACGTCGACACAGGATTTCCGCGCCGCCGTGGCGCTGTGGCCCGAGGTGATGGATTGCGTGGCGCTGACGGGCGAGATGGACTATCTGCTGCGCGTGGCCGTGCAGGACATGGCGCACTTTTCACGCTTCATCACCGACAAGCTGCTGGCGCATCCGGCGGTGCGCGATTGCAAATCCAGCTTCGTGATGGAGGTGCTGAAAGCGGCCGCCGCCGTGCCGGTGTAGCTCGGCTGGCGCGCCGCGCGTGACGTGCGTGGGCGGGAACGCCTGAGCCGGCGCCCCGCCGAGGCGCGGCACCTGGCAGGGCTGCGCCGGGCCAACACGGTCATGGCATGTCAGTCCGCCAGACCATCCGGCCAGCGGTGCCCCCAGGGCGCGGCGGCTTCGTAGGCCGCGCCGATGTCCAGCAGCAAACTGTCGCCCCCGTACGGCCCGATCAGCTGCAGGCCGATGGGCAGGCCCTCGCGCGAGGGCGTGGCCGGCAGCGCCAGGCCCGGCAGCCCGGCGGCGTTGACCCAGCCGGTGTAGGCGGCGTGGCCGCGCGGGCCGACTTCCTGGCCGTCGATCTGCGTGGGGTAGGCCTCGTGCGCGGGCCAGGGCAGGGCAGCGGCGGCCGGCATGGCGATGACGTCGTAGTGCGCGAACATGGCGGCGCTGTCGCGGCGCAGCTGCGTCACCATGCCCATGATCTGCCAGACGCGCGAGCCCGACACGCGCCGGCCCGCCTCGGCGCCGGCCTGGTACTTGGCGCTGGCCCGCGCCTCCCAATCAGGGTGTTGGTCGAACATGGCCGCCAATCCCACCTGGCCGATCTCGGACCAGGCCTGCATCACGAAGCGCACATCCAGCGGCAGCGCGCCGGTGTCGACCTGGTGGCCCAGTGCCGCCAGCTGGCGCATGGCGGCGCTGCAGCTTTCGGCGATCTGGCGGTCCAGCGGATTGGCATCCAGGTGCTCGACGTACAGCACGCGCAGGCGGGCCGGCGCGGGTGGGCGGGTCTGTGTCGCCCAGGCCGCCGCCATGGAAGATCGGTCCGCCGGCGACGGCCCGCGCAGCGCCTCGAACAGCAGCCGCACATCGGCCACCGTGCGGCCGATCGGTCCGATGCAGTCGAAGTCCAGCAGCAGGCCGGGCAGCGTGTGCTGCCGGGGCCACGCGCTGAGCGAAGGCTTCAGGCCCACCAGCCCGGTGTGCGAGGCCGGCCGGCGGATGGAGCCGCCGCCGTCCTGTGCGATCGCCAGCGGCCCCATGCCTGCGGCCACGGCCGCCACCGCGCCGCCGCTGGAGCCACCGGGCGTGAGATCGGGCGCCCACGGGTTGCCGGTGACGCCGAACACCGGGTTGGCGGTGTAGCCGTCGTTGGCGAACTCGGGCACGTTGGTCTTGCCCAGCAGCAGCGCGCCGCCTTCGCGCGCACGGGCCGCTGCCAGTTCATCGAAGCCTGGGCGGTGGTCGGCCAGCGCCGGTGTGCCGCAGGTGGTCGGCAGATCGGCCAGGTACAGGCTGTCTTTCACCGTCATCGGGATGCCGTCCAGCGGCGACAGTGGCTGGCCCGACGCGAAGCGTTGGGTGCTGGCCTGCGCCTCCTGCAGCACGGCCGCGTCGCGGCGCGACACGACCGCCTTCAGCCGCGGGTTGACCGCGTCGATGCGCTGGTGAATGGCCTGCACCACGGCCAGCGGCGTGAGGCTGCCCTCGCGGTAGCGTTGTTGCAGGGTGGTGGCGGGCAGCGCCCACAGGGCGTCGGGTGGGGTGGAGGGTGCGGGTGGCGTCATGTCCATCATGATCGCCGCATACGGCAACGCGCCCCAGATGGCGTCTGCAAAGGCTCGGGCCGGCCAGCCCTGGGTCAACGATCAGGTCGACCTGGAGGCCATCTTCAGGAGCTGACGGCGCGCCGCCGCCCGGCCCGCCCTCAGCGCAGCACCAGCACCGGAATGTGCGAGTGCGTCAGCACATGCTGGGTCTCGCTGCCCAGCAGCAAGCGGCCGATGCCCCGGCGCCCGTGCGATGCCATGACCACCAGGTCGCAATGGTGCTTCTTGGCCGTGGAGATCACCGCCTCTGCAACCTGATCGGAATGCACGACCACCGGCGACACGGTGACCTCGCGCTCCAGCCCGGCGGCCTGTACCGATTTGAGCTCCAGCATGGCGGCGGTCGCCCAATGCTCTTCGGTGCGGGCGACCTCTTTCAGGTCGATGGCGATCGAGCCTTCGAAATAGCTGACAGGGTAGGGCGCGATCACCTTCATCGCGACCACGGTGGCGCCTAGCTTGGCGGCCAGCTGCAGCGCGCTGTCGACGGCCTTTTTCGAGAGTTCGGATCCGTCGGTGGCGACAAGAATGCGTTGGTACACGGTGAGCTCCTGGTGGTTGTGTCATTTCAGAATAGTGGGCCCGTCGGCCGTTCGCATTGATCAGCATCAAGACGCAGCGGGATGGGCGCCTTAAGCTTCGCACCCATGTCCACTGCCGATACTGAGCCCCTGCGCGCCCATGGCCCCGCCAAGCCCGCACTGGCGTGGATCGACGATGCGCGCGAGTGGCCGGCGTTCAGCCGCGCCGTGCCTGCGCAGGGCGCTGATGCGTGGGAATCCAGCCTGGCCATCGAAGGCATGACCTGCGCCGCCTGCGCGCTGAACGTGGAGGCCGCGCTGCGCGGCGTGCCCGGGGTGGTGGCGGCCGAAGTCGGCGCCGCCAGCCAGCGTGCCCGCGTGGTCTGGCGCGCCGACGCGGTGCGCCCTTCGCAGTGGCTGGCGGCGGTGCGTGCGGCAGGCTATTTCGCCGCGCCACTGGACGATCTGGACCTGAAGACCGAGCGGCTGCGCTCCTCGCGCCGCATGCTGTGGCGCTGGGGCGTGGCGGGGCTGTGCATGATGCAGGTGATGATGTATGCGTATCCGGCCTACACCGCAGCGCCGGGCGACATCAGCGCCGATGCGCAAGGGCTGTTGCGCTGGGCGTCATGGGTGCTGAGCCTGCCGGTGATGCTGTTCGCGTGCGGGCCATTCCTGCAGGCTGCGCTGCGCGACCTGCGCGCGCGCCGCGTGGGCATGGACACGCCGGTCGCGCTGGGCATCGTCATCACCTTTGCCGTCAGCACGCTGGGCACCTTCGAGCCGCAGGGCATCTTCGGCGCCGAGGTGTATTTCGATTCGCTGACCATGTTCGTCTTCTTTTTGCTCAGCAGCCGCTGGCTGGAAGCGCGCCTGCGCGAGCGCACCGGCGGCGCGCTCGACCTGCTGCTGCGCCGCCTGCCCGACGGCGTGCAGCGCGAGCGGGCCGATGGCGCTTTGGAGCGCGTGGCCGCGCACCGCGTGGCCGTGGGCGATGTGCTGCACGTCAAGCCCGGCGAGGCCTTTGTCGCCGATGCGCTGGTGCTGGAGGGGCACACGCTGGCCGACGAGGCGCTGCTGTCCGGCGAGTCGCGCCCGGTGCCGCGCGGGCCGGGCGATGGCGTGCTGGCCGGCAGCTACAACCTGGCTGCCGCCGTGCGGGTGCGCGTGAAGGCCGTGGGCGAGGCCACACGGTTCTCGCAGATCGCCACGCTGATGGACGAGGCCGCCCGCTCACGCCCGCGCATGGCGCAGCTGGCCGACCGCATCGCACGGCCCTTCCTCATTGCGGTGCTGCTGGCCGCGGCCGGCGCTTGTGCCTACTGGTGGCCGCAAGACCCTGGTCACGCGCTGATGGTGGCCGTGGCCGTGCTGGTCGTCACCTGTCCGTGTGCGCTGTCGCTGGCCACACCGGCGGCCATGCTGGCCTCGGCCGGTGCGCTGGCGCGGCGTGGTGTGCTGGTGCGCCGGTTGCAGGCGCTGGAGGCATTGGCCAAGGTGGACACCGTTGTCTTCGACAAGACCGGCACGCTGACGCGCGACGCGCTGGCGCTGGGCGAGGTGCGCACGCGCCCCGGCATCGCGCGTGAGCAGGCGCTGGCCATGGCGGCGGCGCTGGCCGGGCGCTCGCTGCACCCGGCCTCGCGCGCGCTGGCCGCAGCCGGGCGGGAGGGGCCGAACGCCGACCACTGGCAAGTCTCCGATCTCGCGGAAGAGGCGGGCGCCGGCATCCGCGCGCGTCTGGCGCGCAACGGCTGGCCGTGGCCGGGCGAAGTGCGCCTGGGTTCGGCCGCGCATTGCGGCCTGCGCCCCGACCAGTCCGAAGAGGGCGCGCTTTTGCAGGCGCGAGGTGGAGGCGCGGCTGTCCACGCTGCACCTGGCGGGGCAATGGCGGTGTGGTTGTGCGATGAACAAGGCATGCTTGCCTCGTTCGAGCTGCACGAAGACCTGCGTGCCGATGCCAAGGCCACGGTGGCGCAGTTGCAGAGCATGGGGTTGCAGGTGCATCTGCTTTCCGGCGACGCCAGCCCGGCCGTGGCGCGTGTGGCGGCGGCACTGGGCATCGCCCAGGCGCGGGGCGGCTGTTCGCCGCAGCACAAGCTGCAAGCGCTGCGCGCGTTGCAGCGGCAAGGCCGGCACACGGCCATGGTGGGCGATGGACTGAACGATGGGCCGGTGCTGGCCGGCGCCGATGTGTCCTTCGCGTTCGGCCACGCCGTGCCACTGGCGCAGGCCCAAGCTGATTTTGTGGTGCCGGGCGATGCGCTGGGGCGCGTGGCCGACACGCTGGCGCTGGCCCGCCGCACGCTGACTGTCGTGCGCCAGAACCTGGCCTGGGCGGCGGTCTACAACGCCGTCTGCGTGCCGCTGGCCGTGGTGGGGTGGATGCCGGCGTGGCTGGCCGGGCTCGGCATGGCGCTCAGCTCGCTGCTGGTGGTGCTGAACGCACTGCGGCTGTCGGTGGCGCTGCCGCCGCTGGAGATCGGACCGGCGCCTGTGCGGCTGCTGCTGCCGGTGGAGGTACGCTGATGGACATTCTTTTCCTGCTGATTCCGCTCTCCGTGGTGCTGGTCTTCTTCATCCTCGGCGGCCTGTGGTGGGCGATCGAGCGCGGGCAGTTCGAAGACATCGAAGCCGAGGGCGAGCGCATCCTGCGCGATTGAAGAGCGCGGACCGCCACGCCCGTCGGTGTCGACGATGGTCAGTCGTCAGCCACAAGCTTTGTCATGAAGCGGGAAGGCTGCCGGATTTCGCAGCGAGGCCACCGACACATCGATGTCCAGCTGAGGCCAGTACAGGTGGTCGTCACTCGGCCTTTCCACGGCGATGAGCTGCTCGATGGTCGCCTTCTTGAACCAGGGGAAATCCGCGAAGGGCACGGCCAGTTCCTCGTCGCCGAGCAGCAACCAGAACCCATGCGTCGAGACGTGGGTGACTTCAGCCGCCGAGATGTCGATACCAGGCATCTTGGATCTCCTGCAAATGCGCGCTGACGACGGCCTGCGCGCGATTCTTCGCGCGAGAAGAAGAACAAGCGGAACGGACCGTCGCGGACGATGGTGGGTGCCATTGGGTCAATGCAGCCGATGGGGTGAGGTCGGTTCGTGCCAGGCGCCGCGCCTTGATTGCTTGCAGTGTGATCCGCGCTGTGGTGCCTCCCCGACGCGCTGCTCTGCCCTTGACCTGCATCAAAGCACAACGCGCCTCACCCTTTGACACTGCATGCAACGCGCATGGAGCGCCAACTGAGAGGCGAGGATGGAACAGTCGAACAACAAGGCCGCGGTCTACAACGACACCGTGGTGCGCCAGTTCACGGTGATGGCCGTGGTGTGGGGCGTGGTGGGCATGCTGGTGGGTGTGATCATCGCGGCCCAGCTGACGTGGCCCGAGCTCAACCTGGGGATTCCGTGGCTCAGCTACGGGAGACTGCGGCCGTTGCACACCAACGCAGTGATCTTCGCTTTCGGCGGCTGTGCGCTGTTCGCCACGGCCTACCATGTGGTGCAGCGCACCTGCCAGGTGCGCCTGTTCAGTGACAAGCTGGCGGCCTTCACGTTCTGGGGCTGGCAACTGGTGATCGTGGCCGCAGCCATCAGCCTGCCCATGGGCTACACCTCCGGCAAGGAATACGCCGAGCTGGAGTGGCCCATCGACATCCTGATCGCGCTGGTCTGGGTGTCGTACGCGGTGGTGTTCTTCGGCACCATCGGCATCCGCAAGGTGCGCCACATCTATGTGGCCAACTGGTTCTACGGCGCGTTCATCATCGCCGTGGCGCTGCTGCACATCGTCAACAGCATGGCCATGCCCTCGGGCCTGTTCAAGAGCTACTCGGCCTACGCCGGCGTGCAGGACGCGATGATCCAGTGGTGGTATGGCCACAACGCGGTGGGCTTCTTCCTCACGGCAGGCTTCCTCGGGATGATGTACTACTTCATTCCCAAGCAGGCCGAGCGCCCGGTCTACAGCTACCGACTGTCCATCGTGCACTTCTGGGCGCTGATCTTCACCTACATGTGGGCCGGCCCGCACCATCTGCACTACACGGCGCTGCCGGACTGGACGCAGTCGGTTGGCATGGTGTTCTCGCTGATCCTGCTGGCGCCTTCCTGGGGCGGCATGATCAACGGTGTGATGACGCTGTCGGGCGCCTGGCACAAGCTGCGCGACGACCCGATCCTGCGCTTCCTGATCGTCTCGCTGTCGTTCTACGGCATGAGCACGTTCGAGGGGCCGATGATGTCGATCAAGACCGTCAACGCGCTCAGCCACTACACCGACTGGACGGTGGGCCACGTGCACAGCGGCGCGCTGGGCTGGGTCGGGCTGATCTCGATGGGCTCGCTGTACTACCTGATCCCGCGGCTGTTCGGCCAGAAGCAGATGTACAGCGTCAAGGCGATCGAGCTGCACTTCTGGAGCGCCACCATCGGCATCGTGCTGTACATCGCCGCGATGTGGATCGCCGGTGTCATGCAGGGCCTGATGTGGCGAGCGATCAACACCGACGGCACCCTCACCTACACCTTCGCCGAGTCCGTCAAGGCCACCTACCCGTTCTACGCGGTGCGCCTGCTGGGCGGCCTGTTGTACTTCGGCGGCATGTGTCTGATGGCCTGGAACATGGTGATGACCATGCTGAACGCGCGCCCGGCGACGGTGGCCATCCCGCAAATTGCGGCGGCCCATTGAACATCACGAACGAGAAAGACCATGTCGCAGAACACCCAGAAGCCGTCGACGCACGAGAAGATCGAGACCAACAACTTCCTGATGATCGTGCTGATCCTGCTGGTGCTGGTGGTCGGCGGGTTGGTGGAGATCGTGCCACTGTTCTTCCAGCGCTCCACCACCGTGCCCGTGGCGGGCGTCAAGCCCTACACCGCGCTGCAATTGGCCGGGCGTGACATCTACGTGCGCGAAGGCTGCTACAACTGCCACTCGCAGATGATCCGCCCGCTGCAGGCCGAAACGCTGCGCTACGGCCACTACTCGCTGGCTGGAGAATTCGTCTACGACCGCCCGTTCCAGTGGGGCAGCAAGCGCACCGGCCCGGACCTGCACCGCGTGGGCGGCAAGTACAACGACGAGTGGCACCGCATCCACCTGATCAACCCGCGTGACGTGGTGCCCGAGTCCAACATGCCGGCCTATGCCTGGCTGGACAAGGATCTGGTCGATGCCCCGCAGACGGCCGCCAACATGCGCGCGCTGTGGCGCCTGGGCACGCCCTACACCGACGAGGAGCTCGCCAAAGCGGCCGAAGACGTGAAGGGCAAGACCGAGATGGAAGCCATGATCGCTTATCTGCAATCCCTCGGCCTGGCGGTCAAGTAAGGACTGACCATGGACATCAACGTTTTGCGTTCGCTGGCCACCGTGGCCTCCCTGGTCTGCTTTCTCGGCATCTGGGTCTGGGCCTGGTCCCGGCGCAACCGCCAGGGCTTCGACGAAGCCGCGCAACTGCCGTTCGAACAAGACTGACGACACGAGAACATCATGAGTGACTTCACAAGCGGCTTCTGGTCGATTGCCATCATTGCGGTGACCCTGGGCGGCATCGCCGGCTGCATGCTGCTGCTCTGGGCGGCTGGCAAAGCCCGGGTTTCGCCCACGGGCGACAACTCGACCGGCCACGTCTGGGACGGCGACCTGCGCGAGATGAACAACCCCCTGCCGCGCTGGTGGGTGTGGATGTTCGTCCTGACCACCATCTTCGGCATCGTCTATCTGGTGCTGTACCCCGGCCTGGGCGACAAGCCCGGCACGCTCAACTGGACGTCCACCGGCGAGCACCAGGCCGACGTGCAGGAACTGCAGGACCGCACGGCCCCTCTGTACGCGCGCTTCGCCGCCATGGGGGTGCCCGAGATCGCCAAGGACGCCCAGGCCATGGCCATTGGCGAGCGGCTGTTCATGAACAACTGCGCGCAGTGCCACGGCTCGGATGCACGTGGCAGCAAGAGCTTTCCCAATCTGTCGGACGGCGACTGGCTGTTCGGCGGTGCGCCGGAGCAGATCCTGGAATCCATCACCAAAGGCCGCATGGGCGTGATGCCGCCGATGGCTGCAGCCGTGGGCTCGCCGACCGACGTCAAGAACGTGGCGCATTACGTGTTGAGCCTGTCCGGCGGCGCCCACGATTCGGTGCGCGCTGCGCTGGGCAAATCCAAGTTCACCGCCTGTGCAGCCTGCCACGGCAGCAACGGCAAGGGCAACCCGCTGCTGGGCGCCCCCAACCTGACCGACAACATCTGGCTGCACGGCTGGGGCGAAGATGCCATCGTGGCCATCATCAACAACGGCAAGACCAACCAGATGCCCAGCCAGACTGGCAAGCTGGGCGAGGCGCAGATCCGCGTGCTGGCGGGGTACGTCTACGGCCTCAGCAACAAGTGATGCAGCGGTAACCCCCATGGCAAGCCGCAAGGTGATCCCGATCCAGCCCGGCAAGACATCGGGCGAGGGTGAGCTCGTCTCTCTGTTCGAGGCGCACCAGACCATCCACCCGCGCACGGTCAGCGGCCTGTTCACCAACTGGCGCTGGGGCATGGTGTGGCTCACACAACTGGTGTTCTACGGCATGCCGTGGCTGCAGTGGGGCCAGCGCCAGGCCGTGCTGTTCGACCTGGAGGCGCGGCGCTTCTACATCTTCGGCCTGGTGCTGTACCCGCAGGACTTCATCTACCTGTCCGGCCTGCTGGTGATCTCGGCGCTGTCGCTGTTCCTGTTCACGGCGGTGGCCGGGCGGCTGTGGTGCGGCTTCACGTGCCCACAGACGGTCTACACCGAAATGTTCCTGTGGATCGAGCGCAAGATCGAAGGCGACCGCGGCGCCCGCATCAAGCTGGAAGCCTCGGCCATGACGATGGAAAAGTTCGTCAAGAAGTGGTTCAAACACATCGTTTGGCTGATGGTCGGGCTGTGGACAGGCTTCACCTTCGTCGGCTACTTCACACCGGTGCGCGAACTGGCCATGGCCTTCTTCACTACGCAGATCGGCCCGTGGCAGGCGTTCTGGGTGTTCTTCTACGGGCTGGCCACGTATGGCAACGCCGGCTTCCTGCGCGAGCAGGTCTGCAAGTACATGTGCCCCTACGCGCGCTTTCAGAGCGCGATGTTCGACAAGGACACGTTGATCGTCAGCTACGACACCGCGCGCGGCGATCCACGCGGGGCACGCCCGCGCAACACCGACCCGGCCGCGCGTGGCCTGGGTTCGTGCATCGATTGCACGCTGTGCGTGCAGGTCTGCCCGACCGGCATCGACATCCGCAAGGGCCTGCAGTACGAGTGCATCGGCTGCGGCGCCTGCGCCGACGTCTGCGACGGGGTGATGGACAAGATGGGCGACGCGCGCGGGCTGGTGCGCTTCACCACGCAGCAGGGGCTGGCGCAGGGCTGGAGCCGCGCGCAGATCTGGCGCCGTGTGATGCGTCCGCGCGTGCTGATCTACTCCACGCTGCTCGTCGTGATCAGCGTGGCGCTGCTGACCAGCCTGCTGATGCGTACGCCGTTCAAGGTCGACATCGTGCGTGACCGGGGCGCCATGGCACGCATCGTGGCCGGCGGCATCGAGAACGTTTACCGTCTGCAGATCATGAACGCGACGGAATCGCACCAGCGCTTCCAGATCACGGCCAGTGGCCTGGCCGGGCTGACGGTGGCCTCCGAGGCCGTGGTCGAGGTCGATGCCACGCAGTCGCGTTGGGTGCCGGTGCGGCTGCAGTTGCCGTATCCGCAACAGGGCGGCACGGCCGTCGGTTCGCACCCCATCCATTTCGAGGTACGCATGCTGGATGGCGACGGCCAGCTGCGCGAAAAGTCTGTGTTCCTTGTTCCGCGTTGAATGCCAGAGGTGATCTCCATGCCCAACCCCCAAGCAACTCCAAGCGTGCGCCCCTGGTGGCGCTACGGCATGGTCTGGATGGTGATCGCCGGCCCGCTGGCGGTGGTGATCGCCGGCGTCGCCACGGCCGTCATCGCGTTCCGTGGTGCCGACCCGGTCGTCCGCAGCAGCCACCCTGCGGTGCGGGCACAGAACCAGCCCATTGCGCTGCAGCCGGCCCTGGTCGGGCGCAACCACGCCGCCACAGGTGTGGCCCCGGCGCGCTGACACCATGTGGATGCGACGCGTGATGTGGATCGGCTGGCCGGCCTTCCTGGCGGCCGGCGTGCTGGAAATGCTGGTGTTCGCCTTGGTCGACCCGCATGACCTGCACTGGCTGGGCCGCGAACTGAACTGGTCGCCGATGGCGGTCTATGCGGCCAGCTTCTTCAGCTTCTGGGCGGTGGCGATCGGCTGCAGCGCGTTGACGCTGCTGCTGGCGACGCCGGAGCGGGGCGCGCAGCGTTAGACGGCGCTCGCGCCGTCGACACCCCGCCGGGCCGTGTTGCGCCGGCCGCCGCCTGGGCCGCAGGCCGTTCAGTGGCAGACCAGCGGGTTGACGATGCGCTGCAGCGCGTCGGAATCCAGGATGCGCAGGTGGCGCTGCTTGACTTCGACGATGCCGTCTTCCGCGAACTTGGAGAAGGTGCGGCTGACCGTCTCCAGCTTCAGCCCCAAATAGCTACCGATCTCCTCGCGCGTCATGCGCAGCACCAGCTCGCTGCGAGAGAAGCCACGCGCGTGCAGACGCTTGACCAGGTTCAACAGGAAGGCGGCAACGCGCTCTTCGGCGCGCATGCTGCCCAGCAGCAGCATCACGCCATGCTCGCGCACGATCTCGCGGCTCATGATCTTGTGCACGTGGTGCTGCAAAGCATTGACTTCCCGTGACAGCTCTTCGAGCCGGTCGAAGGGCATGACGCACACTTCGGCGTCTTCCAGTGCCACGGCGTCGCAGTTGTGCTGGTCGTTGACGATGCCGTCCAGCCCGATCACTTCGCCAGCCATCTGGAAACCGGTGACCTGTTCGCGGCCATCGTCGGTGGCCACCGTGGTCTTGAAAAACCCGGTACGGATGGCATAGAGCGAGGTGAATTTGTCGCCACTGCGGAACAGGGTGGTTCCGCGTTTGACGGGGCGCCGTGTGGCCACAACCTCGTCGATCCGTTGCAGTTCCTCCGGGTTCAGCAGCATGGGCATGCAAAGCTCACGCAGGTTGCAGTTGGAACAGGCGACTTTGATCGTGTGCGGGTTCATGGCGTCCTTTCATGACGTGGCGCAAATTGTCGCAAAACCACTGCGATAGGACTTGATGTGGGTCAAGGACACGATACACGAGCGGCGTCACAGTGCGCCTCTGGAGTGACCATGAACCCACCGCAGCTACTGGCCGCGCAAGCGACTGCCCCCGTGCCCCTGGATGTGTTGCGCCGCCTCGACAAGCCGGGGCCACGTTACACCTCTTATCCGACGGCGGACCGGTTTGTCGAGGCTTTCGATGCCGACGACTGGTTGCAGGCGATGCGTCAGCGCCGCGTCGGCGCGGCTGGGCGTGTGCTGCCGCTGTCGCTGTATGTGCACATTCCGTTCTGCGAATCGCTGTGCTACTACTGCGCCTGCAACAAGACCATCACACGGCACCACACGCGCGCCACCCGCTACCTGGACCATCTGGAGCGCGAGATCGGCCTGTACGTGCAGGCGCTGGGGTCTGGGCAGGCGGTGTCGCAGCTGCACCTGGGCGGTGGCAGCCCGACGTTTCTGAGCGACCACGAGCTGGCCCGGCTGATGGCGATGCTGCGGTCCCAGTTCACGCTGGCCCCGGGCGCCGAATGTGCCATCGAGGTCGACCCGCGTACCGTGGATGCCGGCCGCCTGCAGGCGCTGGCGGCGCTGGGTTTCAACCGCCTGAGCTTCGGCGTGCAGGATTTCGACCCGGCCGTGCAAAAAGCCGTGCACCGCGTGCAGCCCTGGGAACAAGTGGCCGCCCTGGTGCAAGCCGCGCGCGAGGTCGGCTTCGAATCGATGAATCTGGACTTGATCTACGGCCTGCCGCTGCAGACGCCCGATTCGTTCGCACGCACGCTGGCGCAGGTGGTCACGTTGCGGCCCGAGCGCATCGCGCTGTATGGCTATGCCCACCTGCCCGAGCGCTTCAAGCCCCAGCGGCGCATTCACGCTGCGGAACTGCCTGACGGCCCGGCGCGCGTGGACATGCTGGCGGCGGCATTGGCGACGTTCCAGGAGGCCGGTTACGTGCACGTGGGCATGGACCATTTCGCGCTGCCCACCGACAGCCTGGCCGTGGCCCGGCGCCAGGGCCGGCTGCACCGCAACTTCCAGGGCTACAGCACGCAGCCCGATTGCGATCTGGTGGCCCTGGGCGTCTCGGCGATCGGCAAGTTCGGTGCCAACTACGCGCAGAACGCCAAGTCACTGGAGGTGTATGGCGACCTGCTGGACCAGGGCCGGCTGCCGATCGAGCGCGGGCTGGCGCTGTCGCGCGACGACCTGCTGCGCCGCAGCGTGATCATGGCGCTGATGTGCCAGGGCGAGCTGCAGTTCGAGTCGATCGAGCTGGCCTGGCTGATCGACTTCCGCCAGACCTTTGCGGCCGAGCTGGAGGCCCTGCGCCCGTTCGAAACGGACGGGCTGGTGCAGATCGACGCCGGGCCGGGCGGCGGCCTGCGCGTGACGGCCAAGGGCTGGCTGCTGGTGCGTGCGGTGGCCATGGTCTTCGACGCCTACCAGGCGGCCGATCGCAAGCGGGCGACGTTCTCTCGCATCCTCTGAAATGACACTGCCCCCACGTTTACCGCTTCGCGTATCGCTGCCCTCCGAGGGGACGCGCCAGCGGCTTCGGGCGGCCGGGCGCCACTGACATGGCCGTCGAACTCGGCACGACCGCACTGTTGATGGGCCTGGCCGGTGGGCCGCATTGCGCACTGATGTGTGGCGCAGCCTGCGCCGGCATCGGCCGTGGCGGCGCAGCGGGCGGGCAGCGGGCGCTGGTGCTGTTTCACTTCGGGCGGGCGGCCGGCTACGCGGCCATGGGTGCGCTGGCGGCCTGGTCGCTGCAGGGCCTGGGCTGGTTGGGCGGTGCCAGTGTGGCGCTGCGGCCGGCCTGGTCGTTCATGCATCTGGCGGCCTTGGCGCTGGGTGTGGTGCTGCTGGTGCGCGGCCGCCAGCCGGCCTGGCTGGAGCGTCACGGCAAGGCACTGTGGCAGCGCGCCCGCGCGCGGCTGCCGGCGCGCGCCGGCCCTTTGTGGCTGGGGATGGCCTGGGCACTGATGCCATGCGGGCTGCTGCAGGCGGCGCTGATGACCGCTGCGCTGACCGGCCACCCCGCGGCCGGCGCCAGCGCCATGCTCGGCTTTGCAGGTGGGTCTGCGCTGTCGCTGTGGGCCGCGCCCTGGTTGCTGCAGCGGCTGCCGGCGTGGACTGCGGCCGGTGGCCCCGCTGCATCTGTGGCACGCATCGACACCGGTGCTGCCTGGGGCACGCGCGCGGCTGGTCTGGCGCTGGCGGCCAGCTCTGCCTGGGCGCTGTGGCGCGGGCTGGTGCATGACCAGGCGCCCTGGTGCCTGCCAGGTTGAGGGCGGGGTGCCCCCGTCGGGCGGTCGGGCTGGGCCTGCCGGATCGCTGCCAGGGTGGCCGTCAGGCGCGTGGGTTTGCGCCAAACGACGGCGCCTGTTCCGCGTGTCGGCAGGTTGCACTGTGCACATGCGCTGCCCGGCATCGGGCGCCACCGCGCCTCGTTCAGGGTTCGTTTGTGCGCGAATTGAACGATTAGTGTCGCGCACTTGCAGCAGTTGTTACCGAGTGTCAAACAAGCGCGACATAATATTTGCATGCAAAAAGCCCCCTCAGCCACCCATGGATGACATTTCGTCGCGCATGATCGATGTCGGTCAGCTGCGGCGCGGGCTCTTCGTGCAACTGGATCTGGGGTGGATGGACCACCCCTTTCCGAAGGGCAGCTTCAAGATCTCCTCGGACGACCAGATCCGCACCATCCGCGGCCTGGGCCTGACCCAGGTGCGCTACTTCCCGAACAAGAGCGACCCGGCCGAGCCCTTTGACCAGCCCGAGATCCGCGGCAACCAGCCGGCCGGCGTGACGGTCCACACGG
Organism: Rhodoferax sp. RT4P68; assembly: GCF_056521305.1. Taxonomy (NCBI): domain Bacteria; kingdom Pseudomonadati; phylum Pseudomonadota; class Betaproteobacteria; order Burkholderiales; family Comamonadaceae; genus Rhodoferax; species Rhodoferax sp. RT4P68. Next base: position 139,802 of record NZ_JBWMBB010000011.1, read on the forward strand.
CCAGCGAACGCCTCCAGATGGAAGCAGAAGCCCTGTTCGCCCAACACCGCCAGCGGCTGGAGGCGCAGGAGAACAGCCTTGCGCAATGCGAACGCCGATTCGGTGAGGTGGTGCACACCTACCAGGGTGTGGTGGCCGAGGCGGCCCTCAAGCCCGTGGAGGTGCGTGAGCGGTGCGAGGTGTTGGTGGCCAGCTGCGTGGCCGAGGTGCTGATGGACGGCGAGGCCGCCATCCGGCTGCTGTCCGAGGCGCCCGGCGAACGCAGCGCGACGCATCCGGTCAATGTCATGGTCATCTCGCTGCTGCTGGGCAAGGCGCTGGGCATGCCGGCGCAAGAGCTGGCAGACCTGGCGCTGGCGGCGCTGTTGCACGACCTGGGCAAGTCCCAGTTGCCCGAGCGTCTGCGTTGGGCGGACCCGGCCTTCACGGCCGGCGAGATGCAGATCTACGGTGAGCACGTGGGCGAGAGCGTCAAGCTGGCCAAGCGCATGGGCGTGCCGCAGCGGGCCATCCAGGCCATGGCCGAGCACCACGAAATGGTGGACGGCAGCGGCTTCCCGGGTGCGCTGTCCGGCGACCACATGAGCATCGGGGGCAAGGTGCTGGCGCTGGTGAATGCTTACGACAACCTGTGCAACCCGGGCCGGCTGGTGCATGCGATGACCCCGCACGAGGCCCTGTCGCTGATGTTCGCCAACCAGCGCACGCGCTTCGACACTGCGGCGCTCGGCGCCTTCATCCGCATGATGGGGGTGTACCCGCCGGGCTCGGTGGTGCAACTGGTCAACGACCGTTACGCGCTGGTGGTGTCGGTCAACCCCGCCCGGCCGCTCAAGCCGCGCGTGGTCGTGCACGATGCGGCCGTGCCACGCGAAGACGCGTTGATCGTCGATCTGGAGGCCGTGCCGGAGCTGGGCATCCGCCGCAGCCTGAAGCCCGCCCAGCTGCCCCGCGCGGCGCAGCAGTATCTGGCGCCGCGCCAGCGCGTGCGCTATTTCTACGAAAGGCCGCCGACCGGCACGCCCGCCGAGGCGCGCAGGTGAGCGGCGGCAGGCCGCCCACGCGTGGCCCCCAACCGGCTGCGGACAGCGAAGCTGCCCCTGCCAACGGCGAGCTGCTGGCCCCTCTGGTCGACTGCCTGCTGGAGGCCGTGCTGATCGTCGACGCGGCCAGCCTGCGCGTGCTGCACGCCAACCCGGCGGCCCAGGCGCTGACGCAGTTGCGGGCCGAAGATGTGCGCGGCCAGCGCGTGGAACTGCTGTGCCCTGCGCCGGAGGACCAGTTCTTCTGGGCCGAGGTGGCGCAGGGCCTTACCGATGTGATCCATTCCGAGACACTGCTGCGCCGCGCCAGCGGCCAGAGCCTGCAGGTGGAGCGCCGCGTCAGCCGGCTGTGGCTGGGCGACGGCACCAGCGTGTTCGTCGTCGGCCTGCACGACCGCACGCCACTGCAGCGCGTGCAGCATCAGCTGGAGATGATGCTGGCCGAGATGCAGGCCACGCTGGAATCGACTGCCGACGGCATCCTGGTGTCCGATCTGGACGGCAGCACCACCGCCTGCAACCGGCGCTTCAGCGAGTTGTGGGACCTGCCCGAGGCGCTGCTGGTGCGGCGCGACGACGAGGCCATGCGCCGCCACATGGCCGATTGCATGCGCGACCGCGACGGCTACCTGCGCCGGCTCGACGAGATCGTTGCCAGCCCGTTGGGCGAGGCGACCGACCTGCTGGAGCTGCGCTCGGGCAAGCTGCTCGAACGCACCACGCTGCCCAAGCAGAGCCAGGGCCGATCGGTCGGCCGCGTCTATTCCTTTCGCGACATCACCGAGCAGCGGGCCAGCCAGCAGCGCATCGAGCAGCTGGCCTACACCGACCTGCTGACGGGCTTGCCGAACCGGCTGCTGATGTCCCAGCGCATCGACTACGCGCTGCGGCTGGCCGAACGCGAGGGTGGCGAGTTCGCCGTGCTGTTCATCGACCTGGACCGCTTCAAGAACATCAACGATTCGCTGGGCCACCCATTCGGCGACCGCGTGCTGGTGGACGTGTCGCGGCGCCTGCAGGACTGCCTGCGCCAGGTCGACACGCTGTGCCGCCTGGGCGGCGACGAGTTCCTGGTGCTGCTGCACAAGGCCGACGTCACCGCCGCCGAGATGGTGGCGCGGCGGGTGATCGACGCGCTGGCGCAGCCGTTCGAGCTGGACGCGCTGCAGTTCTCGATCAGCTGCAGCATCGGCGTGGCCATGTTCCCGGCGGATGGCGTGTCCATGGACGTCCTGATCCAGTGCGCCGACACCGCCATGTACAGCGTCAAGGAGCGCGGGCGTGCCAACGTCGGCTTCTACCAGCCGCGCATGAACATGGAGCTGCTGGCGCGCATGAAGATGGAGCACGCCACGCGCCGGGCGGTGGAGGGCGGCGTGCTGCTGCTGCACTACCAGCCGCAAGTGCTGCTGGCCACCGGCGAGGTGCTGGGTTTCGAGGCGCTGGTGCGCTGGCCCGATCCCGAGCGCGGCATGATCCCGCCGGCCGATTTCATCCCGCTGGCCGAGGATTCAGGCTACATCGTCACGATCGGCACCTGGGTGCTGCGCGAGGCGGTGCGCCAGGCCGCGCAGTGGCAGCAGGCCGGCCAGCCGGTGCCGGTGTCGGTCAACGTCTCGCCGCTGCAGTTTCAGCAATCCGATTTCGTCGACAAGGTGGCTGCGGCGATCCGCGACCACGGCCTGGCGCCGCACTTGCTGGAACTGGAGCTGACCGAATCGATTTTGCTGCGCGACGCCGCCGAGGCGCTGCAGCGGGTCAACGAACTGGCGGCCCTGGGCGTGCAGTTGGCCATCGATGATTTCGGCACCGGCTATTCGAGCCTGGCCTATCTGAAACAGCTGCCGATCCGCAAGCTCAAGATCGACCGCTCCTTCATCCGCGGCCTGCCGGCCGATGAGAACGACCTGGCCATCGTGACCGCCATCGTGCAGATGGCCCGTGCGCTGCGCATGACGACGGTTGCCGAAGGGGTGGAGACCGAGGACCAGCGCGCGCTGCTGTCCACGCTGCGCTGCGACCAGTACCAGGGGTACCTGTGCGCGCCGGGCGTGCCGGCCGCGCAGGCACTGCGCTATCTGGGGCGCAGCGCACCCTGCGGCATCACGGAGACCTGAGCAGGCTGGCGCAAAGCGCCGCCGCCCGGTCGCTCAGAACCCATGCAAGTGCAGCGGCCAGGGCGTCTTGCCCCAGGCGGCGGCTTCCTCGCGCAGCAGGTGCGCCGATTGCGGGAAGGTGTCGGCCCAGCCGGCACGGCAGGTCAGCGTGCGCAGAGCCTGGTCGGGGCGGCTGCTGAGCTGCAGGCCGCGCACGTCGGGGTCACGCCGCGCGTGGCAGAGGATCACCGCCAGCCGCAGCGCCAGCAGTTGCTGGGCCAGCGTGGGATCGTTCAGCTCGGCCTCCAGCTTGCGCAGCTTGCCGCGGTGGCCCAGCACCAGCAGGCCCAGGCGGTGCAGCTCGGGCATGGCAAAGCCGGGTGCGTCGGCGTGGTCGAGCACATAGGCGCCGTGGCGGTGGTAGTCGCCGTGCGAGATCATGAACCCGATCTCGTGCAGCTGCGCGGCCCAGCCCAGCTTGCGCTGCTGGCGGTCGACCTCAGCGGCCGGGCGGCCGCTGCCGACCTGCAACTGCTCGAAAAACTGCAGTGCCACCGCGCGCACGCGGCCAGCCTGGGCCAGATCGGTGTCGAACTTCAGCGCCAGGCGGCGCACCGAGGCGGAGCGCACGTCGCTGTCCGCAGCGTCACGCTCCATCAGGTCATACAGCACCCCATGGCGCAGCGCACCTTCGGCAGCGTGCATCTCGTCGATGCCCAGCAGGTCGAATACGGACAGCAGGACGGACAGGCCACCGCCGATGACGAGCTTGCGGTCGTCCTTCATGCCCTCGATGCGCAGCCTGTCGATCGTTTCGGCCTTCAGCAGCCGCTCCATCAGCCATTCCAGCCCGGCACGGGGGATCAGCCCGGGCGTCCAGCCGGCTGCGGTCAGCATGTCGGCCACGGCGCCCACGGTGCCAGAGGCGCCGTAGGCGGCTGTCCACTGGTTCTTGCCGTAAGCGTCCAGCGCTTCGTCCAGCACGGCCTTGGCGGCGATCTGGGCGACGCGGAAGGCGTCGGCCTTGAACTCGCCCCGGGGAAAGTAGCGCATCGACCAGGCCACGCTGCCGACGCGGAACGAGTCCATGACCCGCGCGTCGTAGCCCTGGCCGAGGATCATCTCGGTCGAGCGTCCGCCAATGTCCACCACCAGGCGCTTCTCGTCGGATTGCGGCAGCAGCCGGGCCACGCCCTGGTAGATCAGCCGGGCCTCTTCGCGGCCGGGAATGACGTCGATCGGAAAACCCAGGATCTCGTGGCCCCGGGTCAGGAATTCCTCGCGGTTGCGTGCTTCACGCAGAGTCTGCGTGGCGACGGCGCGCACCTGGTGCTTGTCGAAACCGGCAAGCCGCTCGCCGAAGCGGGCCAGGCAATCGAGCCCCCGCTGCATGGCGTCGGCCGAGAGATTGCGTTGTTCGTCCAGGCCGTTGCCCTGGCGCACGACCTCTTTGAGGTACTCGGTGCGGCGAATCTGGCCATGGTCAATACGGCCGATCTCCAGCCGAAAGCTGTTGGAGCCCAGATCGAGGGCGGCGAGTCGTGTTCCGTTTTCCATGGCTGGGGCGCGATCGTAGCACCTGTGTTGCATTGCAACAATGCAGGTGTTGGGCGGGCTGCAACGCTCGCTCAGACGCTGCGGTGATGGGGCATTTTTGTCATGTTGCTGTCACACAACCTTCGTAAATTGCGGACCACTGCAGGCGGCAACCGCTGCCTGGCATTGCGTCCCGCAACCACTTCCTCGAGAGGTTTTCATGAACTCCATCACCCGTTTCTCCACCTTTGGCCTGCTGGGCCTGGCCGTTGTCGGCACCAGCTTTGCCCAGGACGTGACCGGCGCCGGCGCCAGCTTCCCCGCGCCCCTGTATTCCAAGTGGGCTGCCGACTACAACAAGGCCACCGGCACCAAAATTAACTACCAATCCGTGGGCTCCGGCGCCGGCATCAAGCAGATCGAAGCCAAGACCGTGGATTTCGGCGCCAGCGACATGCCGCTGAAGGATGAGGACCTGGCCGCTAAGGGGCTGATGCAGTTCCCCACGGTCATTGGTGGCGTGATTCCTGTGGTGAACATCCAGGGCATCAAGCCCGGCGAGATCAAACTGACCGGCCAGGTGCTGGGCGACATCTTTTTGGGCAAGATCACCAAGTGGAACGACCCCGCCATCGTGGCACTGAACGGCGACGTGAAGCTGCCCGACGCTGCCATCGCCCCGGTGCGCCGCGCCGACGGTTCGGGCACGACATTCCTGTTCACCAACTACCTCTCCAAGGTCAATGCCGAGTGGAAGTCCAAGGTCGGTGAAGGCACGGCCGTGAACTGGCCCGTTGGCGCGGGCGGCAAGGGCAACGAGGGGGTCGCCGCATTCGTGGGCCGCCTGCCCAACTCGATCGGCTATGTCGAGTACGCCTATGTCAAGCAGAACAAGATGACCTACACGCTGCTGCAGAACGCATCGACCAAGTATCCACAGCCCGACGAAGACTCCTTCAAGGCTGCTGCCGCTGGTGCACAGTGGGACAAGACTTTCTATCAGATCCTGACGAACCAGACCGGCGACAATGCCTGGCCCATCACCGGTGCCACTTTCATCCTGATGCACAAGAAGCAGGAGAAGCCAGCGGTTGCCGCATCGGCACTGAAGTTCTTCACGTGGGCCTACAAGGACGGCGACAAGACGTCCAGCGACTTGGACTACGTGCCCATGCCCGCCTCGGTCAAGGGCGTGATCCAGAAGTCCTGGGACCAGATCACCGACTCTTCCGGCAAGCCGGTTGCGATGGCCGCGAACTAATCGCTGTCTGACCCCCGCCTGACCTGACCACCCGAGCCACTGCCGTGTCTTCTACACTTCCAGCGAACGGCACCCCTTTCGATATGTCCGGCAAGGGTGCCGGCAAAGGGGGTGAACGCGCGATGACAACACCTCCCCCCAAAAAGGCCCGCAGTGGCCCCATGGCCGACCGCCTGTTCGGCTGGGCCGCCAAAGGCGCAGCGTGGATCACGCTGCTGCTGCTGATCGGCATCCTGGCGTCGCTGATCCAGGGTGCCTGGCCCGCGATCGCCAAGTACGGGCTGAGTTTCCTCACCAGCACCACCTGGGACCCGGTGCAGGAAGAGTTCGGCGGCTTGGTCATGATCTACGGCACGCTGATGACCTCGATCATTGCGTTGATCATCGCGGTGCCAGTCAGTTTCGGCATCGCGCTGTTCCTGACCGAGCTGTCGCCGGCCTGGCTCAAGCGCCCGCTGGGCACGGCCATCGAGCTGTTGGCTGCGGTGCCTTCCATCGTCTACGGCATGTGGGGCCTGTTGGTGTTCGGCCCGATCCTGGCGACCTATGTGCAGCAGCCGCTGCAAAGTCTTTTTGACGGCGTGCCCTACCTGGGTGCGCTGGTGTCGGGGCCCCCGGTGGGCATCGGCATTTTGTCGGCCGGCATCATCCTGGCCATCATGATCATCCCGTTCATCGCCTCGGTGATGCGCGATGTGTTCGAGGTCACGCCCCCGCTGCTCAAAGAGTCCGCTTATGGTCTGGGTGCGACCACCTGGGAAGTCATGTCCAAAGTGGTGCTGCCCTACACCAAGGCCGGCGTCGTTGGCGGCATCATGTTGGGCTTGGGCCGCGCTTTGGGCGAGACCATGGCCGTGACGTTCGTCATCGGGAACATGAACCAGCTCGATTCGCTGAGCTTGTTCCAGGCCGCCAACTCCATCACCTCGGCCCTGGCCAATGAATTTGCTGAAGCCGGGGCTGGCCTGCATCAGGCAGCGCTGATGTACCTGGGCCTGGTGCTGTTCTTCATCACGTTCGTCGTGCTGACCTGTTCCAAGCTGCTGCTGTCCCAGTTGCGCAAGGGCGAGGGATCCAAGTCATGAACACTTCTACGACGGGGCAGATGCTGCTCGACAAGGCCAATTTCGAGGCTGGCCGCCAGGCCAAGTTCGCACGCCGCAAGTTCATGAACCAGGTCGCGCTGACCCTCTCGCTCGTCGCCATGGTGTTCGGTCTGTTCTGGCTGGTTTGGATCCTATGGGAGACCATCCGCCTGGGGGTCGGCGGCCTGGCGCTCGCCACGTTCACCGAGATGACGCCACCACCCAACGAAGTGGGCGGCATCGCCAACGCGATCTACGGCTCGTTCCTGATGGTCATGGTGGCCACGTTCGTCGGCACACCGATCGGCATCATGGCCGGCATCTACCTGGCCGAGTACGACCCCAAGGGCTGGCTGGCTTCGGTCACGCGTTTCGTCAACGACATCCTGCTGTCGGCGCCCTCCATCGTGATCGGTCTGTTCGTCTACGCCGTGGTCGTCTCGCAGATGCGGGCCTTCTCGGGCATTGCCGGCTCTATCGCGCTGGCGCTGATCGTGATCCCGGTGGTCATCCGCACGACAGAGAACATGCTGCAGCTCGTGCCGCCTGGCCTGCGCGAAGCCGCCTATGCACTGGGCACGCCCAAGTGGAAGGTGATCATGAGCATCACGCTGCGCGCCGCGCGGGCTGGCGTTGTCACCGGCATCCTGCTGGCCGTGGCCCGCATCGCTGGCGAGACCGCGCCGCTGCTGTTCACCGCGCTGAACAACCAGTTCTGGACCTCCAGCATGGGCGAGCCGATGGCCAGCCTGCCGGTCACGATCTTCAAGTTCGCGATGAGCCCCTACGAGAACTGGCAGCAACTGGCATGGGCCGGTGTGTTCCTGATCACGCTGGCGGTGCTTGGCCTCAATATTCTGGCCCGCGTGCTGACGCGTTCCAAGCATTAACCGAATTTCCAAGAGAGAACCGATATGTCCGCCAGCATTGCCGCCCCCGTGGCCGAGCGCGCCAAGATCTCCGTCAAGGACCTGAACTTCTATTACGGCAAGTTCCACGCTCTGAAGAGCATCAACCTGGAAATTCCTGAACGCAAGGTCACGGCCTTCATCGGCCCGTCCGGCTGCGGCAAGTCCACGCTGTTGCGCACCTTCAACCGCATGTTCGAGTTGTACCCGGAGCAGCGCGCCGAGGGCCAGATCGTGCTGGACGGCGAGGATCTGCTGAAGTCCAAGCAAGACGTGGCACTGGTGCGTGCCAAGGTCGGCATGGTGTTTCAGAAGCCCACGCCGTTCCCGATGTCGATCTACGACAACATCGCCTTCGGCGTGAAGCTGTTCGAGAACCTGAACGCGACCGACATGGACGAGCGCGTGGAATGGGCGCTGCGCAAGGCCGCGCTGTGGACCGAGGTCAAGGACAAGCTGCAGCAAAGCGGCTCGGGCCTGTCCGGCGGTCAACAGCAGCGTCTGTGCATCGCCCGCGGCATTGCCATCAAGCCCGAGGTGCTGCTGCTAGACGAGCCCTGCTCGGCACTCGACCCGATCTCCACCTCGAAGATCGAGGAGTTGATCACCGAGCTCAAGAACGATTACACGGTGGTCATCGTGACCCACAACATGCAGCAGGCCGCCCGCTGCAGCGACTACACGGCCTACATGTACCTGGGTGATCTGATGGAGTTCGGCGCCACCGAGGAGCTGTTCTTCAAGCCCAAGCGCAAGGAGACCGAGGATTACATCACCGGTCGATTCGGCTGATCCAGGCTCTCAAGAGGAACACCCTATGGCGGACAAACATCTTTCCACGCAATTCGACGCTGAGCTGAACGGCGTCTCCAGCCGCGTGATGGAGCTCGGCGGATTGGTCGAAGCCCAGATCCGCAAAGCCATCTATGCGCTGTCGCAGTTCAGCGTTGAAGTGGCCGACGAGGTCGCTGCGACCGAGCACCGCGTCAACGCGATGGAGATCGAGATCGACCGCGAGCTGGCCTCCATCATCGGCCGGCGCCAGCCCACGGCGCGCGATCTGCGCCTGCTGCTGGCCATCTCCAAGACCACGGCCAACCTGGAGCGCGTTGGCGACGAATCGGCCAAGATCGCGCGCATGGTCAAGTCCATCATCGAAAGCGGCTCTGCGCGCTCGCTGCCCACTCTGGATCTGCGGGTGTCGGCCGACCTCGCCTCGGGGCTGCTGCGCAAGGCGCTGGACGCGTTCGCGCGCCTGGACACGGCCGCTGCCGTCAGCATCCTGAAGGAAGACGATCTGATCGACCAGGAGTTCGATGGCTTCGTGCGCAAGCTCATCACCTACATGATGGAAGACCCGCGCACGATCTCGGCCAGCCTGGATCTGCTGTTCCTGGCCAAGGCCATCGAGCGCATCGGCGACCACTCCAAGAACATCGCCGAGTTCATCATCTACATCGTCAAGGGAGCCGACGTGCGCCACACCAGCATGGAGCAGGTCGAGTCGGCGGTTCTGTAATGAAGCACCTGCCCCGAGTCTTGATCGTCGAGGACGAGCCGGCGATTGCCGAACTGCTGGCCGTCAACCTGCGGCACAGCGGCTTCCAGCCGATCTGGTCCATGGACAGCGTGACCGCGCAGCTCGAGATGGATGCAGTGCTGCCCGACGTGATCCTGCTGGACTGGATGCTGCCGGGTGAGAGCGGCTTGTCGCTGGCGCGCAAGTGGCGTGCGGACCCGCGCACCAGGGGCGTGCCCATCATCATGTTGACGGCACGTAGCGACGAGCAGGACCGCGTGTCGGGTCTGGACGCCGGTGCCGATGACTACATCACTAAGCCGTTCTCCACCAAGGAGATGCTGGCCCGCATTCGTGCTGTGCTGCGCCGCCGCGCGCCCGAGCAAGCCGGTGGCTCGGTGCAGATCGGTGCGCTGCTGCTGGATGCATCGACGCACCGTGTCACCTTCGACAGCCAGCCGCTGAAGATGGGTCCGACCGAGTTCAAGCTCTTGCACTACCTGATGCAGCACGCCGAGCGCGTGCACAGCCGCTCGCAGCTGCTGGACCGCGTCTGGGGTGACCACGTCTTCATCGAGGAGCGCACGGTGGACGTGCACGTCAAGCGCCTGCGCGAGGCGCTGGGCGCAGCCGGCACCATGGTGGAGACGGTGCGCGGCGCCGGCTACCGCATCACGGCACAGCCGGTGGTGGCACCGGTGCTGTCCGACGGCGGCGCACGCGGCGCACAGACGCCGCAGGCTTCGCCCTCGGTCTGACCATCGCGGGCACGGCCGCGCCGGCCTGGGCGCCGGCGGCCTGATTGCTAAGAGAATCGGCGGCATGTGGTTGCGTTTCCTGAGTTTTCTGTTGGTCCAACTCGCCGGCGCCTTGCTCGGCTGGTGGTTGGGCCGGTGGCCTGGGGCCTGTGTCGGTGCGGTGCTGGCCGGAGCGCTGTGGTGGGGTATCGACCTGTTGCGGGCCCGCCGCATGCTGAACTGGCTGCGCGAAGGCGAGCTCGCCCAGCTGCCGCGCATGGGCGGGCTGTGGGGTGAAATGTCCGACCGAATGCGGCGCCTGCTGCGCCAGCACGAATCGCGGTTGCAGACGAGCGACCTGCGGTTGCAGGAGTTCCTGCAGGCGATCCAGGCCTCGTCGAACGGTGTGGTGCTGCTGGACGCCGACGGCCGCATCGAGTGGTGCAACCAGATGGCAGCCTCGCACTTCGGCATCGACGGCGATCGCGACCGGTTGCAGCTGATCGGCAATCTGGTGCGCGACCCGGGCTTCACGGCCTACTACGCGCAGCCCGAGCGCAGCCCCGGTGCCGTGCTGGCCGGGCAGGGCGACAGCGCCGGCCGGCCGGTGCGGCTGGCCGTACGCCTGCATGCCTATGGCGAGGGCAAGCGGTTGCTGCTGTCCAACGATGTGACGGCGCTGGAGCAAGCCGAGGCCATGCGGCGAGATTTCGTTGCCAATGTGTCGCACGAGATCCGCACACCGCTGACCGTGCTGATGGGGTTTGTGGAGACGTTGCAGTCGCTTGCGCTGGACGAGTCCGATCGCGCACGGTATCTGGAGCTGATGTCACAGCAGGCCGCGCGCATGCAGTCGCTGGTCAGCGATCTGCTGACGCTGTCGCGCATCGAAGGCAGCCCGCCGCCGAGCAAGTCCGAATGGACACCGCTGGTCGAACTGATGGCGCGCTGCGAGGAGGATGCGCAGGCCTTGTCGGCGCTGCTCACTGCGGGCCAGGGCTCGGGGCATGTGCTGCGCTTCGACTGCACGCCAGACGCCGCATTGGCCGGCTCTCGCAGCGAGCTGCTCAGCGCCATGTCCAACCTGGTCAGCAACGCCCTGCGCTACACGCCGGCGGGCGGCAGCATCACCGTGGTCTGCAAGGTCTTGGCCGGCGGGCGGGCCGAGTTCTCGGTGACGGACACCGGCCCCGGCGTTGCGCCCGAGCACTTGCCGCGGCTGACTGAGCGCTTCTACCGCGTGGACGGCAGCCGCTCGCGCGAGACTGGCGGCACCGGACTGGGTCTGGCCATCGTCAAGCACGTCGCGCAGCGCCATGGTGCCGAGTTGCGCATGCAATCGACGCTGGGCCGCGGTTCGCGCTTTGCCATTGACTTTCCGCCGCAGCGCGTGCGCACGGAGTTGCAGTTGCGCAGCGCGCCGGTCCAGGCCTAGCGCGGCGGCGCTCTGTCAGCGCGCGCGCGAGGCGCGCTGCAGCAGCACCAGAAAGATCACCGCCACCAGGCCGAGCGCGACAGCCCCGGCCATCCAGAACGCCGCAGGCGACTGCAGGGCGGGCCAAGGTCCGATGCCCTGGTAGGCCAGCACGTAGCCACCGGCCAGCCCCAGGCCCCACAGCAGCACGCCGTAGACGAGCAGCGGCGCCACCGTGACGCGGTAGCTGCGCAGCACGAACACACACATCGCCTGCACCGTGTCGGCCAGGTGGTACAGCGCGACCCAACCGATCAGTGCGCCGGCACTGACGGCGACAGCGGCGCTGCCGGCGTAGAGCGCGGCGATGGGGCCGCGCAACAACCAGGCCGATGCGGCCAGCACCAGCGCGGAACCGATCGCCAACGCCAGCCCCGTGCGCAGGCTGGCCCGTGCGCCCGCCGCGTTGCCCTGGCCCAGCCACCAGCTCACGCGTGCGCTCGTGGCCAGGCCCAGCGACAGTGGCGACATGTACAGCACGGCCGTCAGGTTGGCAGCGATCTGGTGAGCGGCTGACGCCTGGGTACCCAGTCGGGCGATCAGCAGCGCCATCAACGTGAACGAGGTGACCTCGACCATCACCGCCAGGCCGCCGGGGACGCCCAGGCGCAGGAATTCTGCGATGCGCCGCCAGTCCGGCGCCTCGAGTGCCTGCCAGATGCGCAGCTCGCGGTACAGCGTCTGCGTGTGCAGCGTCCAGAGCGCCACGCCCAGCATGGCGTAGTTGACGACCAGCGTCGCCCAGGCGCAGCCCACGGCGCCACCGGCTGGCAGGCCCGCGCCGCCGAAGGCAAACCACAGCGACAGCGGCACCTTCAGCGCCAGCCCGCCGACCTGCAGCCAGGTAACCAGCTTCGGGTGGCCCAGGCTCTGGTTCAGCGTGCTGTACAGGCGAAACAGCAGTGCGGGCGGCAGCGCCAACGCCAGCACTGCCAGGTAGCCCGTGATTTCCGCCTGCAGCGCGGGCGGCACCTGCGCCCAGCGCAGCAGAGCGGCAGGCGCCAGCAGGACCGCGCCGCCGAGAACCGCGCAACATGCCGCCAGGTACAGCGCCTGGCGGACCGAGGCGCCGATGTCGCCCGTGCGGCCGGCGCCGCGCAGTTCGGCCCACACGGGCAGCAGCGCCTGCAGCACGCCCATCAGCGCCACGAACACGCTGATGTAGATGGCCGAGCCGACCGACAGCGCGGCCAGCGCGGCTTCGGAATGGCGGCCGGCGACCATCGTATCGGTCACACCGAAGGCCATGACGGCCAGCTGGCCCACCAGCACGGTGGCCGCGTGCCGACCGATGACGGACAGATCGGACATGGGGGCCGCGGCGGCGGTCAGCGGCGGAACAGCAGGACGTCCTCGTCCTTGTCCGCAGGCCGGCGGACTGAGGCGACCAAGGTCCACTGGCCCGCCGGGATGTCCTGGCGGAACGTGGGCAGGGCGTCCGAGTCCACCAGCAGCCAGGGGCAGGAGGGCGTGGCGGTGGCCGGCTGCAACTGCATCTGCCCGTGGTGGCGGAATGCAGCCACCTGGGCGCGCGTGAAGCCATAGGTCTCAACGCAGCCTGGCGCATCCATGCGGGCCTGCACGTTGCGCACCAGCGGGCCGTAGCTGCGCGCGTAGTTCAGCGTGGGCAGGCCCAGCGTCGTCAGGAGCACCCAGCACAAGGCCGTGCCACCGGCGGGCAGCACCAGGCTCTTCCAGATGGCCGACGGGTGGCGGCCCACGCGCCAGCGCACCAGCCAGGCCCAGATGCCAGTGGCCGCGAGCGCGATCACGAACGCTGTGAGCGAGAAGCTGGGCACGAAACCCGGCGCCAGCTTGGCCACGTTGGCCGCCGGCTTGGCGGGCACGCCGGTCTGGAGCGAGATCCAGATCACCCAGATGGCGATGGCCGAGCTGGTGAAGAACAGCAGCGTGAACCAGTCGATCAGTGCACCCACGCTGCGGCCGAACGTGGGCAGCGCGAATGCGGCCAGCGCCGCCAGCGCGGGCAGGCCCAGCAACAGCGAGCGGTCGGACGAGGGCGTCAGCAGCGTGCACCCCAGCACCACAGCCAGCATCCACAAGGGAATCGCAAAGTGGCGGTCGGGCCGGCCGCCGCTGAGTTGGCGGCGCCAGCGCCACAGCGTCCATAGCGCCATCGGCCAGACGGGCCAGGTGAACCACAGCAGCAAACGGCCCAGGCTGCGCCAGGTGGTCCACTGCGGTGCCGGCAGCGCGATGCGCCAGCGCCATAGATCGAGCGACCAGGCCAGTGCCCCAGCGGCCAGCGTGACCAGAAGGATGGCCAACGCGACCAGGCGCTGGCGCCGGGACACTTCGGGAGGTGCCGGCGAGACATCGTCGTCCAGCAGGCTGATGGCGGCGCCGCCCAGGCCGAACAGGAGCGACAGCGCGGGCGCGCCCGATAGCGACAAGCCGACCAGGCCGGCGGCGGTGGCGGCCAGCGCCATCCGCGGGCGCCAGGGCAGGGTGGACAGGCCGAAGAAGACCAGTGCCGTGCAGCACAGCTGCGTCTGCGCGGGCGTGATCTCGTGCGACATCTGGGCCAGGCCCAGGCAGGCGATCAGCGCCAGCAAGCCGCCATCGGCCAGCGCGCGCGAATAGTCGCTAGGCCGCGCCTCGCCCCCGAACGCGAAGGCCACCGGCTGTGCGCGCGGTGATCGGGCCAGGTAGTAGACGGCATACCAGGTGGCGCTCAAGGTCAGCAGCAGCAGGGCGACGAACGGCAGGCGTGCAGCCAAGGCCGGGTCCAGCCATTCCGGGGCGATGCGCAGGCCCCACGCACCCAGCCAGAACGGCAGCAGCACACCGCTTTCGGGCAGGCCCATCAGCGTCGGGTTCCACCACGAGCTGCTGCCGGTGGCGAGCTCGACCATGTATCCAAAGGCGGCGACGTCAGCGCTCTTCAACGGGTCGCGGCCAATGAAGCCGGCCAGCACATACGCCGCGCACAACAGCAGCAGCGCCGCGCGCGGCAGCGGCCGCACGGCGCTCTGCGCCACGATGGCGGGGCTGGGCTGTTGAAGGAGGGAGTCGCGCATCAGCGAGGCGTCGCCGTGTCGGCAACAAAAAGGGCAGCGCGGTTGAACCGGGCTGCCCTTGTCGCCGACCGCGGCAGGCGGAGCTGCTTACTTGGCAGCCGTCTTGCCGAAGCGGTTGCGGAAGCGCTCCACGCGGCCACCCATGTTGTCCACGGACTTCTGCGTGCCCGTGTAGAAGGGATGCGATTCGCTGGAGGTGTCGAGCTTGTACAGCGGCAGTTCACGGCCGTCGTCCATCTTGACCATTTCCTTGGTGTTCACGCACGAACGGGTGACGAACTTGAAGTTGTTCGACAGGTCCACGAAGCACACTTCGCGGTAGTTCGGGTGGATGCCTTCTTTCATGGGAATTCCTTGGGTAGTCAGTTGCGAGAGCCGTCGCGTGCCTTGCACGAACCGATCGTGCAATCCAAAGCGCGGGATACTTTTCGCGAAAAGCCTGCGATTATGGCACAGGCCACTGCATCAACCGCCTCGGCGCATCATGTCGAAGAACTCGTTGTTATTCTTCGTGGCGCGCATGTTCTTGAGCATCAATTCCATCGATTCGATCTCGTCCATGTTGTACATGAACTGGCGCAGGATGCGGCTCTTCTGCAGGATCTCGGGCGCCAGCAGCAACTCTTCGCGGCGTGTGCCGCTGCGGTTGAGCTGCAGCGAGGGGAACACGCGCTTTTCGTACAGGCGGCGGTCCAGGTGAATTTCGCAATTGCCCGTACCCTTGAACTCTTCGAAGATGACTTCGTCCATGCGGCTGCCGGTGTCGATCAGCGCCGTGCCGATGATGGTCAGCGAGCCGCCTTCTTCGACATTGCGTGCGGCACCCAGGAAGCGCTTGGGGCGCTGCAGCGCGTTGGAATCGACACCACCCGTCAGCACCTTGCCCGAGGACGGCACGACGTTGTTGTAGGCGCGGGCCAGGCGCGTGATGGAGTCCAAAAGGATCACCACGTCCTTCTTCAATTCGACCAGGCGCTTGGCGCGCTCGATCACCATTTCGGCCACGTGCACGTGGCGCGCTGCCGGCTCGTCGAAGGTGGAGGCGATGACTTCGCCCTTGACCGAGCGCTGCATCTCGGTCACTTCTTCAGGCCGCTCATCGACCAGCAGCACCATCATGTAGCTGTCCGGGTAGTTGGCGGCGATGGCGTGGGCGATGTGCTGCATCATCACCGTCTTGCCGCTCTTGGGCGGCGCCACCAGCAGCGCGCGCTGGCCCTTGCCGATGGGCGCGACGATGTCGATGATGCGGCCGGTGATGTTCTCTTCGCCCTTGATGTCACGCTCGAGCTTCATCTGCTCCTTGGGGAACAGCGGGGTCAGGTTCTCGAACATGACCTTGTGCTTGTTCTCTTCGGGGCCGCCGCCGTTGACCTTGTCCAGCTTGTTCAGCGCGAAGTAACGCTCGCCATCCTTGGGCGTGCGCACTTCGCCTTCGATCATGTCGCCGGTGTGCAGGTTGAAGCGGCGCACCTGGCTGGGGCTGATGTAGATGTCGTCGGTGCTGGCCGTGTAGCTGGTGTCCGGGCTGCGCAGGAAGCCGAAACCATCGGGCAGGATCTCCAGCACACCGTCCGCAATGATCTGCTCGCCTGCGCGCGCGCGCTTCTTGATGATCGCGAACATCAGCTCCTGCTTGCGCATGCGCCCCGTGTTCTCGATTTCAAGCTCTTCGGCCTGCCGGAGGACTTCGGACACGTGCAGTGCCTTGAGTTCGTTTAAGTGCATGGGATGACTCCGTCGGGGAGTTCGGTAATAGCAACGCGGGGGAGAGGGGGGGCGGCAGAGGCTAGAAGCGCCTCCTCACCGAATCGAACCAGGGCCGTGTGGGCCGCCTGGCGAGCTGACGCGATTATGACAGCAAAGCGCGTGGTGCCGAGAGGCCGATGCAGGGATCGGCCGGGCGAGCGCGCTGGGGACTCAGGCCAGTTGCTGGTCGATGAATGCGGTCAGCTGGGCCTTGCTCATGGCGCCGACCTTGGTGGCAGACAACTCGCCGCCTTTGAACAGCATCAGCGTGGGAATGCCGCGGATGCCGAACTTTGCGGGGATGTCACGGTTCTCGTCCACATTCATCTTGGCCACCTGCAGTTTGTCTGCGTAACCGGTGGCCACTTCGTCCAGGATCGGGGCGATCATCTTGCACGGGCCGCACCACTCTGCCCAGTAATCCACCAGGACCGGCTTGGTCGCCTTCAGGACATCCGCTTCGAAACTTGCGTCGGATACGTGCTTGATCAATTCGTTGGCCATGAGCTTCCTCTGTGGATCGTCGGTACGGCTAAAGTCGCGGCATTGTGACAGAAACCAAGTCCCGAAGTGGCTCGCCGCCGCCTATCGACGCCATAGCACCAGCGCATTGTCTGCGTGCCCTGAAACCCTTGCGTCGCGCCGGTCATGGCGCTTGAAAATTCGCCCCGCGCTTGTGCGGTGGCGGTGGTCGGCGCAGGGCCGGCCGGGCTCATGGCAGCCGATCGCTTGTCGCAGGCCGGCATGCAGGTCGACTTGTATGACGCCATGCCTTCGGTGGGCCGCAAGTTCCTGCTGGCCGGCAAGGGCGGGCTCAATTTGACGCATGCGGAACCTCTGCCGCGCTTCAAGGAGCGCTATGGCGCCAGATGCGCCGACGTTGCGCCATGGCTGGCGCTGCTTGGCCCGCAGGACGTTCGGGACTGGGCGCAGGCGCTGGGCATCGGCACCTTCGTCGGCAGCTCGGGCCGCGTCTTTCCGACCGAGATGAAAGCCGCCCCTCTGCTGCGCGCCTGGCTGCACCGGTTGCGCAGCCAGGGCGTGCGCCTGCACATGCGCCACCGGTGGACGGGGTGGGCGCAGGACGATGCAAAGACGCTCACCTTCGAGACGTCGCAGGGCCTGCAGCGCGTGCGAGCCGATGCCGCCGTGCTGGCCTTGGGCGGCGCCAGCTGGCCGCGGCTCGGGTCCGACGGTGCCTGGCAGGCCCCCCTGGCGGCGCGTGGCGTGGCCATCGCGCCGCTGCGGCCGGCGAACTGCGGTTTCGACGTGGCAGCGACGCCGCGCGCAATGCGCGCGACGGGCTGGAGTGCGCACTTCGAACAGCGCTTTGCCGGCCAACCGTTCAAGTCCGTGGCATTGCGCTGTGCCGACGGGCACGGCGGTTGGTTCATGCGCAAGGGCGAGTTCGTGGCCACGGCGGGCGGGGTCGAGGGCAGCCTGGTCTACGCGGCATCCCACCTGTTGCGCGACGCCATCGCGCGCGATGGCGAGGCCACGCTGTGGCTGGACCTGCTGCCCGACCGCTCGCCCGAGCAGGTGTTGGCTGCAGTCGCCCATCCGCGCGGCGCGCGCTCGTTGTCCAGCCACCTGAAAAGTCGCCTGGCGTTGGACGGCATCAAGCTGGCGCTGCTGCACGAACTGCTGGACGCGGACACCTTGCACCAACCCGCCGCGCTCGCCGCCGCGATCAAGTCACTGCCGTTGCGGCTGGCGGCTGCGCGACCACTGGCCGAGGCGATCAGCACGGCCGGCGGCGTGCGAATGGACGCGGTCGACGCTGCGCTGATGCTGAAGGCCGCACCCGGCGTTTTCTGCGCCGGCGAGATGCTCGACTGGGAGGCGCCCACCGGTGGCTACCTGCTCACCGCATGCCTGGCAAGCGGTGCCGTGGCCGCACGCGGCGTTCTTGCGCATCTGCAGCCGGCTGCCTGATCGGCATATCCGCCACGGCACGCCGCAGCGCGCCGATGGGCGCAGGGAAAAATTTGGGGAGAGAGGGGGGTGACGAGCCTTGACCCCGGCACTGGCTACACAGTTAGGGCTGCTTGGTTCCCCACCTGACCCGGTTGGCCGCTTCACCATGCGGGAAGGCCCGTCGAGGCGGATTGTAGCCGCGCCGGGAACCCTGCCCGGCCGCCCGACCGGGCGTGCCCCGCAGCCGAAGGACAAGGCTTCCCGGTCGGCCTTGCTGCGGTGCGGCATTCGTAGAATGCGCCGATGTCCTATCTCGTGCTGGCCCGCAAGTTCCGTCCCAAGACCTTCGGCGAGATGGTGGGCCAGGAGCACGTGGTGCGGGCGCTTGAAAACGCGCTGACCAGCCAGCGGCTGCACCATGCCTACCTCTTCACCGGCACGCGCGGTGTCGGCAAGACCACGGTTTCGCGCATCCTGGCCAAGTCGCTGAACTGCCAGGGCCCGGACGGGCAGGGTAGCGTGACGGCCACGCCCTGCGGGGTGTGCCAGGCCTGTGCCGACATCGACGCCGGCCGCTTCATCGACTACACCGAGCTGGACGCCGCTTCCAACCGCGGCGTGGACGAGGTGCAGGCGTTGTTGGAGCAGGCCGTCTACAAGCCGGTGCAGGGCCGCTTCAAGGTCTTCATGATCGACGAAGTCCACATGCTGACCAACACCGCTTTCAACGCCTTGTTGAAGACGCTGGAGGAGCCGCCCGAGTACCTCAAGTTCGTGTTGGCCACGACCGACCCGCAGAAGGTGCCGGTCACCGTGCTGTCGCGCTGCCTGCAGTTCAACCTGCGGCCGATGGCGCCCGAGACCGTGCGTGAACACCTGGCGCGCGTACTGGCGACTGAGGGCGTGGCCGCGGACGATGCGTCCCTGCGCTTGCTGGCGCGTGCGGCCCGCGGCTCGATGCGCGACGCGCTGTCGCTGACCGACCAGGCCATCGCCTTCGGTGCAGGGGCGCTGGAAGAAGCCACCGTGCGCCAGATGCTGGGCAGTGTCGACCGCAGCCATGTGCTGCGTTTGATCGCCGCGCTGGCCGAGGGCGATGGCCGGGCCGTGGTGGACACCTGCGAGGAACTGCGGCGGCTGGGCCTGTCTGCCGCGTCCACGTTGGAAGAGATGGCCGTGGTGCTGCAGCGCATGGGCGTGCTGCAGGCCGTGCCAGACGTGACCCCCGATGCCGGCGACGATCCCGATGCGGCCCAGTTGGTTCTGCTGGCGCAGGCCATGCCTGCCGATGAGACCCAGCTGCTCTACAGCATCTGCCTGCACGGCCGTGCCGAATTGGGCCTTGCGCCGGATGAATACGCCGGCCTCACCATGGTGCTGCTGCGCCTGTTGGCGTTCAAGCCGGAACACGCGGCCGAACAGGCACCGGCTGAAAAAAAAACTCCGCGTGACGCCGGCCCCCGGCTGACGGCCGTCGCCGCGCCGCAGCCGCAGCCGCAGCCGCAGCAGCCTGCGGTCGATCCCGAACCCGACCCCGAGCCAACTACATCTGCGCCTGCGCCTGCACCTGCACCTGCACGGACACCTACGCCTGCCGACCGCGCCACGGCGCAACGCACACCGGGCGAACATCTGCGCGTGGTCGAGATGGCGCCGGTGCAAGTCCAGGCCGAAGCAAAGGTGTCGGCGCCCGCCGGCCCGGCTGCGAACGCCGGCGCTTCCGAGCTGGTCGAAGTCACGGTGCGCGAGCAGCCGGAACCCGGCACCCGCCAGCAACCGCACCAGTCCGCAGCCGCGCCGCGCCTGGTCGCGACAGACGAAGGCGAGCTGTGGCACCAGACGGTTGCCCAGCTGGTCGCGGCCGAGGCCATCAATGCGCTCGCGCGTGAGCTGGCGCTCCAGTCGCAATTGATCGCGCGCGATGGCGACCACTGGATGCTGCGCGTCGAGCGCGAGTCGCTGAACCAACCCGCCAGCCGCGAGAAGCTGCGCGCCGCTCTGGCCCAGGCCGGCCTGGGTGCGCGGCTGAGCGTGGAGGTCGGCGTCGTCGTCGACAGCCCGGCCCGGCGCAACGCCGCAGTGGCCGCCGAGAAGCAGCGCCAGGCCGAAGCGCTGGTGCGCAGCGATCCCTTCGTGCAGGCGATGGTGCGCGACTTTGGCGCCAAAATCGTCGCCAGCGGCATTAAGCCCCTCTGACACCCCCCATTTACACACTTAGGAGTTACAACATGTTCAACAAGGGACAACTGGCCGGCCTCATGAAGCAGGCCCAGGCCATGCAGGACAACCTCAAGAAGGCACAGGACGAACTGGCCTTCATCGAGGTCGAAGGCGAATCCGGCGCTGGCCTGGTCAAGGTCGTCATGACCTGCAAGCACGACGTCAAGCGCATCACCATCGACCCCAGCCTGCTGGCCGACGACAAGGACATGCTGGAAGACCTGGTCGCCGCCGCCTTCAACGCCGCCGTGCGCAAGGCCGAGGAAACCAGCCAGGAGAAGATGGGCAAGCTCACCGCCGGCATGCCCGGCTTGCCCGGTGGCATGAAGTTGCCCTTTTGATGCGGCCTGCGATTGGCTGATTCCGGTTCGCTGCAGGCACTGGTCGAAGGTCTGCGCCGGCTGCCCGGCGTGGGCGCCAAGTCGGCCTCGCGCATGGCCTTTCACCTGCTGCAGCACGACCGTGCCGGCGCACTTGGGCTGGCGCGCGCGCTGTCGCAGGCGGTGGACCAGGTGCGCCACTGCGCGCGCTGCCACACCTTCACCGAGGCCGAGGTCTGCAGCACCTGCAGCGACCCCAGGCGCGATGCGGCCAAGCTGTGCGTGGTTGAGACTCCGGCCGACCAATCGGCTGTGGAGCGCACCGCCGCTTTCAAGGGCCTTTACTTCGTGCTGATGGGCAAGCTCAGCCCGCTCGATGGCATCGGGCCGAAGGAGATCGGCCTGCATGAGCTCGTGGCGCGGGCCTGCGACGGGCTCGTGCAGGAGGTCATCCTGGCCACCAATTTCACCGCCGAGGGCGAGGCTACGGCCCATGTCATCGCTGCCACACTGAAAGCCCGCGGCCTGCAGGTCACCCGGCTTGCGCGTGGTGTACCAGCCGGCAGCGAGCTGGAATATGTGGACTTGTCCACGATCGCCCACGCGTTGGTCGATCGACGCTGACGCCGTGCCGCGCCCTGCGGCATCCATCGATGTGCTTACGTGGTTTCCCGGGACGGGATGGACCCGATGGGTGCCGACAGGGTGGCTGACTATCCTGAGGCACAGGCTTTGCTTGTTTCCACGACCATGGCAGTCCCCGCACTCCGCAGGCGCACCCTCACTGCAACCGGTCTGGCACTGGCGGCCTGGGTGGCTGCGCCCGCACTGCAGGCGCAGGCCAAGCCCGAGAAGACACGCCTGGCGTTGTCTGTCGGGGGCAAGGCCAGCTTCTACCACCTGCCACTGTGCATCGCCGAGCAGCTGGGCTACTTCAAGGCCGAAGGGTTGGACGTCGACATCCGTGATTTCCTGGGTGGCGCGCGTGCCGCTCAGGCGCTGGTCTCCGGCGAGGTCGACGTCTGCTCAGGCGCCTTCGAGCACACCATCTACATGCAGCAGAACCTTGCCTCCTGCCAGGCGTTCGTGCTGCAAGGGCGCGCCCCGCAGATCGCAGTCGGCGTCTCCTCGCGCACCATGGGGCAGTACAAGCGGGTGGCCGATCTGCGCGGCAGAAGGATCGGTGTGTCGGCTCCCGAATCGTCCACCAACATGGTCGTCAACCTGGTGCTGGCGCGTGCTGGCGTGCGTCTGGGCGAGGCCGAATTTGTCGGCTTCGGCACGGGTCTGGAGGCGCTGCAGGCCGTGCGCGAGGGTCTCCTCGACGCCATCAGCTACACCGACCCGGTGATGACCATGCTGGAGCAGAAAGGGGACGTGCGCATCATCGCCGACACCCGCACCTTGAAGGGCAGCCGGGATGTCTTCGGTGGTGAGATGCCGGCCGCCTGCCTGTATGCACCGACGGCGTTTTTGCTGCGCCATCCGCACACCTGCCAGGCGTTGGCCAATGGCATCGTGCGCGCTCTCAAGTGGCTGCACACGGCCGGGCCGGGCGATTTGATTCGCACCGTGCCGCAAGATTATTTGCTCGGCGACCGTGCGCTGTACCTGGCGTCGTTCCAGCGGGTGCGCGAAGCCATCTCGCCGGACGGTCTGATCCCTGAAGACGGCGGCACCACCGCGCTGCGGGCGCTGGCCAGTTTCGACCCTTCTGTGAGGGCCGAGCACATCGACGTCACCCGCTTGTTTTCCAATGCGTTCGCACGGCGCGCGAAGGATCGCTTCAAGTTGTAACGCTGAATGGCGACCCGCTGAATCGGTGAATTTGTCCGGTATTTGAGCGCAAATCAAAAACTAGTTGCACCAGCCTGGTGACTAAAATACAAGCGCCTTCGGAAGGAGCGGACCATGCGCAAGAACGAACCTGTCAGCGGACAAGAATATCAATTCCCGCCCAATCAGACGCTGGTGTCGGTGACCGATCTCAAAGGTCGAATCACCTACTGCAACCCGGCGTTCATCGAGGTCAGCGGCTTCACGCAGGACGAGTTGCTGGGCCAGCCCCACAACCTCGTGCGCCATCCGGACATGCCGCCCGAGGCGTTCCGCGACCTGTGGGACACCATCCAGTCCGGCTTGCCCTGGAGCGGGCTGGTCAAGAACCGCCGCAAGAACGGCGACCACTACTGGGTGCAGGCCAATGCCACGCCGATGATGGATGGCGAACGCATCACCGGCTTTCTGTCGGTGCGCACGGTGCCGGCGCGTGCAGCCGTCGAAGGTGCAGAGCGCCTGTACGGGCGCATGTGCGAGGATGAGAGCAACGGACGCGCACGCCTGGGATTGCGCCACGGTGATCTGGTGCGACGCGACCCGCTGGGCCGGGTGTTCCAGGCATTCGAGTTGCAAAGCACCGGCAAGATGGTGCTGCTGCAAATTGCGGCGGCAGGGGTGGTCGGCGTTGTGGGCGTCGCAGGCCAGCCCACCTGGGTGATTGCCCTGGTGGCGGCCGCGGCTGCGGCCGCCAGCGTGTGGGGGGTGCGCCATCTGACCATCGAACCGCTCAAGGGCCTGGTGGCGGATGCCAACCGGCTCGCGTCCGGTGATCTGTCGCACCGCGTGGCCACCGATGCGTCGGGCGATGTCGGTCGACTGCAGCGCGCGCTAATGCAGATGTCGGTGAACCTGCGGACCGTGGTGTCCGATGTGCGCCAGGAGGTGGGCCAGCTCGGCGCTGCGGTGGGCGAGATCGCCGCCGGCAACCACGACCTGTCTGCCCGCACCGAGACGCAGGCCAGCAACCTGGAGGAGACTGCGGCGTCCATGGAGCAGATCCACGGGACGGTGCAGCAGAGTGCGGCTTCGGCCGTGCGCGGTGCCGAGTTGGCGCGGGCCACGTCCGACGTCACCCGGCGCAGCAACGACGCCGTGCTGGCACTGTCCGAAACCATGGAAGGCATCACGCAGTCGTCGCGCCAGATCGCCGAGATCGTGCAGCTGATCGAGGGCGTGGCCTTCCAGACCAACATCCTGGCGCTGAATGCTGCGGTCGAGGCGGCGCGCGCTGGCGAAAGCGGGCGCGGCTTTGCCGTGGTGGCCAACGAGGTGCGGGCGCTCGCCCAGCGCAGCTCTGGTGCCGCGCGCGAAATCCGTCAGCTGATCGCCGATTCGTCCACCCGCGTGCACCAGGGCAGCACCCGCACGGCCGAGGCACGGGCCCGCATGCACGAGGCACTGGAGGCTGTGGCCAAGGTCAGCACCGCGTTGGAAGAGATCAGCGGGGCGGCCAGCGAGCAGCAGAAGGGCATCGCCCAGATCAACGAAGGCGTCAGCCAGATCGACGAGATCACGCAGCAGAACGCGGCGCTGGTCGAGGAACTGGCGGCCGCCGCCCAATCGTTGCAGGGCCGGGCGCAGGGCGTGAGCGACACCATGCGGCTGTTCCGCCTGGCCAGCGGCGAGGTCTCGCTGGCCGAGACGGATGCCGTGGCGCTGCGGCGCCAGAGCAAGTCGATGCAGCTGGCGACGGCCTGATCGACCGATCGAATGGACGGTGCCCAGGGGCGAGCGAGTCGCCCCCGCGTCAACGCCGCGCGCGCACCGGTCGCTTGCTGGAGGAAGCGCTGGCGCGGGCCGTGGGCTTGGCGCTGCGGCTGGTGGCGCGGGCTGCGCTGGCCCGTGTGGCCCGCACGCCTGACGCTCCGGCACGCACCGGCAGGAACAGCGTCACCGCCTCGCCCGCGCGAAAGGTCGCATTCGCCTTCACATCGTTCCAGTCCGCCACCAGCGCCGCGTTCAGACGGTAGCGCCGCGCGATGCTGGCCACGCTGTCCTTGCGGCCTGCCTTGATGACGGCCTTGCGCGTCACCGCCTCGGGCGCCAGGCTCAGATAGCCGTTGTGGGCCAGCTCGCTGGTCACATCGCCCATCTTGGCCGAACGCGGCACGATCAATGCCGAGCCGCCCTTGATCAGCATGCGCGGTGGAATGTTGTTGACACTGCGCAGGTCGGCCTCGCTCATGCCCACGCGTTGCGCGGCCGCGGCCACCGTCATCGTGGCAGGCACCGTCCAGGCACCCCAGCTGGCGTACTGGCCCTGCGTGTGAGCGTCCAGATTGCGCTTGAAGACCAGTGCGTTGTCCCAGGGCAGCAGGATTTGCGGTGTGCCGGCGACCAGAATCACCTGCTTGTTGGCAGACGGGTTCAGCGCGCGGAAGTCTTCGGGCGACACATCGGCCAGCCGGGCAGCCAGCGCCACGTCGATGTCGTGCGTGATGTCCACCGTCTGGAAGTAGGGGTGGTTCTCGATCAGCGGCAGCTCAGCGCCGAACTGCTGCGGCGTGGCCACGATGTTCTTGACCGCCTGCAGCTTGGGCACGTACAGCCGCGTCTCGGCCGGCATGTTCAGGTCCAGGTAGCCCGTGGGAAGGCCGGCCTTCTGGTTGCGCGCAATCGCCCGGCCCACGCTGCCTTCACCCCAGTTGTAGGCCGCCAGCGCCAGGTGCCAGTCGCCGAACATGTTGTGCAGCTTTTGCAGGTAGTCCAGCGCCGCCCGCGTGGACGCCAGCACATCGCGCCGGTCGTCGCGGAAGATGTTCTGGCGCAGGTCGAAATAGGTGCCCGTGGCCGGCATGAACTGCCACATGCCTGCCGCCTTGGCAGAAGACACGGCCTGCGGATTGAAGGCACTTTCGATGTAGGGCAACAGCGCCAGCTCGGTCGGCATGCCGCGCACTTCGAGTTCTTCGACGATGTGGAACAGGTACTTGCTGGAGCGCTCCGTCATGCGCTGGATGTAGTCGGGCCGGCTGGCGTACCACTGCTCGCGGTCGCGCACCAGGTCGCTTTGCAGATCGGGCATGGCAAAGCCGCGGCGGATGCGGTCCCACAGGTCGGCCGGTGGCAGTTGCAGCGTGACCGGGCCAGAGCGCGCCGAGGCGGCCGTGATGGGGGTCAGCGGGCCCGTGGGCACGATGGCCACGTGTGGCGTCACGCGGATGGCCGGCTGTTCGGCACGCACGGTGCCGATGGCGTCGGTGGGGGTCGGGGGGGTGGCGGTGTTCGGGTCGAGGTTCGCGCAGCCGGTCAGCAGCACGGCGAGGGCAAGGCAACAGATCTTGAAAACGTTCATTTGAATTGGTTCTTCCACGCGCGCAATGCGCCCAGCACGGTGGCAGCATCGTGCGCACCAGGGTCGAAAGCGCGTGCGGCGTGCACGACCTGCGGCTCTCGCACCCGCAGGAAAGGATTGATGCGCAGCTCCAGCGCGATGCTCGACGGCAACGTGGTCTGGTGCTGTGCGCGCAGTGCTTCACACTGCGTGGCGTAGTGGAGCAGATCGGCGTTGCGAGGTTCCACTGCCCGCGCAAATTTCAGGTTGGAGAGCGTGTACTCATGGGTGCAGCACACCCGTGTGTCGCCTGGCAGCGCGGCCAGTGCATCCAGCGATTGCAGCATCTGCGCCGGCGTGCCCTCGAACAGCCGCCCGCAGCCTGCAGAGAACAAGGTGTCGCCGCAGAACAGCAGCGGGCGGCCCTGCAGGTCGGCTCCGGCGTCCGCACAGAAAAAGGCGATGTGGCCCGCGGTGTGGCCAGGCACATCGAGCACCTCGAACGCCAGGCCCAGTGTGGCGGGGCCGGCCTCGATGCGGTCGCCATCGGTCAGCCGGCGCAGCGGCTCGGGCACGCGCTCGCGCGCCGGGCCGAACACCTGCGCGCCCGTGGCCTCGCGCAGCGCAGCCACGCCACCGACATGATCGGCGTGGTGGTGGGTGACTAGAATCGTCCGCAGTTGCAGGCCGTGTTGCCGCAGCGCCTCGAACACAGGCTGTGCGTCGCCCGGATCGACCACCAGGGCAGCCTGCCCATCGTGCAGCATCCAGATGTAGTTGTCGGCAAAAGCGGGCAGCGCAATGAGTTTCATGAGCGGTCAAATTATAGGTTTGCACGATTGGCTGGAGACCCCGCCCGGGCGCTATCTGCTGGGCTGGGAGCAGGCCGCGTTCGACCGGGCCGTGGCCGATGTGTTTGGCTACCACGCGCTGCAGATGGGTGTACCCGAACTCGAAGGCCTGCGGGCCAGCCGCATTCAGCACCGCTGGCTGGCCAGTGCCCAGGCGCCCGGTGGCACGTTGCGTCGGGCTGCCATCGTCAATGATTTCTCTGCCTTGCCATTCGCCGAGAACAGCCTGGACCTGGTGCTGCTGCCGCATGCGCTGGAGCTCAGCCCCGACCCCCACGCTACCTTGCGCGAGGTGGAGCGCGTGCTGGTGCCTGAGGGCCGCGTCGTCATCTGCGGCTTCAATGCCGCCAGCCTGTGGGGCCTGCGGCAGCGGCGCGCGCGCTTGTACCGACGCCTTGGTCTGGGGCAGTTGTACCTACCAGCCGAGGGTGATTTCATCGGGTATTTCCGTCTGCGCGACTGGTTGCGGCTGCTGAGCTTCGAGGTCGAATCGGGCCGGTTCGGCGGCTACCGCCCCGCAGTGGGCAGCGAGGCCATGCTGAACCGCTTCGCCTGGATGGACCGTATCGGCGAGCGCTGCTGGCCGATCCTGGGCGCCGTGTACTTTCTCGTGGCCATCAAGCGGGTGCGTGGCATGCGGTTGATCGAGCCCAAGTGGAAGCCTGCCCCCGCTCTGGCCAAGGCGCCCGTGCGGGTGGCCAACCGCGGCCGCAAGCGCCTGGCCGAGCCGGCGCTGGTCCACGGCATCTCTCACTTCATCACTACACAACAAGGACCGCGTTGAAACACGTCGAGATCTACACCGATGGCGCCTGCAAGGGCAACCCTGGCCCGGGCGGCTGGGGCGTCTACCTGAAATCGGGCACGCTCGAAAAGGAACTGAGTGGCGGCGAGCTGGGCACCACCAACAACCGCATGGAAATGATGGCCGTGATCCAGGCCCTGTCGGCGCTCAACCAGCCGTGCGAAGTCACGCTCTACCTGGACAGCGAGTACGTGCGCAAAGGCATCACCGAGTGGATCCAGGGCTGGAAGGCGCGCGGCTGGCGCACTGCGGCCAAGCAACCTGTGAAGAACGCCGAACTATGGCAGCGGCTGGACGCCCTGGTGGCCAGCGGTGGCCACAAAATCGACTGGCGTTGGGTGCGCGGCCATGCCGGCAACCCCGGTAACGAGCGTGCCGACATGCTGGCCAACCGCGGCGTGGACAAGGCTTTGGGGCGAGCCTGACCGGTGGACAGGCGCACGGCCCCGGCGCCGCGCCTCACGGCTCGTAACGCTGTCGCAGCGTGCGGGCTGCCCGGGCCTCGGCCACGCTGCGCGAGCCGCCCAGCCACAGCTCCTTGACGTCTCCCTTGGCGCTGCGCACCAGGCGTGCCTCTTCGCCGAAGCTGGCGTAGCCGTTGGCCTGCGACATCAGCGCACGGTCCTTGCCTTGCAGCGTCAACTCGGTGGCGTCGGTGAAGGGTAGGGCCAGCGCCGGCGCGATGGCAAACACCCGGTCGCGCATCGGCACCAGATCGGTGGGCCCCCACAGGCTCCAGAAACGGCCACCCCACGCGCGCGTGGCCGCCGTTGGCGCGCCGTGCCGCTCGAAGGTCTGCAGGATCTGCAGCAGGCCGTCCATCCACGGCCACGACAGGCCGTCCAGCGAGTTGCACAGGATCGAGATCGACAGCTGATGCGCTGGCAGTGCCAGGCTGCGCGAGACGAAGCCTTGCAGGCTGCCCGTGTGGCCGACCCAATCCCAGCCCTGGTAGGTGCCCTGCATGACACCCAGCCCATACCACGCCGGCACCGTGCTGTGCGGCACGCTCCAGTGGCGGCGCAGCATCTCGCGCCGGCTCGCGGCGCTCAGCACGCTGCGCCGCGCGTCGGGCAGCAGCTGCGCGTAGAAGGCCGCCACGTCGGCAGCGGTGCTGACGAAGCCCGCGGCCGCTGCCATTGCATGGGTGGGCTGGTCGCCCGGTACCACCACGCGCCGGCCGAGCAGCAGCTTGCCGGAGTGCCCGCGTGCCAGCAGCCTGGTGCTGCCCGCGTCGGCGTCGACCCGCGTCTCCTGCAGCCCGGCGGCATCGACGATCTCGCGCTGCATCCAGTCGCCATAGGTCTCGCCGGTCAACGCTTGCACCACCTGGCCCAGCAGCGCAAAGCCATGGTTGGAATACTTGAAGCGGCTGTTGGCCTCAAGCGGCGGCGCCTGTGTCAACTGCTGCATCAGCTCTTGCGGGTCGAGGAAGGGCCTGCGGTCCTGGAACTGGCCTGCGTCTGGCCCGTCGCGCGTGGTGCCGGCGGTGTGTGAGAGAAGCTGCGTCAACGTGGCCTCGGCCAAGTGAGGGTGCAGGCCTGCGACATGTTGCCCGACCGCGTCGTCGAGCTGCAGCAGGCCAAGTTCGCGCAGCTTCAGGATGCCTGCGGCCGTGAAGCTTTTGGAGTGCGAGGCGATGCGAAACCGGTGCCGTGGTGTCAGGCGCTTGCCTGCTGGCGCGTCTGCATGGCCCAGCGCCAGTTCCAGCACATTGCGCTGGCGATGGTTCACGGCCAGCGACACGCCGGGCCGCTCGGTCGCGCGCATCTGCAGCTCCATCCAGCGCGGGATGTAGTCGAGTGCGGCGCGTATCCATGGGTCCATGTCGTTCTCCTGAAAGGTTGTCGTCCGTGACCGAGAATACCGGTCGGCGGGCCCCGCATCGGCTGCCCCGCACCACCCCACCTGCACCCCATGGCCCAGACCGACCACACCTTCCTCTGGCACGACTACGAGACCTTCGGCGCCAACGTGCGGCGCGACCGGCCGGCGCAGTTCGCCGCCATCCGCACCGACGCCGCATTGAACGAGATCGGCGAGCCGATGATGTGGTACTGCCAGCCGGCGCCGGACTTTCTGCCCGACCCGGTCTCCTGCCTCATCACCGGCATCACGCCGCAGACGTGCCTGGAACGCGGCATGCCCGAGGCCGAGTTCGCCACCAGGATCCACGCCGCACTGTCGCTGCCAGGCACCATCGGCGTGGGCTACAACACCATCCGCTTCGACGACGAGATCACGCGCCACATGTTCTGGCGCAGCCTGATCGACCCCTATGGCCGCGAGTGGCAGAACGGCTGTGGCCGCTGGGACCTGTTGGATGTGGTGCGCCTGACCTACGCACTGCGGCCCGACGGCATCATCTGGCCCGAGCGGCCCGAGGGCAGCGGCGTCAGCTTCCGGCTGGAGCATCTCGCCACCGCCAACGGCCTGGCGCACGAGGCCGCGCACGATGCGCTGTCCGATGTGCGCGCCACCATCGCGCTGGCGCGGCTGATCCGCCAGCAGCAGCCCAAGCTGTTCGACTTCTGCTTCTCGCTGTGCCGCAAGGACCGCGTGGCCGCCGAGCTGGGCCTGCCCACCACGCAGCAGACGGCGCGGCCGTTCCTGCACGTGTCCGGCATGTTTGCGGCCGAGCGCGGTTGCCTGGCGCTGATGTGGCCGCTGGCCATGCACCCGACCAACCGCAATGAGCTGATCGCCTGGGACCTGCGCCACGACCCCCGCGAGCTGGACGGCCTGGCGGTCGAAGACGCGCGGCTGCGCCTGTTCAGCCGCAGTGATGCGCTGCCCGAAGGCGTCACGCGGCTGCCGATCAAGAGCGTGCACCTGAACAAGTCGCCCATGGTGGTGTCCTCGCTCAAGACCCTGAGCCCGGCCCTGGCCGCGCGCTGGTCGCTGGACCTGGACGCCCAGCTCGCGCATGCGCGCATCGCCCGCGAACTGCCCGACCTGAGCGCGCTGTGGAACGGCCTGTTCCAGCGCGATGCGCCGACGCGCGTCGACGTCGATGAAGACCTGTACGGTGGCTTTCTGGCCCCCTCCGACCGCAAGCGGCTGGACCACTTGCGCAGCCTGTCGCCGCAGGCGCTGGCCGAGGCCCGCAACAGCTTCGACGATGCGCGGCTGCACGAACTGGTGTTCCGCTACCGCGCCCGCAATTTCCCCGACACGCTGTCGCCCGAAGACGCTGCACGCTGGGCCGAGCACCGTGTCGCGCGGCTGCTGGAGGGCGAGGGCGGCGTGCGCAACGTCGACCAGATGCTGGAGGAGCTGGAGGCCCAGGGCCAGAGCGCCGATGCGCGCGGCATGGAGATCCTGGAGGCACTGCACGCCTACATGGAAGACATCGTGCCGGAACCCGATTGATGGATGCGCTCGTCGATTTCGTGGGGCGCCACCCACGCCTGTTCGTGCTGACCGGGGCCGGCTGCAGCACCGAATCCGGCATTCCCGACTACCGCGACGCCAATGGCGACTGGAAGCGGCCGCAGCCCGTTACCTACCAGGCCTTCACCGGCGACGACGCCACGCGCCGGCGCTATTGGGCGCGCAGCCTGGTCGGCTGGTCGACCATGGCGCAGGCACGGCCGGGCACGGCGCACCAAGCCCTGGCGCGGTTGGAAGAGGCCGGCCATGTGGAGCTGTTGGTGACGCAGAACGTCGACGGGCTGCACAGCGCTGCCGGCAGCCGTGACGTGGTCGACCTGCATGGCCGCATCGGCGCCGTGCGCTGCCTGGGTTGCGAGGCGCGCTCGACGCGTGCCGCACTGCAGCAGGCGCTGCTGGAGCGCAACCCGCGCTGGGCACAACTGCAGGCGCAGCCCGCGCCCGATGGCGATGCCGACCTGGAGCACGACGACTTCGCCAGCTTCGATGTTCCGCCGTGTGAGCGCTGCGGCGGCATGCTCAAGCCCGACGTCGTGTTCTTCGGCGAGAGCGTGCCGCGCGATCGTGTCGAGCAGGCGCAGCAGGCACTGGCGCGGGCCGACGCGGTGCTGGTGGCCGGCAGTTCGCTGATGGTGTATTCGGGCTACCGCTTCGCGCAGGCGGCGGCCGCACAGGGCAAGCCCATCGTGGCCGTGAACATCGGCCGCACGCGGGCCGACCCGCTGCTCACGCTGAAGGTCGAGCAGCCCGTCGGCGCGGCGTTGATGAGGCTGGCTGACGCGCTGCGGGTGGCGCCGGATGTGGCGCCAGGCGCCCTCACGGCGCAGGCGGCACGTTCAGCCCCTTGACCACGGCCGGCCGCGCGACGAAGGCTGCCAGCACGCGCTGCACTTCGCGGAAGTCGCCAAAGCCCACCAGCTCGCCCGCGCCGTAGAAGCCGGCCAGGTTGCGCACCCAGGGCCAGGTGGCGATGTCGGCGATGGTGTAGTCATCGCCCATGATCCAGTGGCGCCCGGCGACGCGCTCATCGAGCACCTTCAGCAGCCGGCGTGACTCGGCCACGTAGCGGTCGCGCGGGCGCTTGTCTTCGATGTCCTTGCCGGCGAATTTGTGGAAGAAGCCGAGCTGGCCGAACATCGGGCCGACGCCGCCCATCTGGAACATCAGCCACTGCAGTGTCTCGAAGCGAGCGGCCTCGTCGGTGGGCATCAGCTGGCCGCTCTTGCTGGCCAGGTAGACCAGGATGGCGCCGGATTCGAACAGCGCCAGCGGCCGGCCGCCCGGGCCGTTCGGGTCCAGGATGGCCGGGATCTTGTTGTTCGGGTTCAGCGACAGGAACTCGGGCGACAGCTGATCGTTCTGGTCAAAAGCCACGCGGTGCACCTCGTAGGGCAGGCCGGTTTCTTCCAGCGCGATCGAGACCTTCACGCCGTTGGGCGTGGGCAGCGAATACAGCTGCAGGCGCTCGGGGTGGCGCGCGGGCCATTTACGGGTGACGGGGAAAGCGGACAGGTCGGGCATGGGCGGTGCAGTGCGAGGGGAAGGGGAGCGCAGCATACCCAGCGCCGCGTCGGCGTGCAGTGCCCGGCCCGCCGCCCGCACGCCCAACGGGGGTAGCGCTTCGGCGGCGCGCGATGCCCTTCGGAAAGCCCTTCAGCCAGGCGCCTGCGATTTCGGAATGGGCGCTGGCCTCGCGTCCACCGGCGGCAGCGGGTGGTCTTGCAGCGTGCTGTCCGATGGCGCGACCCAGACCTCCACCGTGTTCGGCCGCGGCTTGTAGCGGGCCGACAGCGGCTCGACCTTCCAGTTCGTGAAGCCGGCCTTGGGGCCCAGCGCACGCGCACACAGCAGCGAGTCGATGTCGTGGAAGCGCACCGTCGTGCGGGCCACCGGCGGCGGGCTGGCGAAGCCGCGCGCGTTCGCCGTCTCCACCACGTCCTCGGTCGGCGGCACCTCGGCGCCCATGGCGCGCCAGATGCGGCGAAACGGCCAGACCGCGCGCTTCTGGCTGGGGCCGTAGATCTGCAGGAACACGGTAGTGCCGGCGCATTCCTGCGAGGCCGCGGCTGGCGCGGCTGCGGCAGGCGCCGAAGGGGTGGCGGGTGCGACAGGCGAGGCCGGCGCTGCGGCCGTGCCGTGGGCCGGCGCGGCCGACCCCGGCACCGGCGCCTGCAAGGCCGGCGACAGGGCGCCGTCGGCGAAGCGCCCGCTGTAGCGGCAGGCGGCAGGCGGCCCTTCGCGCGGTGAGCCGGCGGCCGATTGCTGCTGGTAGCGGCGCTCGGCCACCACCGGATCGCACGGGTGGGCGCTGGCGACGGAGCCGGCGCCGGTGTAGTCATACACCCAGTAGCGCGGCGGTGGCATGACAGCCAGGATCTCGGGCGCCGGCAGCAGGCAGCTGCGGTTGCGGTGGCCGCCTCGCGGGTCGCTGGCGGCCAACAGTGCGGCGCAGGGTTCGGGCGGCGGCCCGGTGAGGGCGCTGCACTGCTGCATCGCCGAAACATGGATGCGGCGCGCCAGGTCCGAGCGCGTGAACCAGCGTGCCTCGTCCGACGGGCACAACGTGTCGGCCGTGCGCAGCAGTGCCGCTGCGAGGTTGCCGGTGGCCACGGCATCGGTCGTGCCGGCACCACCGGGCGTGGCCTTGGCCCACAGATCGGTCAGCTCTTTCATCGCCGAGCGCTCGTCCGCCTTCTGCCGGGCAAATGCGCTGCGCGTGGTTTCGATGCCCTGCCAGGCGGCCACGCCCAGTGTGGCCGCCGCGCCCAGGCTCAGCGTGGCGCCCACGGCGGTGGCGGCGTTGCTGATGCGGGTCGGCACCCGGCCGGGCGGTGCGGCTGCAGCGGCGGCGCGCTCGTCGCGGGCCTGGGCGTGGGCGGCCTCGAAGGGCGAGCAGTCGTCGTCCTCGAAATACGCGCCCGGGTCGCGCAGCAGCGTGTTGATCCACTTGCGGTCCAGGTTCTGGCCGAGGAAGGTGCCCAGGTGAAAGTAGCTTTCCCACTGGGCTTCCGAGAAGAACTGGTCGGCGGTGGTCTCTTGCGGAAACTGCGGGTTCTGCCGCTTGAAGTTGACCAGGTCCACCGGCAGGCCCTCGCACAGGTTGGGCTTGATGACGATGAGGATGCCGTGGCTCGGCGTGGCGCCGCCATAGCGCACCTTCGCCAGCGCCAGGCAAGCGGTGCTGGCCGGCGAGGCCAGGTCGTTGAGCGAGCCGAAACGCGCCAGCCCGGCGGGTGCTTGGCCGGGCGCAGGCGTGGCGGCGGCGCGGTACTTGCCGGCAATGCGCGCGGCCGTGCGCGCGGCCTGCGCCATGGCCGGCCTGGGCCGCTGGAACAGGATCTCGGCCTTCAGGTCGATGCGCGCCTTGCGCACCAGGTTTTCCAGGTTCTCGAACTCGTAGCGCGGGTCGGCGCCGCAGTCGGCCAGCACGATGACCTCGGCCCGCTCGGCCAGCAGCGCATAGGCGCCGGTGTTCTCGAAATGCCCGCCATCGGTCAGGAACCAGTTGTCCGCGCTGCCGCCCTTGAAGCTGCCGAAGGTCTCGCTCAGCACACCGCAGGACTTGGTGAACAAGCGGTTCCAGGGCCGCCGCGTGCCGGTGCGCGCCGACTGGTCCCACCAGAACCCCAGGCGGATGCCGGCGAACGTGGCCAGCGCCGAAATGCCGCCGCGCGTGAGATTGCCCAGCCCCGGCGCAATGGCCGCGCCCGATATGGCCATCCACCCGCCCAGGCTGGGCGTGCCCTGCGCCGTGGGCCGGCCCCAGGCTTCCTGCGACACCTTGGCCAGGCCGCCCGAGGCCACGGTCAGCGGCAGGCCGCGCCGGTCCTGGTTGAACAGGCCGCCGCGCGGGTCGCGTGTCTGGTTGATGCACACGTTCATCAGGTGCACCGGGGCGCCACAGTCCTGCGGCCGGTAGTCGGCCAGGGCGATGTCGTCTTCGGCGTTCAGGTCGTCGACCGGCACGCTCTTGCGGCGCACTGGCATCACCACCGGCACATCGTTCAGGGCCGACAACGGGTCGCTGCCGGCACCCAGGCGCGTGCCGTTGGCGGCACCCAGGTAGCCGCGCACCAGGCGCGCCTGGTAGAAGGCATGCAGCGAAGAGAGGTTCAGAAACTCCACGTTGCGGCTGGTCACCACGAAGAAGCCCAACAGCGGCAACGCGAAGAGGCCGAGCATCACCAGCCCGTCCCGGAACGAGGCGCCGTGGTGCGTGAACACCGCCCCCATCACCGCCTTGTGCACCAGCGAGACCCACCACACGCACAGGCAGAAAGTGAGCGCGTAGCCCAGCATGCGGCCGATGAACAGCAGCGCCGACGTGGTGGCCCGCCCTGGCAGCAGCTGCGAGGCCAGCGGCAGTACCGTGCGGATGGTGGCGGCCCACACCGCCAGCCACAGCGCGGCGGCGCCCTGGCCGGTCTCGGTCAGCGGCTCCAGCTCGAACGCCAGGAACCAGGCCGCGCGGTCGACCAGGCCGGCCAGGGCGATCACGCTGAACCAGCGGAACGAGTTGGCCAGCGTGGCGGTGAGGTAGCTGCGCGCGGTGTCCGCATGCGGTGTCGGGTCGGGGCCGGCGCGGCGCAGCGCGACCAGGCCCATCGGCACGCCCAGCAGCCACAGCACCAGCAACGACGCGGTCAGCGTCCACAGCGTGGTGCGCATGACTTCGCCGACCGGGCCGTCGCCGCTGGCCACCTGCAGGTAGATCGTGACCAGCCAGACCGTGGCGGCCAGCATGGCCAGCCAGGCGGCCAACGCCCAGAGGCCCGCCAGCTTGAGCCAGGGCACGATCCAGTAGGCCACGGCGCGCGTGGCGCCCAACAGCACCACGAACGGCAGCACCAGCCAGACCATCGGGAACCAAAGAGGGATCCAATCCGGCAGGCTGTGCACCACGGCGAACATCGGCGTCGGCCAGGCAAAGCCCAGCTGGTGCGCGCCCCACCATGCGACGAGGTTGCCCGCCGCCAGCAGCACGCCCAGCATCAGCGCGATCACGCCCAGCTCGAAGTGGATGGCCACCAGGTTGCGGATGTACAGCGCACCGACGAAGGTCGCGTCGCGCGCGCCCCGCGGGATCAGGTAGCGCCCGTTCGCACGCAGCCACCACAGAAACCAGTTGGAGCGCGATTCGGCCAGCGCGCTCTGGATGCGCAGCGCATCGCGTGAATTGCGGGCGCGCGAAAACAGCCGCCCGACCATGCCGCCGATGTAGCCGCCGCCGGAGACGGTGGACATGAGGTCGAAGCGCAGCAACAGTTTCTCGAACGCCAGCGCGCGCAACAGGCCGAAGCAGAAGGTCGCACTGCGGATGCCGCCGCCGGACAACGCCAGGCCCCACAGGCCGGCCTCGTCGCCGACCGGCTTGGAGCGTGACCAGGCGTCGCGTCGCGCCTGCACCTGCTGCATCAGCTCGTTGTCCAAACACCACCTCCCCATGCCCATGGGCGGCCGTTGGCTGGAGCTTTTGGGGCAGTGGCCGCGTGGGGTGTGCTTCAGCCTAGCCGATGCGCGCCGCCGGAGAACGATTGGTAATGTTTCGTTACATTCACACGCAGGTGCTACGGGGTGCGGCGGGTCGGCATGAACGCCGTATCCCCCGGCCGGCCCGGCAGATGCAGCTGCGTGGGCGCGGCCGGCGTTTCGGCCAGCAGCCGGCCCTGGCGCCACACTTTGAGCCGCGTGGCCCGCAGGCGGATCGCCTCCACCGGGTCGCGCGCCTGCAGCAGCACGAAGCTGGCGTCGCAGCCCGGCGCCAGGCCGTAGCGCGGCAGGTGCATGACCCGCGCCGCGTGCGTGGTGACGGCCTCGAAGCACAGCCGTGTGCCGGCCTGGCTGGTCATCTGCGCCACGTGCAGGCCCATGTGCGCCACCTCCAGCATGTCGCCCGAGCCCATGCCGTACCACGGGTCCATCACGCAGTCATGGCCGAAGGCGACGTTGACACCGGCGGCCATCAACTCGGGCACGCGCGTCATGCCGCGGCGCTTGGGGTAGGTGTCGTGCCGACCCTGCAGCGTGATGTTGATCAGCGGGTTGGCCACGACGCTGACGCCGCTTTCTGCGACCAGCGGCAGCAGCTTGGAGACGTAGTAGTTGTCCATGCTGTGCATGGAGGTGCAGTGCGAACCGGTCACACGGCCCTGCAGGCCCAGGCGCTGCGCGTGGAAGGCCACCGTCTCGATGTGGCGCGACAGCGGGTCGTCGGATTCGTCGCAGTGCATGTCGACCAGCCGGCCTTCCTCGGCCGCGATCTCGCACAACAGGCGCACGCTCTCGGCGCCCTCGGCCATGGTGCGCTCGAAGTGCGGAATGCCGCCGACCACATCCACGCCCTTGTGCAGCGCGGCGCGCAGCAGCGCCATGCCGCCCGGGCTGCGCAGCACGCCGTCCTGCGGGAAGGCGACGAGCTGCAGATCCAGGTAGGGCGCGACGCGGCGCTTCACTTCGAGCAAGGCATCGACCGCCAGGCCCGTCGGGTCGCTGGTGTCCACATGGCTGCGGATGGCCAGCAGGCCTTTGGCCACGGCCCAGTCGCAGTAGGCCAACGCGCGCTCGATCACGGCCTCGGCCTTCAGCAGCGGCTTGAGCTCGCCCCACAGCGCGATGCCCTCCAGCAGCGTGCCGCTCTGGTTCACGCGCGGCAGGCCGTAGCTGAGGGTCGCGTCCATGTGGAAATGGGGGTCGACGAAGTGGGGCGCCAGCAGCAGGCCGGCCGCGTCCAACGTCTCATGCGCTGGGGCCGCCAGGCCCTGCGTGACTTCGACGATGCGGCCGTCCTGCACGGCGACGGACATGCCGCTGCGGCCGTCGGGCAGAGTGGCGTGGGTGATGAGCAGGTCGAGCATGGGTGCGTGGTGTGCGGTGGGTGTGCGGGTGCGGTGCAAGAAGGGCGCCAGGGCAGTGTAGGGGGCGGGTGGGGTCGTTACATGCTGCGCCATGGCGGTTGCGGCGCGGGGCTGGCTGAATGCGGAGGTTGGCAGTGCAGCCTGCTGGTTTGTTGACTGGCTGGTTGAGACTGGCTGCTGACCATGGGCGTTTTGAGCTGAGTGACCGCGGCTCGCGAAACCCGCCGTTCATGTTCGACATGCGCGTCGGTCCGTTGTACTGAAAGGACAGGTTGGTGCGCATTCTGGGAAGCCGTCGCTCAAGCGCCAACCCTTTGCCGGGGTAGGCTCAGCCGATCCACAACTCATAGCGCAGGACCGCCGTGAACCCATCGCTCTCCGTACCAACCGACAACATATACAAGTTCGCCAGCCTGTTCGGCCTGGCGTTGATCATCACAGCAGTTTTCTCGTTTGTGAGCGTCTACACGTCGACGCTGTCGGAGAAGATCCGGCTCGCTGACGCCATTGGGGTACTTGAAACGAAGACCGAGAAATCGAAGGAAGAAGAGCTCAGCCTGCTCATCCGGATGAAGGAGCTTGAGGTGCGGAAGTCCAATGAGTCAAACGCTAACATCGTTCTGTTGGTGGTGTTCGGCGGGGGTTTGCTCTGCAGCCTTTGGGGCTTCGACCAATGGAAAGGCCGAGTCCAAAAGCGCGACGATCTGATCGCAGATCTTCAGCGCCAGAAGCTCGAACTGGAGGTGCAGGATCTCGTCAACAAGGCATCTGGCAAAGCGGAGCCCCATGACCGCGACTGAATGGTTGACCTTGGTGCTCGTTGCGATCACGGGCTTCTATGCGTTCACCGTCAAAGCGGCCTACAAGTTCGGCGCCAGAACGTACTCCGCGGACTGCATCATTGACCTGTATCCGATGGTGCACGCAACCTCGGTACCGGACCCGTCGCCGACGAACTCAAGAACGTCGTCAACCAACTGAAGACGCTCCAGGCGACCGTCGCGAACCTCAGCCCACAGGAGTCGGCTTTGAGGAAATGAACAGGAGCCCGCTGGCCGGCTTAAGCGGAATAGTTCGGTCCAAGGCCGCTCCGGCTACACGGGGTACACCGGGCTACACCGCATACCGACAGACGCGATTGCCTGGGGGCCGCACTCGTGGATTTTGGGCACAGCTACTTGGCTGAAGCACTGGCTTTGCGCTAGATACCAACTGTCAGCGTGTGCTACATTTTGTCGCGATCAACCTCCAGGACGACGGGTCGAACGTAGGTGTGTTAGTTCGGCCCAGGAGCCTGGCGACCGCCTCCGTGCGTTGGAGGCGGGGTTCGATCATCATCTGAGCAAGCCAGTCGATCCAGAATACTTGGAGGTCCTGGTCGGCTCGAGTCACCCAGGAGCACCTCCGTAGGATTGTTGGCCGGCTCCGAGCAGGCGGCTTGCAGGCCGATGTCGCTGAAGTGCTCCAAATTTGTAGCGGAGAAGAAATGCGACTGGCCCAATTCATCCTCGCGAACATCGAGCCCATCCTCGCGGAGTGGGAAGCTTTCGCGCGCAGTCTGTTGCCTGGGAAGGATATGACGATCGTCGCTCTCCGCGACGATGCAGGGTCGATCTTGCGAGCTACGGCGCGGGACATGCAGAACCGCCAGAGCCTCGAGCAGCAGGCGAGCAAGTCTAAAGGCGAGGGCGGCGCGGGCGGTGCTGCCAGCGAGAGGCTGGACGACGCCTCTGAGCTCCATGGTGTGGAACGGGTGGGCGCGGGTTTCCACATCACAGACGTCGTCTCTGAATACCGTGCCCTGCGCGCTAGCGTTCTGCGCTTGTGGCGAAAGAGCCTACCCCAGCCGGACCGCAACGACATCGACGACATCACGCGCTTCGACGAGTCGTTGGATCAATCGCTTGCAAGGGGCGTGGAGAGTTACTCCAGACGCATTGACGAGTCACGTCACATGTTCCTGGCAATCCTTAGCCACGACCTGCGCAATCCGTTGCATACCATCCGCATGGCTGCACACGCTGTATCGCTAAAGAGTGAAGACGCGAACACAGCCGCCTCGATGTCGATGATCAAGAGAAACACCGATGCGATGATGAGCCTGGTCAGCGACTTGATCGACTTTTCTTCCAGTGGATTAGGCCGCGCGATGCCGCTGAACCGCGGGCCCGTCGATCTCGAAGAACTTTGCCGCGAAGTGCTGGACTCGTATCGCACCGCACACCCAGGGCGCACGCTGCGCATGCGATCGGACGGCGACGTGAACGGCGTGTGGGATGCAGGCCGAATCCGCCAAGTCGTTTCCAACCTGGTAGGTAACGCCATCCAGCACGGTTCGCCCGGCGGGCCCATTGACCTGTCGGTGGTGTCACAAGAGACACCTTCTGGAGGCTCCATCGTTGTGTTGAGCGTCCACAACGAAGGCGCGCCAATCCCGCGGGACATTTTGCCGGCCGTTTTTGATCCGCTGAAGCGCTACGTATCGAGGGATACGGCAGCGCACCGGGAGTCGGGCAGCGTTGGTCTGGGCTTGTACATCGTCCGTGAAATCGTTGAGGCCAAAGATGGCACTGTCACGGTCACCTCGACGGCGGAAGAAGGCACGACTTTCACTGTTCGCATCCCGCGTTTCCTCCCGGTCGAAGGAGGCGAGAAAGCCGTGGGGCGTTGAACCGAGAGTGCATGCGGGCAGCAGGATTCGCACGGGCGGCGGCCATGGGTGGTCGAAGTTCAGCTTCGGGGCGCTGGCAGCGGCATCGGGATGGTCGCAGGGGCCGCGTCAGCGCCGCTCGGCGCCGGCCCACCCTCGAGGCCGCCAGTGCAGCCGTTCGCTTGCCGCGAAGGCTGCCAGCAGACCGTCGACCACCACGCGCACGCGGGGGCTGAGGAACTGCCGGTGCGGGTAGTGCAGGTGGATCTCGCGGTCCTCGGGATCGTGCAGATCAGGCAGCAGGCGCAGCAGGCGGCCGGCGGCGAGGTCGGCCGCGGCGTGGTGCAGCGCCACCTGGACGATGCCTGCGTGCGCCCGCGCGAGGTCGAGCTGGGCTTCGGGGTCGCTGACCCACGCGCGCGCCGTCGGCGACCAGTCGACATAAGGCTTGCGGGGCGACGGCCGCAGCTTCCAGGTCGCGCTGTGGCCGTCGGCGAAGCGCACGCCGATCAGTTCATGCTGGAGGAGATCGTCGGCGCCGCGGGGCGTGCCGCGGCGGGACAGGTACCCCGGCGACGCGAGCAGCACCAGCGGCAGGGCACAGACGCGCCGCGAGACCAGCGACGAATCGCGCGCGCGGCCGCCGCGGATGCCGATGTCGTAGCCCTCGCCCACCAGGTCGACCGTGCGGTTGTCGAGCGAGACCTCGATCTCCAGCTTGGGATGGGCCGCCAGCAGTTCCGGCAGCACCGGCAGCACGTACTCTCGACCGAACGAGGCGCCGACCGAGATGCGCACGCGGCCCGCGGGTACGGCCCGGCCCTGCGAGACGCCGGCCACCGCGTCGTCCAGCGCCCGAAGGACCGCGCGCGCCTTCTCGGCGAAGGCCTCGCCCTCGGGCGTGAGGCGGATGCGACGGGTGTTGCGGTTGAACAGGCGCACGCCCAGTTCGGTCTCGAGCGTGATGACGTTCTTGCTCACGGCGGCCGGGCTGACTTCGAGCCGCGCGGCGGCCGCGGTAAAGCTGCCGGCACTTGCCACCTCGAGAAAAGAAGTCAGGCCCTGGAGGTTGCGCATCTTCAACCCGCGGTTGTGAATGTTTGTCGATCGTAAGCCTTCATGGAATGGTTGGCGATGTCTAGAGTGCGGGCATCGCAACCGACCTGAAAGCGCTGAACATGACCTCCCCTCTTTTGATCACGGGCGCCAGCGGCACCATCGGCAAGGAACTCGTGAAGCAACTGCAGGCCCGCGGTGTTGACTTCGCTGTGATGAGCAGCAAGCCTGCCACCGTCGTGGGCGGGCTCCCGGCCGTTCGGGGCGACTTTGCGGATGCCGCCAGCCTGCGCCAGGCCTTTGCCGGCGTGCAGACGCTCTTCCTCCTGTTCCCGTTCACGCCGGAAAGCGTGGACCTGGCGCGCAACGCGGTCGAGGCCGCCAAGGCCTCGGGCGTGAAGCACATCGTGCGCTCGTCCGGAGCCGGTGCGCAAGCCGGCAGCCCCGTCGCCATCGCCGACCTGCAGGGCCGCATCGACGCGATGATCGAGCAGAGCGGCATCGCCTACACGCTGCTGCGCCCGGCGGGCTTCATGCAGAACTGGGTCAACTTCTACGCCGGTCAGATCAAGGCGGGCAGCTATGCCGCTGCCCATGGCGACGCGGCCATCACCATGGTCGATGTGCGTGACATCGCCGAGGCGGCGGCCATCGTCCTGACCAACCCGGTGGCCCACGCGGGCCGGGCCTACACGCTCACCGGCGGCGAGGCCTTGAGCACGGGCGCGCAGGTGGCGATGATCAGCCGGGCGATCGGGCGGCCAGTGCGCTACGAGGCCATCTCCCCTGAGCAGGCGGAAACCGCGCTGCGCGGGTGGGGCTTGCCCCCCGCCCAGATCGCCCTGTACAGCAGCCTGGCCTACGTCTACAGCCAAGGCTGGGCAGCCGGTCTGAGTCCCGACGTGCAGACCCTCACCGGTCATGCGCCGCGCTCCTTCGCCGACTTCGTTGCGGAGCACGTGGCGGCCTGGCAGTGAGTTGTCGAGGGTGGCCATCCAGGCCGCCGGCCCGTAGAGTCGAACCATGAACACTCGTGCTTCCCGCCCGCCCAGCCGCGAACAACTGCTGTATTGGCTTCACGAGGCCGCAGAGATCGAGCACCACCTGATGTGCTGCTACCTCTACGCCGCATTCAGCCTGAAACGCGACGACGCCGCCTGGACACCCCCGCAGCGCGCCGCCGTGACTGCCTGGCGGCGCAGCATCACGGCAGTGGCGATGGAGGAGATGACCCATCTCGCGCTGGTCGGCAATCTCGTCAATGCGCTGGGCGCGGCACCGCACTTCAACCGCCCGGCCTTTCCGGTGGAGGCCGGGCCCTATCCCGAGGGTTTCGTCATCCGCTTGGCGCCCTTCTGTGCGGCGACCATCGAGCACTTCAAGTTCCTCGAGCGGCCCGGCCATGAAGAGCTGCACGACGCCGCAGGCTTCGAACCGCAGCGCCGCTACCGGCGCGTGGTGCCCGCCGGGCGCCTGAGCCCCGGCCCGCGCGACTACACCACGGTGGGAGAGCTATACCAGACGCTGGACCAGGCGCTGACCGAACTGGCCGGCACGCAGGGCGAAGCGGCCCTGTTCGTCGGTGACCCGGCGCTGCAGGTGGACGCCAGCCTGGCACCGCTGCCGGGCGTCTCGGCGGTGACCGATCTGGCCAGCGCGCTGGCGGCCATCACCACCATCGTCACCCAGGGCGAGGGGGCGGGCGCCGAGCAGCACGATTCCCACTTCGCACGCTTCTGTCGCATCGCCGACGAGTTGTCCGCGCTGCAGGCCGCCGACCCGAACTTCGAACCCGCTTGGCCCGCGGCGACCAACCCCGTGATGAACCAGCCCGTGAAGGCCGAGAGCGAACGTGTGCACATCAGCCACGCCCGTAACTCGGCGTGGCTGGACATCGGCAACGCGCTGTACACCACGAGCCTGCGCTGCCTGGTCCAAGGGTTCAGCAGCCATGAGCGAGCGTCCAAGGGCACCTGGCTGTCTGCCAGTTTCGCGCTGATGCGGGCGCTGCTGCCCGTGGCACAAGGCCTGGCGGCGAGGCCGGCACAGGACGGCAGCGAGAAGCCCCATGCGGGCCTGACGTTCACGCCGCTGCGTACCCTGGCCGCACTGCCGGCCAATACCGCTGCGCAGGTGGTGGCCGAACGCCTGGGGCAGTTGCGCGAGCGTGCGGTCGGCCTGCCGTTGGCCCTGGTGGCGGGTGAGACTGCGGCATCGTGGCAGGCTGTCATCAATCTGCTGATACAGCAGCAATCCAGCCTGCTGGCG
The DNA here is from genome assembly GCF_056521305.1 of Rhodoferax sp. RT4P68. NCBI lineage: Bacteria > Pseudomonadati > Pseudomonadota > Betaproteobacteria > Burkholderiales > Comamonadaceae > Rhodoferax > Rhodoferax sp. RT4P68. The sequence goes on from NZ_JBWMBB010000011.1 coordinate 183,698, forward strand.
CTGGCCGGCCTGTCCGCGCCGATCGAGCCGCCGGTCGCGCAGCCCGCGATGTTGGCGCAGGCCGCCGCCAAGGCCGCACCTGCACTCGCGCCGGCGCTGACCACCGCCCCCATCGAAGTGGTGCGCGGCAAGGACCTCACCATCCACTTCGAGGCGCGTCGCTGCATCCATTCGCGTCACTGCGTGCTGGACGCGCCCACGGTCTTCAAGGCCAACACGCCCGGTGAGTGGATCTATCCCGACACCGTAAGCGCCGAGACCTTGGTGGGCGTGGCCATCAGTTGCCCATCCGGCGCCATCCGCTACGTACGGCACGACGGTGGTCTGGCCGAATCAGCGCCGGCGGTCAACCAGCTGCGCGTTCGCGAGAACGGCCCGTATGCCGTGCATGCGCCGTTGACGATCGCCGGACAAAGCGACGGCTGGCGCGCAACGCTGTGCCGATGCGGGCAGAGCCGCAACAAGCCCTGGTGCGACGGCTCACACGTCGGTGCGGGCTTCACGGCCAGTGGCGAGCCGCCCTCGGGCGCAACAGACCCTTTGGACGTGCGTGACGGGCCGCTCGTCATCACGCCCACACGCAACGGACCGTTGCGTGTGCACGGCAAGTTGGAGATCTGTGCGGGAACGGGACGCACGGTAGCACGCATCACCGACGCCTCTCTGTGCCGCTGCGGGCACAGCCGCAACAAGCCCTTCTGCGATGGCTCGCACGCAGCCTCGGGCTTCGAGGCCGCCGGAACCTGAGTTCGCTGGGTGACATCCAGGTACCCAAAGCGGAAGGTCGAGATCGGCCGCGATAGCCGGCCTTGCAGCGGGTCCGGCCGGAAATGCGGCGCCCGTTGCTCCACTGGTGGCCACCGGGCTAGCATTTCGCAGGCCGCAACAAAAAAGTTTTTTTGGCCGGTGTCGATTGCGCGCGGACTGGCGCATCCAGCTTGCAGGAACGCGATGGTCGCGGTCCACCCCCCACGTGCCACCGTGCACAGGAGATGACCCATGGAATACATGCTGATGTTCTTCGAAACCCCGGCTGACCTGGCCCAGCGCGACAACCCGCAAACGGCCCCCGGCTACTGGGGCGCCTGGACGTCGTATATCGGCGCCATGGCCGCCAGCGGCACCATGACCTCGGGCAACGGCCTGCAACCCCGCGAGCTGGCCACCACCCTGCGCGTGAAGGACGGCAAGCGGCAGGTGCAGGACGGACCGTTCGCCGACACGCGCGAGCACCTGGGTGGCTACGTCATCCTGAAGGTCGATTCGATCGACCAGGCGCTTGAATGGGCGGCCCGGGCCCCGTGCGCCGCCACCGGCGTCGAAATTCGCCCGGTGCTGCCGCCGCCGCCCGGCGCGCCCGTCTGAGCCATGCCAGACGCGTCGCCGCCCGGCTGGAGCCAGGCCGAAACCGCGGCGCGCGCGTCGTACGGCCGGCTGGTGGCGCACCTGGCCTGGCGCTGGCGCGACCTGGCTGCCGCCGAAGACGCGCTGTCCTCGGCCCTGCTCGCCGCGCTCGAACACTGGCCTAGAACCGGCGTGCCCGATGCACCGGACGCATGGCTCCTGACGACGGCCCGGCGCGAGCTGCTGCAGGCGGCGCGCCACCGCCGGGTGGAGCAGGCGCCCGAAACCCTGGCGGTGCTGGAGCCCGACCTGCAGGCACCCGACACGCCCGATGTGTCGGACCATCGCCTGCGGCTCCTGTTCGTCTGCGCCCACCCGGCCCTGGCGCCGGCGATGCACGCGCCGCTGATGCTGCAGGCCGTGCTGGGCCTTCATGCCGAAACGCTGGCCCAGGCGTTCCTCGTGTCGCCCAGTGCCATGGCCCAGCGGCTGGTGCGGGCCAAGGCGCGGATTCGCGGGGCGGGCCTGCGCTTCGAGACACCCGAAGCGCGTGAGCTGCCCGAGCGCCTGTCGGCCGTGCTCGACGGCATCTACGGTGCCTACACCCTGGGCACGCGCGACGCCGCGCCCGACGCCGCCGACGAGACCACGCACGGCCTGGCTTCGGAGGCGCTCTTTCTGGCCCGCCTGGTGGTGCACCTGCAGCCGGCCAGTGCGGAAGCCTGGGGCCTGCTGGCCCTGCTGCTGTATTGCGAAAGCCGCCGACCGGCGCGCTTCGACGCCGACAACGCCTTCGTGCCGTTGACCCGGCAGGACACCCGGCTGTGGGACCGCACGCTGCTCCAGGAAGCCGAGCAGTGCCTGCACCGCGCCGCCGCACTGCGCCAGCCGGGCAGCCTGCAGGTGGAGGCGGCCATCCAGTCCGCGCACTGCCAGCGCGCCCACACCGGCCAGACACCGTGGCGCGCCATCGCCCACCTGTACGGCGTGCTCGCGGCGCAGTCGCCCACGGTGGGCGCGCGCATCGGCCAGGCTGTGGCCGTGGGCGAAGCCGGCGAACCGGCGCAGGGGCTGGCGCTGCTGCTCACGATTGATGCGGCCGACGTGGCGGCCCACCAGCCGTACTGGGTGGCCACGGCCCACCTGCAGCGCGCCTGCGGTCACGTCAGCGCCGCGCGCAGCGCCCTGTCGCGCGCCATCGGGCTGACTGCCGATGCGCGGGTGCGCGCCTACCTGGCGACGCAGGACGCCGCGACCGCGGCAGCTGCCTGAGGGTGAGCGGTGGCAGCAGGGCGTCGGTACAGACCGCGCCCGTTGCCGGCGCCGGAAGCATGAGCGCGGCCGCCACGTCGGCCATGTTGCGCGCCAGGCGATCACAGTCCACATGGGCCAGCCCGTGGCGTTCAACTCACACGTTGAGCGGCAGCTTTCTGGAAGCTTGGTAGGCCTGTGCCGACGTCCGCTTCGGGCGCAGAGCACCAACTCATCGCTGCGAACAGCAGTCGCCCGTGAGCGTTGGGTGGTTTGTCGGCCCTGACCGACCGGTTATGCAAGTACAGCGGACCGATGCGCTTGTCGAAAGTGAATGACGGGTTTCGCTGCGAAGCAACCACCCGGCCAAACCCCCACCCGACGCCCCATCCCCTCACCGCTCCCCCTTCCGATACGGCTGCATCAAGGCCTGGGGGTAGCGGGCGCGGCGCGCCACCAGCACCAGCGCGGCGATGGAGAGCACATAGGGCAGCATCAAATACAGCTGGTAGGGCAGCACCGCGCCGCCCGACTGCTGCAGCCGCAGTTGCAGCGCGTCGAAGAACGCGAACAGCAGCGCCCCCAGCAGCGCCTTGCCAGGCCGCCAGGAGGCGAACACCACCAGCGCCACGCAGATCCAGCCTCGCCCGTTGACCATGTTGAAGTAGAAGGCGTTGAACGCCGACAGCGTGAGGAAGCTGCCCGCCACGCCCATCAGCGCCGAGCCGGCGACGATGGCGCCGGTGCGCAGCCGCGCCACCGACAGGCCCTGGCCCTCGGCCGCGGCCGGGCTCTCGCCCACCATGCGCAGCGCCAGGCCCAGCGGCGTGCGCATCAACGTGAACGACAGCAGCGGCACCAGTGCCAACGCCAGCAGCGTCAGCGGCGTCTGCGCGTTCAGCACCGGCAGCGGCAGCCAGTCCATGACAGCGAATGGCTGCACCGTGGGCGGCGTCTCGACCTTCGGAAAGCTGACGCGGTAGCCGTAGTACGACATCGCGGTGGCCAGCATGGTGATGCCCAGCCCGGCCACGTGCTGCGACAGCGCCAGCCCCACTGTCAGCGCCGCGTGCAGCAGGCCGAACGCGGCGCCCGCCAGCGCCGCCACCGCCACGCCGCCCCACAGCGGCAGGCCGTGGTAGACCGCCAGCCAGCCGGTGAACGCGCCTGCAACCATGATGCCCTCGATGCCCAGGTTCAGCACCCCGGCCCGCTCGCACAACAGCACGCCCAGCGTGCCCAGGATCAGCGGCGTGGCGATGCGCAGCACCGCGACCCAGAAGGCGGGGTTGGCGATGAGGTCGAGAAAATCGCTCATTTCCTCACCCGCTACTGCGTGAGCAGTGTCGCGACCAGCACGGCGATCAGCGCGGTGGCCACGATCACATCGGCGATATAGGTCGGCACGCCAACAGCGCGGCTCATCGAATCGGCGCCCACCAGCACACCGGCCACGAAGACGGCCGCAGCCAGCACACCCAGCGGCCGCAGGCCGGCCAGCATGGCGATCACGATGCCGCTGTAGCCGTAGCCGGGCGACATGTCCAGCGTGACGTAGCTGGTGCGGCCCGCCACTTCGATCGCGCCGGCCAGGCCTGCCAGCGCACCCGAGAGCAGGGCCGTCAGCACCACGGTGCGGGTGACCGGCACGCCGGCGAACGCGGCAGCCCGCGCATTGGCGCCGACGGCGCGAATGTCGAAGCCCAGCACCGTGTGCCGCAGCAGCAGCCCCAGCGCCACGGCCAGGCCGACGGCCCACAGCAGCCCGGTGTGCAGCCGCGTCTGGGGCACGAGCTTGCGCAATTCCAGCTCGGGCTTGAGCGCCACGCTCTGCGGCCAGCCCATGGCCGTGGCGTCCTTCATCGGGCCGTCGAGCAGCGCGCCGACGCCCAGCAGCACGATGAAGTTGAGCAGCAGCGTGGTCACGACCTCGTCCACGCCGAGCCGGCTCTTCATCAACGCCGGGCCCAGCAGCAGCAAGGCGCCGGCTGCCGCCGCGGCCAGCAGCATCAAGCCGAACAGCACGGGCATGGGCAGCGCGAAACCGGTGCCGCCGTGCAGGCCACCGACTGCGACGGCCGCCATCGCGCCGGCATAGAGCTGGCCCTCGGCGCCAATGTTGAACAGACGCGCCTGGAAGGCCACGGTGGCGGCCAGGCCGGTCAGGACCAGGGGGATCGCGCGGGTCAGCGTCTCGCTCCACGCGAACACCGAGCCGAAGCCGCCCTGCAGCAGCAGCGCATAGCTGCGGCCCACCGGCGCGCCGGCCCAGGCCACCAGCAGCGCGCCCACCAGCAGCGTGAAAGCCACGGCACCCAGCGGCGCCAGCAGCAGGGCCAGCGGCGAGGCGGTGGCGCGGCGCTCCAGCCTCATGCGGCACCGCCGGAGTTCGGTGTGGCCGCGCCATCCGCACCGGCCATCTGCATGCCGATGGACGCACGCGTCCAGTCGCCTGGCGCGCGTGCGGCCGACAGCCGGCCATCGCGCATCACGGCCACGGTGTCCCCCAGCGCCAGCACTTCGTCCAGGTCGTCAGAGATCAGCAGCACGGCACTGCCGGCGTCGCGTGCGGCGCGCAGTTGCTGGTGCACGTGGGCGACGGCGGCCACGTCCAGCCCCCAGGTGGGCTGGTGCGCCACGATGAGCACGGGCGCGCGACCCGGCGGGTCGTGCGGCATGCCCTGCAGCGCGCGCCCGAGGATCAGCTTCTGCATGTTGCCGCCGGACAGCGCGCGCGCCGGCGCGTCCAGCCCGGCGCCGCGCACGTCGTAGCTGCTGACGATGGCGTTGGCGTGCGCGCGCGACCGGTCGCGGCGGATCCAGCGCAGGCCGAACGGGCCCCAGCGCGAAAACGGGGGGGCGCGCAAGCGTTCGGAGACGGCGTTCTCCCACACCGTCAGATCGCCCACCACGCCGGTGCCGTGCCGGTCCTCCGGGATGCGGGCCACGCCATGGGCCACCAGCCACCCTGGTGCGGATGGCAGCGGCTGGCCCTGCAACAGCACCCGGCCCTCGCTGGCCCGCCGCGTGCCGCACAGCAGCTCCGCCAGGCTGCGCTGGCCGTTGCCGGAGACGCCGGCAATCGCCGTGATGCGGCCGGCCCGCAGCAGCAGCGACACCTGCTGCAGCCGGTCGTGGCCACGGCCCTCTGTGCTGACCTGCTCGAGCACGCAGACGGCTGCGCCCGCTGCGCCGGTGGCCGCGTGCGGCAGCGCCTGCGGCAGGGCCTCGCCCACCATCCACTGCGCCAGCTGCGTCTGTGTCAGGCCGGCCGCATCGGCCTGCGCCACCAGCTTGCCGGCGCGCAGCACCGCGACACGGTGCGACACGCGCAGCACCTCGGGCAGCTTGTGGCTGATGAAGAGGATGGACAGGCCCTGCGCCACCATCTGCGCCAGCGTCTCGAACAGGGCTTCGCTCTCGGCCGGCGTCAGCACGGCGGTGGGTTCGTCCAGGATCAGGATGCGCGCGCCGCGCACCAGCGCCTTCAGAATCTCCACCCGCTGGCGCTGGCCGACAGACAGGTCGGCCACCAACGCATCGGGCTCGACCGGCAGGCCGAAACGCTGGGCCACCTGCAGCAGCCGCGCGCGCATCGCAGCGCGGCGCGACCACGGGCGCCACAGCGGCTCGGTGCCCAGGATGATGTTGTCCAGCACGGTCAGGTTGTCGGCCAGCGTGAAGTGCTGGTGCACCATGCCGATGCCGGCGGCCAGCGCGGCCCGGGGTTGGCCCGGTGCCAGTGGAGCGCCGAAGGCTTCAATGCTGCCGGCATCGGCCACGTAGTGCCCGAACAGGATCGACATCAGCGTGGACTTGCCGGCCCCGTTCTCGCCCAGCAGCGCCAGCACTTCACCTGCGGCCAGGTCCAGCGTGATCGCATCGTTGGCCAGCAGCGGGCCGAAGCGCTTGGTGATGGCGCGCAGACGCAGCACCGGGGCGGCGGGGCGGTCAGCGGCGGTAGGGGCGGCGGCGTGGGGCAAGCGGCGGGCGGGCGACAAAGGGTTGAGTGACGTGAGCAGCTTCCGGGCCAGCGTGCGCCGATCGGCGCTTGCAGTGCGTGCATTGTGCCGGCCTGTGCCTGTTGTCAGGGTCGGCCTGTGTGGCGCCGTGTGCACTCGATTTATCAGGGCATGCCCCCTAGAATCGACCGCCTCCAACCGTCTTGCGCTGGCTTAGTGGCTGGCGCACCATTGGCCCCATGTCCACCTCGCTTCCCAAGACCCTGCTGATCGTCGACGACAGCCGCGTGTCCCGCTTGATGATCCGCACCCTGGTGGTCAAACACCGACCCGCTTGGCAGATCGTCGAGGCCACCAACGGCGATGAGGCGCTGGCCCTCGTCGCCCAGGACGTGCCCGACTTCGCCACCGTGGACATCAACATGCCTGGCCTCCTGGGCACCGATGTGGCCGAGCAGTTGCGCCGCGCGTACCCGGGTCTTGCCCTGGTGTTGTTCTCGGCCAATGTGCAGGGCAGCCACCAGGCGCGGGCGGCCGAGATCGGCGCCGGCTTCGTGGCCAAGCCGGTCAACGAAAAGAGCGTGATGCAGGCGCTCGCCTTGCTGGAATCGCACACGTGATCGAACTGACGGAGCTGCAGCAAGACGCCCTGGCTGAAGTGTTCAACGTCGGCGCTGGTTACGCGGCGGCCAGCCTGTCGGAGATCGTGGGTGACGAGGTTCAGCTGTCGGTCCCACGCCTGGCCTTCTATGCGCGGCACGAGCTGAGTGCCACTGTGCTGGCGCTGAACGGGCCGCGACTGGGTGCGGTGCGCCAGCAGTTCAGCGGCCCGTTCACGATCCAGGCTTCCCTGCTGTTCAACGAGGACAAGGCGCTGGAGATCGTGCGCGAGATGATCGGCTCGCAGCTCAGCGTGGACGACCTCGTCGACTTCGAGCACGAAGCCATGTGCGAGCTGGGCAACATCATTCTCAATGCCTGCATGTCGGCCGTGGCGGACATGCTGGCGGTGGAGATGACCAGCACGCTGCCCGAGTACACGGTCGACCAGGCCGAGGCCGTGATCGGTGAGATCACGACCGACACCGGCCGGCCGGTGGTGCTGGTGCTGCACATCGAGCTGACGATCGAGAAGCGCGAGACCCATGGCTGTCTGGTGTTCCTGCTGAGTTCCACGTCGTTCAACGAGCTGATGGCAGCCGTCGATCGTTTTCTGGCGCGCATTTGACTGACGAGACCAACGCCGGGCTGCCACCACCGCAGCCGAGCGAGCCACAACCCCTGGTGGCCTGGCCTGCGTTGGCCGATGCGGTGCTGCTGGGCCTGGTGCTGCTCGATCCGCGTGGGCGCGTGCTGCACTGGAACGCCTGGATGTGCCGCTACAGCGGCATCGCCGCGCAGGCCGCCGTGGGCCGCCGGCTGGAGACGATCTTCCCGGGCATGCTGCCGATCACGTTCTCCCACGCCGTGGACAACGCCTTGCGCCGGTGCATGCCGATCGTGCTGTCCAACGTGCTGCACCGCTCGCCGCTGCCGCTGTACAAGCGGCCCGAGGACGCCGCCGAGGATTTGCGCATGCCGCAGTCCGTGACGATCACCCCGGTGGTGTCGGCGGGCGCACCGCACCTGTGCCTGGTGCAGGTCACCGACACCAGCGTGCTGGCCAAGCGTGAGCGCGTGCTGATGTCGCGATCGGACAAGCTCTCGCGCGAGGCGCTGGTCGATGGCCTGACCGGTGTCTACAACCGCAAGTACTTCGACCAGAAGCTGCGCGCCGAACTCGAACGCGCCCAGCGCAGCCTGACGCCCGTCGCGCTCATCATGCTGGATGTGGACAGCTTCAAGCCCTACAACGACACCTACGGCCACCCATCCGGCGACCGCGTTCTGATCGAAGTGGTGCACGCGGTGCGCGAGCAGCTGAACCGCGCGACCGATATCCTGGCGCGCTACGGCGGCGAAGAGTTCGCGGTCGTGCTGCCGGCATCGGACAAGGCGGGCGCCAAGCTGATCGCGGAGAAGATCCGTCGGTCGGTGGAGGCGCTGAACATTGCGCACAGCGCGTCGGCGGTGGCCACGCACGTAACGGTCAGCCTGGGCGTGGCCTGCCATGACTCGCGCATGCCTGTCAGCGCCCCTGACCTCCTGGAACTGGCCGACCGCGCCCTCTACGATGCCAAGCGCAGCGGGCGCAACCAGGTGCGCTGGGTGATGAGCGGTGCCTCGCCGCTGGACACCTTCCCGGCCACGCAGGACTAGCCCGCGGCGGCCTGCGACTCGCAGCGAGGCTACTTGACGGACGCCTTGGGCTGCGCGTCGTCGATCTTCACGCTGAACTTGCCCGCCAGGATCTCGGCCTGCCGCGCCTTCACACGGGCCACGAGATCCGCCGGCACCTTGGACTCGAACGTGCCCAGCGGGGCCAGCTCCGAACCCTTGAACTGCATGTGCGAGTACTTGCCGAAATCGTCGGCCTTGAACTGGCCTGCCTTCACCAGCTTGAGCGCCTCGTCGATCGTCGGCTCCATGTTCCACACGGCCGTGGCGACCACCGTATCGGGGTACTGCGGCTGGGTGTCCACCACGTTGCCGATGGCCAGCTTGCCGCGCTCCTTGGCGGCATCGCTGACGCCGAAGCGTTCGGCATACAGCAGGTCGACGCCCTTGTCGATCATGGCGAAGCTGGCCTCTTTGGCCTTGGGTGGGTCGAACCAGCTGTTGATGAAGGTGATGGTGAATTCGACCTTGGGGTTGACCTCGCGCGCGCCGGCCATGAAGGCGTTCATCAAGCGGTTGACCTCGGGGATCGGAAAGCCGCCGACCATGCCGATCTTGTGCGTCTTGGTCATGCCGCCGGCGATCATGCCGGTCAGGTAGGCCGGCTCCTGGATGTAGTTGTCGAACACGCTGAAGTTCGGCGCCTGCGGCTTGGCCGACGAGCCCATCAGGAACGAGACCTTTGGAAAGTCGCGCGCCACCTTGCGCGCCGCCGCCTCCACTGCGAACGACTCGCCCACGATCAGCTGGCTGCCAGCCGTGGCGTACTCACGCAGCACGCGCTCGTAGTCGGCGTTCTTCACGTTCTCCGTGGCCTTGTATTCGATCTCGCCGCGCGCCTCGGCGGCCTTCAGCGCCTTGTGGATGCGACCGACCCACTGCTGCTCGAACGGCACCGTGTAGACGGCCGCAACCTTGAGCTTGGCCTGCGCCTGGACCAGAGACGGCAGGCCGGCGGCCAGGGCGAGGGCGAAGGCGGCGGTGCGGGTGATCAGATGACGGCGCTGGTCCACGGTTGGGCTCCTTGGGGGGTTGCTGAGGTGGGTGGATGCGTGGCTGCGCTCAGCGCAGGGGTTGTCATTATTTCGTGCCGAAGATGCGGTCGCCAGCGTCGCCCAGGCCCGGCAGGATGTAGCCGTGGTCGTTCAGCTCACGGTCGATGGCGGCGGTGTAGATCGGCACATCGGGGTGCGCCTTCTGCATCGCGGCCACACCCTCGGGGCAGGTCAGCAGGCAGACGAATTTGATCGACTTGGGGTTCAGCTCCTTCAGCCGTTCGACTGCCGCGATGGCCGAGTTGCCGGTGGCCAGCATCGGGTCGACGATGACGATGTCGCGCTCGTGCATGTCGTGCGGCATCTTGAAGTAGTACTCCACGGCCACCAGCGTCTTGGGGTCGCGGTACAGGCCGACATGGCCTACGCGCGCGCCCGGCACGATGTTGAGCATGCCCTCCAGGATGCCGTTGCCGGCCCGCAGGATCGAGACGAACACCAGCTTCTTGCCATCGATGACTTTGGAGGTCATGGTCTCCAGCGGCGTTTCGATCTCGATCTCCTGCATCGGCATGTCGCGCGTGACCTCGTAGGCCATCAGGCTGGACAACTCGTTCAGCAGCCGGCGAAAGGTGTTGGTGCTGGCGTCCTTGCGGCGCATCAGGGTCAGCTTGTGCTGCACCAGGGGGTGGTCGATCAGGTGGACGTTGGACATGTTGTTGCTTTCAGAAAACGGTGCCGTCGCTGTCGATGCTGAGGGGCGGGACACCGCCACGCAAACGTTGTGCCAGTACGCGGCCTTGGGCCCATGTGCCGCCCTCGAGCACGCAGGCCAGCGGCATCTGCGCGGCGCTGGTGCCCAGCTCGGCACGCACCAGCGGGGCGAGAGCGTCCAGCAGCGCCACGGTGAGCGCGCGCCATTCGACGATCAGCTCGTCGCCGGGCTGCCAGAGGCGTGTGGCCAGTGACGCGTCGCGCAAGCGCAGCACGCCCGCGTCCAGCAGCAGGCCGCCGTTGCGGTATTCGGGCAGGCCGGTCAGCGCGTCAATGCCCTCGACGCGCACGCCAGCCCACTGAAAGGGCTCCAGCAGCGAATAGCTGAGCCACTGCGAGAGCTTGTGGAACGGCATCCAGCCAGCAGTCATGCCGGCGCCGGGCACGGCCTCGTGGCGCCAGCAGTCGCCCAGCGGTACGCTGCCGATGGCGTTTTGCGCCGGCCAGATCGGCGAGAGAGAAACCAGCAGCTGCGACAGGATGTCGTGCGCCGCAATGCTGGCCGTGGGCGCGACGGCCGAGGCGCCCTGCGCGCTGACCAGCAGGTCGAACAGCCCGCCGGGCCGGCCTTGCGGGCCGAACACGCCCGGCTGCGCCGCCAGCGTTTCGCCCAAGCGGCGCAGCAGCAGCACGCGCCCATCCAGCCCCACCAGCGGGTTGACCGAACTGACCTGGAACGCGGCCGCCAGCCGGTCGCCGATGAGGCCGCGCAGACCCATGGCGTCCACCTGCAGCGGATGCTCCGGGTCGCTGGAGAACAGGCCGCCCATGAAGGCATGGAAGCTGGCCACGCCCAGGCCTTCGGAGCGGGTGAAGGTCTGGCCGCTGGCGCTCTCCACGTACTTCCAGTCCGGCCCGGCGCCTGCGTCCAGCAGCACGCTGACCAGGGCCAGATCGATCATGGCGCGGGCTTTCGCCGCTGCCGACAGCGCGGCCAGGCGCTCGTCCAGCAGTGCCTTGCGATCGATGCCGCCGGCCTCGAAATGGCGCCAGCGGCTGTGGAACGGAATCGCACCGCCGGGGTAGCGCTCGCGCGTCAGATCGGCCACTTGCGCGGCGGCCGCGTGCAGTGCGTCGGCATCGACTTCGAACCAGCGCGAGGCGCCCACGCGCGCGCGCTCCAGCAGGTGCCCGGCGCGTGTGCGGATGGCGGTGGTGCTACGCAGCGCGGCGGCGGCGCCTTCGGGGTGGTCAACGTCCAGTGCAAAGCTCACGCGACCAACCCCCGGCCCTTGGCCTTCTTGAGTTCTTCGGCGTCCGGCACGGCACCGGGGGTGAAGTAGCCGGCGGCCATCTTGGCATCCATCTCCACCTGCGCATCGGCGGGGATCATGTGCTCGGGGATGTTGACGCGCTGCACCACCTCGATGCCGGCGCGGGTGATGGCGTCGTACTTCATGTTGCTCATCGACACCAGGCGGTGGATCTTGCGGATGCCCAGCCAGTTCAGCACGTCGGGCATCAGCTCCTGAAAGCGCATGTCCTGCACGCCGGCCACGCATTCGGTGCGGTTGAAATACTGGTCGGCGGTGTCGCCGCCCACCTGCCGCTTGCGGGCGTTGTAGACCAGGAACTTGGTGACTTCGCCCAGCGCCCGGCCTTCCTTGCGGAAGTAGCTGACCAGGCCCACGCCGCCGCGCTGCGCACCCTGGATGCATTCCTCGATGGCGTGCGTCAGGTAGGGGCGGCAGGTGCAGATGTCCGAGCCGAACACGTCCGAGCCATTGCACTCATCGTGCACGCGGGCGGTGAGTTCCACCTCGGGATTGGCCAGGTCGCTGGGGTTGCCGAAGATGTAGGCCGTGAGGCCGCCGATCGGGGGCAGGAAGACTTCCAGGTCGCTGCGCGTCACCAGCTCGGGGTACATGCCGCCGGTTTCCTCGAACAGCACGCGGCGCAGATCGGCCTCGGTGCAGCCGAAGCGCTTGGCCACTTCGGGCAGAAACCACACCGGCTCCACTGCCACCTTGGTCACCATGGCCGCGCCGCCGGCCGTGAGGAACTTGCCGTCGGCCTTCAGGCGGCCGGACTGCAGCGCCTCGATCACCTCGGGCAGGATCACATGCGCCTGCGTCACCGCGATGGTCGGGCGGATGTCATAGCCCGCCGCCAGCTCAGCTGCGAATTCGCTGGCGATGGTGGCGCCCCACGGGTCCATGGCGACGATGCGGCCCGGCTCGCTCCACTGCGGGTAGGGGCCGATGACGTCGGTCGGCATCGTGTTGGTGAGGTCGGCCTTGTGCTCTCGCGACAGGCCGCCTGAGGCCACGGCCAGCGCGCGGTAGATGCTGTAGCTGCCGCTGTGTGTGCCAATCACGTTGCGGTGACTGCGCTTGGTGGTGGTGCCCACCACCGGGCCGCGCTCGGTGGCGGTGGCAGCGGCCCAGCGGATGGGCAGGGCGCCGAAGCCGCCGGCGTGCGAGGTCAGGCGGATGTGGCGAGGCGACGAGGCTTCTGTGGGGGTGGTCACGGGTGCCTTCCTTGGCGGTCAGGGGTTCGGATCAATGTAGCGGTGCGGGGTGGGCATGACAAGTTGGCAGCGCCTACGCCACCAACTCCGCAAAGCGCGCCAGGTCGACATTGCCGCCACTGACCAGCACACCCACGCGGGCGCCCTGCAGGTCCAGCCCGCCATGCAGCGCCGCAGCCAGCGAGAGGCAACCCGTGGGCTCGACCAGCATCTTCATGCGCTCGGCATAAAAGCGCATGCACTCGACCAGTTGCGCATCGGTGGCGGTCAGCACGCTGGTCACGTCGCGGCGGATGATGCCGAAGGTCAGCGCGCCGAGCTGCTGCGTCTGCGCGCCGTCGGCGATGGTGCGGGGCACCTCGATCTTCACGCGCTCGCCACGCGCCATGGACTGCTGGCCGTCGTTGCCGGTCTCGGGCTCCACGCCGTGGATCTGGCACTGGGGTGACAGCGCGCGGGCAGCGAGCGCGCTGCCCGACAGCAGGCCGCCGCCGCCCAGGCAGACGAAGAAGTGGTCCAGCGGGCCGACATCCTCGAACAGCTCTTTGGCGGCCGTGCCCTGGCCGGCGATCACGTCGGCATGGTCGAACGGCGGGATCAGCGTCATGCCGCGTTCCTCGGCGATGCGCCGCGTCAGCAGCTCGCGGTCTTCCTGGAAACGGTCGTAGACGATGACCTCGGCGCCGTAGCCGCGTGTCGCGGCCAGCTTGGCGGCGGGCGCGTCGTGCGGCATGACGATGACGGCCGGCATCTGCAGCAGCCTGGCCGCCAGCGCGATGGCCTGCGCGTGGTTGCCGGACGAGAACGCGATCGCGCCGCGACGCCGCTGCTCGGGCGTGAAGCGCGCCAGGGCGTTGTAGCCGCCGCGGAACTTGAAGGCGCCCATTCGCTGGAAGTTCTCACATTTGAAGAACAGCTGCGCGTTGAGCCGCGCGTCCAGAGTGGACGAGCGCAGCACCGGGGTGCGGTGCGCCACGCCGTCGATGCGTTGGGCTGCGGCGGCGACGTCGTCGTAGGTGGGCAGTGCGAGGGTCATGGAGCGGGTAGGGTGGAAGGGGTGGGCGAGGGCAGGGGCGCGGTGCGGGCCAGTGAGAAAGGCGGCTCGTCCGGCGCGGGCTCGTGCCACATGCGCTGCCACACCGCGCGCAGCGCCTGCACGCGGTCGGCCTGGGCGGCAATGGAAACCGGGGTGACGGCTTGCCAGGGTGCGGCTGGGGCAGCGCGCTCGGCCACCAGATACTGGAACGAATAGGCGCCTTCGACACCCATGCGCACGTCCGACAGAACCAGCTGCCCGCCCTGCGCTTGCGCCTTCATGAAGCCGCTGGAGAACCACAGCAGCCGCTCCACTGCGGGGGTGCCCGACAGCGCCTGCAGCGCAGCGCCATCGTGGGCGTAGCGTGCGAAGCGCATCGGTCCCCGGTCGGTGGGCAGTGCGCGGTAGCCCTCCAGCATGCCGTCGGGCGTGAGCACGACCACGCGCCACAGCAGCGTGCTGAACGGCATGGGCACGGAGAAGCGCGGCGCCTCGGCCAGGCCCAGCGGGGCCAGTGCCTGCTCGGCCTCGCGGTCGACCCACTGCTTGGCCAGCAGCGACCAGCCCAGGTAGACGCTGCTCAGCGCAAGCCCTGCGACCAGGAAGCGCCTGCCCAGCGGCCGGGCGCCTACGGCGAGCACGGCGACCACCGCCACCAGCAGCGGCAGCGTGTAGGCCGGATCGATGATGAACATGCTGGACCACATGGTGGGCTGCGGCGGCAGCGGCCACCATAGCTGCGTGCCGTACACCGTGAAGGCGTCCAGCAGCGGGTGCGTCAGCAGCGCCAGCCAGATCGCCAGCAGCCAACGCCGGGGCGACTCGCGCACGGGGCCCCACCAGCGTCTGAGCAGCCACCAGATCACGAGGCCCAGCAGCGCCAGCACCGGCAACGAATGCGAGGGGCCGCGGTGCCAGGTGACCAGCGTCACCGCGTCGGCGTCCATCCAGCGCAGCGGAAAGCTGTCGAGATCGGGCAGGGTGCCGAGCACGGCGCCGGCCAGTACCGCGCGGCGGCGGTGCAGTGCCGGTACCGCCAGCGCCGCAACGCTGCTGCCCAGCACGATTTGGGTCAATGAATCCATCGGCCGTCAATGTAGCGGATGCATTGGAGCCCTCGAGACCGTGGCCGTCCTGCGCCCCCAGGTTCAGCCGGGGGGCGAAGCTCTGGCGGACGGGCCGGTGACCGTGTCAGCGTTTGCGCCCGCCGAAGATGCCGCCCAGCACGCCCCGCAGGATCTCGTTGCCCACCTTGGTGCCCATGGTGCGCATCGTGGACTTGGCCATGGTCTGCACCAGGCCGTCGCGCTTGCCGCCGCGCGGGCCGGTGGAGCCGAACAGCAGCTCGTTCAACCCGCCCATCATGCCGCCGCCTTCGGCCGTCTTCGTCGCAGCCTCGGCCTGCGTCTGAGCGGCCCCGGCAGCGGCCTGGTCGGCTCGGCCCTTGAGCATCTCGTAGGCCGATTCGCGGTCGACCAGCTTTTCGTAGACGCCGGCCACCAGCGAGTTCTGCACCAAAACCTGGCGCTGGGCGGGGGTGATCGGCCCCAGCTGGCTGCCCGGCGGCAGCATGTAGACGCGCTCGGTGATGGTGGGGCGGCCCTTGGGGTCGAGCAGGCTCACCAGAGCCTCGCCCACGCCCAGCTCGGTGATGGCGGCCTCGATGTCCAGGCCGGGCTTGGGGCGCATGGTCGACGCGGTCGCCTTGACGGCCTTCTGGTCGCGCGGCGTGAAGGCGCGCAGGGCATGCTGCACGCGGTTGCCCAGCTGCGCCAGCACGGTGTCGGGAATGTCCAGCGGGTTCTGCGTCACAAAATACACGCCCACGCCCTTGGAGCGCACCAGCCGCACCACGAGTTCGATGCGCTCGACCAGCACCTTGGGCGCCTCGTTGAACAGCAGATGCGCCTCGTCGAAGAAGAAGACGAGCTTGGGCTTGTCCGGATCGCCGATCTCGGGCAGTTGCTCGAACAGCTCGGACAGCATCCACAAGAGGAAGGTGGCGTACAGCCGGGGCGAGTTCATGAGCTTGTCGGCCGCCAACACGTTGACCATGCCGTGGCCGTTGCTGTCGGTCTGCATGAAGTCGTTGATGTCCAGCATCGGCTCGCCGAAGAACTGGTCGCCGCCCTGGCTTTCGATCTGCAGCAGGCCGCGCTGGATGGCGCCCACGCTGGCGGCGCTGATGTTGCCGTATTCGGTGGTGAAGGTCTTGGCGTTCTCACCGACGTGCTGCAGCATGGCGCGCAGGTCCTTCAGGTCCAGCAGCAGCATGCCGCTGTCGTCGGCGATCTTGAACACCAGGTTCAGCACGCCGGCCTGGGTGTCGTTCAGGTTCAGCATGCGGGCCAGCAGCAGCGGCCCCATGTCCGAGATGGTGGCGCGCACCGGGTGGCCCTGCTCGCCGAACACATCCCACAGGTGCACCGGGCAGGCCATCGGCGCGGGGACGTCGATGCCGCGCTCGGCCAGGATGGCGGCCATCTTGGGGTTGGCGCCGGCGGCGTGGCTGATGCCGGTGAGGTCGCCCTTGACGTCGGCCATGAACACCGGCACGCCGATTCTCGAGAAATTTTCGGCCAGGGTCTGCAGGCTCACCGTCTTGCCAGTGCCGGTGGCGCCGGTGATCAGGCCGTGGCGATTCGCCAGGTTGGGCAGCAGTTCGCAGGTGGTGTTGGAGTTCTTCGCGATCAGCATCGGCTCGGCCATGGCAAGGTCCCGGTGGGTGGAAAAGTAAAATCGCGTCGAGATTAAATCAAACCAGAGGGATTCTTCGTGGCGGGACACAGCAAATGGGCCAACATCCAGCACCGCAAAGGGCGCCAGGATGAAAAGCGCGGCAAGGTATGGACCCGGGTGATCCGCGAAATCATGGTCGCTGCGCGCCAGGGTGGGGGTGATCTGTCGATCAACCCGCGCTTGCGGCTGGCGGTCGACAAGGCCAAGGCGGCCAACATGCCGGCCGACACCATCAAGCGCAACATCGACAAGGCCACCGGCAACCTGGAAGGCGTGCACTACGAGGAAATCCGCTACGAGGGCTATGGCATCGCTGGCGCCGCCATCATCGTGGACACCATGACCGACAACCATGTGCGCACCGTGGCCGAAGTGCGGCACGCCTTCAGCAAGTACGGCGGCAACATGGGCACGAACGGCTCCGTGGCGTTCCAGTTCAAGCACTGCGGCCAGATCGTGCTGGCCCCCGGTGCTGACGAAGACAAGGTCATGGAAGTGGCGCTGGAGGCCGGTGCCGACGATGTGCTGAGCGACGACGACGGCGCCATCGAGGTGCTGACGCCCTGGACCGAGCTGGAGGCCGTCAAGCTCGCACTGGAGGCCGCCGGCTTCATACCTGAAATCGCCGAAGTGACCATGCGCGCAGAAAACACCATCGACTTCGCCGGCGACGATGCCGAGCGCATGCAAAAGCTGCTGGACGTCCTGGAAGACCTGGACGACGTGCAGAACGTCTACCACAACGGCGCCCTATGAATCCCCACGCAATGCACATCGTGCCGTCGCTCGCCCTGAAGGTGGCCGTCGGCCTTCCCACTGCGACCCGTCGGGGGCCGCGATGAAAGTCCTCGTCATCGGCGGCGGTGGCCGCGAACATGCGCTGGCCTGGAAGCTGGCCCAATCTTCACGCGTGACCCGCGTCTACGTGGCACCCGGCAATGGCGGCACGGCTCTGGACGAGCGGCTCGTCAATGTGCCCATCACCGACGTGGTGGCGCTGCGCGAATGGGCGCAGACCGAGCACATCGCGCTGACGGTGGTCGGGCCCGAGGGGCCGCTGGCGGCCGGCGTGGTCGATGAGTTCCGCGCCCACGGGCAGCGCATCTTCGGCCCCACCAAGGCGGCCGCGCAGCTGGAGAGCTCCAAGGCGTTCTCCAAGGATTTCATGCAACGCCATGGCATTCCCACGGCCGAGTACCAGACCTTCAGCGACCCGGCGCTGGCCCATGCGTATGTCGATGCCAAGGGTGCGCCCATCGTGGTCAAGGCCGACGGTTTGGCGGCCGGCAAGGGCGTCGTCGTGGCAACCACGCTGGCCGAGGCGCACGAGGCCATCGACTTCATGCTGGTGGACAACACGCTGGGCGTGACCCACAACGCAGGCGGTGCGCGCGTCGTGATCGAAGAGTTCCTGCAGGGCGAAGAGGCCAGCTTCATCGTGCTGTGCGACGGCAAGAACGTGACGGCGATGGCCACCAGCCAGGACCACAAGCGCCTGCAGGATGGCGACCAGGGGCCGAACACCGGCGGCATGGGCGCTTACTCGCCCGCGCCGGTGGTCACGGCGGACGTGCACGCACGCGCCATGCGCGAGATCATCCTGCCCACCATCCGCGGCATGGAAAAGGACGGCATCGCCTACACCGGCTTTCTGTACGCCGGCCTGATGATCGACGCCAAGGGCAAGCCCAAGACGCTGGAGTTCAACTGCCGCCTGGGCGACCCGGAGACGCAGCCGCTGCTGATGCGCCTGAAGTCCGACCTGTTCGAGGTGCTGTGGAACGCCACCGAGCCCGGCCCGCACGGCAAGCTGGACCAGATCGACCTGGAGTGGGACCGCCGCATCGCGCTGGGCGTGGTGCTGGCCGCGCACGGCTACCCGCTGTCGCCGCGCAAGGGCGACGCCATCATCGGCCTGCCCGAGCCCACGGCTGACGCCGTGGTGTTCCATGCCGGCACCGAGCGCCAGGGCGAGGCGACGTTGACCTCTGGCGGGCGCGTGCTGTGCGTGACCGTGCTGGCCGACAAGGTCAAGCTGGCGCAGCAGCGCGCCTATGAGGTGGTGCGTGGCATCCACTTCGACGGCATGCAGTACCGCCGCGACATTGGCCACCGTGCAGCCAAATGAGCGCCGTGCCGGGCCGCTTCAAGCAAGCTCGCACTCGCCTTGCGGGACAGGCAGCAGGCCGGAGGATCCACCCATGACACCGACCACCCCGGCAGCGCGTTTTGGGGCTTGGCTGCGCGGCTTGCAGCAGGAGATCTGCGAGCAGTTCGCGGCCGTCGACGGCACGTCTTTTGTCGCCGACGCCTGGGCCAAGCCACCCGGCGAGACGCTGCAGGGCGAGGGGCTGACCTGCATCCTCGAAAGCGGCCCGGTGCTGGAGCGTGCGGGCTGCGGTTTCTCGCATGTGCGCGGCCCCAGCCTGCCGCCTTCGGCCACGCAACACCGGCCGCAGCTTGCCGGGGCACCGTTCGAGGCCATGGGCGTCTCGCTGGTGTTCCACCCTCGCAACCCCTATGCGCCCACAGTGCACATGAACGTGCGCATGATCTCGGCCGGGCACCCGGGCGATGTGCCGGTCTGCTGGTTCGGCGGCGGCATGGACCTGACGCCCATCTACGGCGACGAGGACGACGCGCGGCACTTCCACAGCGTCTGCCGCGACGCCCTGGCGCCCTACGGCGACGACAAGTACCCGCGCTTCAAGCGGTGGTGCGACGAGTACTTTTTCCTCAAGCACCGGCAAGAGGCGCGCGGCATCGGCGGCGTCTTCTTCGACGACTTCAGCGAGACCGGCGTGGACGGCGGCATGGCCATGACACGGGCCGTGGGCGGCGCGTTTGTCGAAGCCTACCTGCCCATCCTGCAGCGCCGCATGCACACGCCCTACGGCGAGCGCGAGCGCGCGTTCCAGCTCTATCGGCGCGGCCGCTATGTCGAATTCAACCTGGTGTGGGACCGCGGCACGCACTTCGGTCTGCAGTCGGGCGGGCGAACCGAATCGATTTTGCTGTCGATGCCGCCGCTGGCGGCCTGGTCGTATCAGCACACGCCGCAGGCCGAGTCTCCCGAAGCCCGGCTGACCGATCACTTCCTGGTGCCACGCGCGTGGGTCTGATCCCCGAGGTGCGGCGCGTCGGCGTCTATGGCGGCGCTTTCGATCCGCCGCACCGCACCCACGTGGCGCTGGTGCGCGCGGCGATGGCGCAGCTTGAGCTCGATGTGATGCACGTGCTGCCCACGGGCCAGCCCTGGCACCGGCCGCAGCAGGCCACCGACGCGGCCCTGCGGCTGGACATGGCGCGACTCGCGTTTGCGGAGCTGCCCGGTGTGGTGGTGGACCCACGCGAGATCGAGCGTCCCGGCCCCAGCTATACCGTGGAGACGCTGCGGGAACTGAAAATCCGTTATCCTCGCGCCCGTCTGTACCTGATGCTGGGCTCGGACCAGGCCCGCGCGCTGACCAGCTGGCATGCCTGGCAAGACATCCTGGACATGGCGGTCCTCGTCATCGCCGCCCGCATCGACGACACCGCGCCTTCGGGCGACGATGAACTGCCGGCCTTGCCCGGCGCACGATACGAGCACTTACAAATCGAGCCGCTGGACACCAGCGCCACCGACATCCGCCTGCGCGTGGCCGACGGCCGCGGGATCGACCATCTGGTTCCCGCTGCCGTTGCACGCTATATTGACCAACACCACCTCTACCACACTGCTCGATGACCACTGGAACCACCTCGGAATCTGTCGCCAAGAAGGACACCCAAAAACTGCAACGCTGCATCGTCGATGGGCTGGAAGACGTCAAGGCGCAGGACATCCAGGTGTTCAACACCGAGCATCTCTCCCCGCTGTTCGAGCGCGTGATCGTGGCCTCGGGCACGTCGAACCGGCAGACCCGGGCGCTGGCCTCCAGCGTGCGCGATGCGGTGCGCGAGGCCGGTTTCGGAAAGCCCCGCATCGAGGGAGAAGAGAACGGTGAATGGATCATCGTGGACTGCGGCCCCGCCGTGGTGCACATCATGCAGCCCGCCATTCGCCAGTACTACCACCTCGAAGAGCTGTGGGGCGAGAAGCCGATCCGCCTGAAGTTCGGCGCGCTCAAGCCCGTGGTGCCGGTCAAGGTCGTCGAAAAGGCGCCGGCCAAGAAGGCTCCCGCCAAGAAGGTCGCTGCCAAAACTGCCAGCGGCAGGCCGGTGAACGGAAGAACCGCCGCCAAGCTGGCGCGGAACAAGCCGGAAGTGCAGTACGCACCGCCGCGGCCGGAGCTTGAAACGCCGGTGAAGAAGGCGCCTGCGAAGAAGGCAGCCGCCAAAACCGCCGCGCCCATGAAGGCGGGCGGCAAGACAGCGGCCGCCAAGGCGCCCGTCAAACCCTCCGTCAAGGCGCCGGCAAAGACGCCGGTCAAGACGGTGGTGGTCAAGCCTTCGGCTCCCAGAGGCGCGGCTGCCAAGTCCGCCGCGGCCAAGAAGGCGCCCGCCAAGAAGGCCGCAGCCCGCCGCGCCTGACCCGGCGTGAAGCTCGCCATCGTCGCTGTCGGCCTGCGCGTGCCCGACTGGGCGCAGACGGCCTACGACGACTACGCCAAGCGTTTCCCCCCTGAACTGCGCGTCGAACTGCGCGCCGTGAAGACCGAACCGCGCGGCTCGCGCACGGTGCCCCAGGTGCAGGCTGCCGAGCGCGAGCGCATCACGGCCGCCATCGCGTCGGCGGCTGGCCGCTCGGCCCGCGTCGTGGTGCTGGATGAGCGGGGCACCTCCCTCACCACGCAGGCGCTGGCCGCAAGGCTCACGACCTGGCAGCTCGAAGGCGGTGACGTGGCGCTCGTCATCGGCGGCCCGGACGGCCTGGAGCCGGCGTTTCGCCAGAGCGCGCACGAGCGCATTCGCCTGTCCGACCTGACCTTGCCCCACGCGATGGCCCGCGTGCTGCTGATCGAGCAGCTCTACCGCGCCTGGTCCATCAACGCCAACCACCCGTACCACCGAGAGTAGAGCGCCGTCGCCCCCATGCTGGCCTGGTTCGAGCACCTGCTCCACCCCTTTCCCGACACGACGCCCCAGCCCTCGCCGCGTGGTTTCCTGGCCTTCGTGTGGGCCTGCACCGTGGGCGTGCGCCGCTACATCCTCGCGATGGTGCTGCTGACGGCCGTGATCGGCGCATTCGAGGCGCTGCTGTTCGCCATGATGGGCCGCATCGTCGACTGGCTGGGCCGCATCCCGCCGGCGCAGCTGTGGCAAGAGGAGCAGGGCCGCTTGTTGCTGCTGGCCGGCATCGTGCTGGCCAGCCCGCTGTTGATCGCCCTGCAGAGCCTGATCAAGCGCCAGACCCTGGCGAGCCACTTTCCCATGTTGCTGCGCTGGAACTTCCACCGGCTCATGCTGAACCAGAGCATGGGCTTCTACCAGGACGAGTTCGCCGGGCGCATCGCCACCAAGGTGATGCAGACGGCGCTGGCGGTGCGCGAGTTCTGGATGATCCTCGGCGACATCCTGGTGTTCGTGACGATCTACTTCGTCACCATGGTGGCCGTGGTCGGCACCTTCGACACCTGGATGCTGCTGCCCTTTGTCTCCTGGGCGGCGTGCTATGCGGTCGTGCTGCGCTGGTTCGTGCCGCGGCTGGCGCGCGTCTCCAAGAGCCAGGCCGACGCGCGCTCGCTCATGACTGGCCGCGTGACCGACGCCTATACCAACATCGCCACCGTCAAGCTGTTCTCGCACGCGGGGCGCGAGGCCGGTTTTGCGCGTTCGGCCATGGACGAATTTCTGGTCACGGCGCGCGCGCAGATGCGGCTGGTCACCGGCTTCGAGATCGCCAACCAGGTGCTGTCGGCACTGCTGATCCTGTCCACCACCGGTCTCGTGCTGTGGCTGTGGATCCAGGGCCAGGTGGGCGTGGGCGCCGTCGCGGCCGCCACCGCCATGGCCATGCGTTTGTCGGGCATCTCGCATTGGGTGATGTGGGAGATGGCCTCGCTGTTCGAACATGTGGGCACGGTGCAGGACGGCATCAACACCTTGTCGCGCCAGCAGCTTGTGCTGGACAAGCCCGGCGCCCCGGCCCTGCAGGTGCCGCGGGGCGAAGTGCGATTCGAGGACTTGCACTTCGCCTACGGCGCCACGGGCCGCGAGGTGCGCCAGGTCATCGACGGCTTGTCGCTGACCATCCGCCCGGGCGAGAAGATTGGCCTGGTGGGCCGATCGGGCGCCGGCAAGTCCACGCTGGTGCAGTTGCTGCTGCGTTTCTACGACGTGGGCGGCGGCCGTATTTTGGTCGACGGGCAGGACATTGCGGAGGTCGCGCAGGACAGCCTGCGCGCGCAGATCGGCATGGTCACGCAAGACACATCGTTGCTGCACCGCTCGGTGCGCGACAACATCCTGTACGGCCGGCCTGACGCGACCGAGGAGCAGATGCAGACCGCCGCCCGCCGCGCCGAGGCCGAGGAATTCATCGCCCAACTGGCCGACCCCAAGGGCCGGCGCGGCTACGACGCCCACGTGGGCGAGCGCGGCGTCAAACTCTCGGGCGGTCAGCGCCAGCGCATCGCGATTGCGCGCGTGATGCTGAAGAACGCGCCCATCCTGCTGCTGGACGAAGCCACCAGCGCGCTGGACTCCGAAGTCGAGGTCGCGATCCAGACCAGCCTGTACCGGTTGATGGAGGGCAAGACCGTGATCGCCATTGCGCACCGCCTGTCCACCATCGCCGCGATGGACCGGCTCATCGTGCTCGACAAGGGCCGCATCGTCGAGTCGGGTGACCACCAGAGCCTGCTGGCGCACGACGGCTTGTACGCGCGCCTGTGGGCGCACCAAAGCGGCGGCTTTTTGGGTGAAGAGGTCGACGACCCACCACCGCCATCGCCCGGCCGCGACGAACGCGCATTGTCCGCATGACCGACTTCATCTATCTCGCCTCCCAAAGCCCGCGCCGGCGCCAGCTGCTGGACCAGCTGGGCGTGCGCCATGAACTTCTGCTGGCCGACTCTGGCGAAGACGCGGAGACGCTGGAGGCTGTGCGTGGCAAGGAGGCGCCGGCCCGCTATGTGCAGCGCGTCACCGGCCTGAAGCTGGACGCCGCCGTCGCGCGCCACCGTGCACGCGGCTTGCCGGCCGCGCCCATCCTGTGCGCCGACACGACCGTGGCCCTCGGGCCCGCCATCCTGGGCAAGCCTGAAGACGCGGCCGACGCGGCACGCATGCTGCAGCAGCTGTCGGGGCAGGACCACCGCGTGCTGACGGCCGTGGCGCTGCAGCATGGCGCCAAGCGACTTCAAGCGCTCAGCCTGTCGCATGTCCGCTTCGCGCCCTTGAGCGCAGACGAGATCGCGCGCTACGTGGCCAGCGGCGAGCCACTGGGCAAGGCCGGTGCTTACGCCGTGCAGGGCAGGGCGGCGGCCTTCATCTGCGGCATGCGCGGCAGCTACTCCGGCATCATGGGCCTGCCGGTGTTCGAGACCGCGCAACTGCTGCGCCAGGTCGGCTTGGCGGTGTGACGCACGTGCCGGGACTTGTCCCGGCCACCTGTGGATATCGTTGGTGCCAGCCCCGGGAGCGCGCAGTGCACGCAGTCGGTGCCCATGCGGCTTGCGGCCAGGCCGCCTCGCGGCCACAACGATGAAGACGGCTGCGCGTCTGCAAGGCGGAGGGCCTGACTTGGATGCCGGAGGCCGATCCCGGATGCGCTGGAGATGTTGCCGCCGGTGCGACCGGTCTTGTGCCGGGCGGGGCACCGGTGTGCCGGCGAACTCGGACCGAATGCGCCACGCGCGGGGCCGCAGAACGTGACGGCGGGGCTACACTCGCGGCGCGCACATGCCCCGGGTGAGCGTCTGCCGCTCGCCCAACATCAGAAGACCGAGGAGCCATCGTGAAGACCGCCAAGACCGCATCCAAGTCCGCTGTTGCCAAGAGGCCCGCCACCAAGGCCGTGGCACGGCCACCCGCCGCTGCAGCCGCACCGACCGCAGCCACTGCTCCTGAGGCCCTGCTGCCCAACATGACCCGCGACGCGCTGGGTGAAGTCACCGAGACGCTGGAGTTCATGTGGTCGGCGACGCAAGCCGTGTTCGGCGAACAGGCCAGGCCCGAGCACGCCATCGCGCTATTGCCCTTTGCCATGGATGCCCTGGAAGTGCGCCGGTTGCTGGAAGACGCGGCCAAGCAAGGCAAGCGCAAGGCCTGAGCCGCTCCGCGCCAAACCGGCCGCGGTCGATTCCGGCGCGCGCCGCACGTTGTGGGGCGAGGGTCGTCCTCGGTTGAACCACAGGAATCCACCATGTCCACCACCCACACCGTGCGCCTGCACCGCGTCCTGCGGGCGCCTGCGGAGCGCGTCTACCGCGCGTTCCTGGATGCAGACGCATTGGCCAAATGGCTGCCGCCCAATGGCTTCACCTGCAAGGTGCAGAGCCTGGATGCCCGCGTCGGCGGCCGCTTCAAGATGTCGTTCACCAACTTCTGCACCGGCCACAGCCACAGCTTCGGTGGCACCTATCTGGAGCTGGTGCCGCACGAGCGGCTGCGCTACACCGATGTCTTCGACGACCCTCACCTGCCAGGCGAGATGGTGGTCACCGTCACCCTGGCCAAGGTACTGGTCGGTACCGAACTGGTCGCGGTGCAGGAGGGCATTCCGTCCATGATCCCGCCCGAGGCCTGCATGCTCGGCTGGCAGGAATCGCTGGCGTTGCTGGCCCAGTTGGTCGAGGCGGAGATCCCCGACGGCGCCTAAGGCGTTACGGTGCCGCTGCCGCTGCGGCTGCGCTGCCCGGCCACCTGCAGCGCCTGCGGCCGCAGGCGTGCAGCCGCGCGACTCGCGTCCTTCAGCTTGCTTGGCCATATGCGCCTGGCCGTGCTGGCACCGCAACACCAGGACGCGCTGGCCCGTGCGTGGGCCAGCGGCTAGGGTGGCGCTGCGCGTAGGATCGGCGGGCAGAATTTCAAACAACGAGGAGCCGACGTGCAGACCCATCGCAGCCCACTCCCACCTGGCCACCGCGCCATCGCGACATGCACCAGGACATCCTGATCAACTGGTCTCCACAGGAGACCCGCGTCGCCATCGTCGAACACGGCGCCGTGCAGGAGCTGCATGTCGAGCGCTCCCTTGAGCGCGGCCTGGTCAGCAATGTCTACTTGGGCAAGGTCGCCCGCGTGCTGCCCGGCATGCAGTCCACCTTCATCGACATCGGCCTGGAGCGGGCCGCCTTCCTGCACGTGGCCGACCTGCTGCCCAGCGCGACCGGTGTGCGTGGAGAGGGCGAGCCGGCCCAGCCGTCGCAGCAGCCGCGCCCCGCCGCCAGCGGCCAGGTGCCCATCGAACGCCAGGTGTTCGAAGGCCAGTCGCTGATGGTGCAGGTCATCAAGGACCCGATCGGCACCAAGGGCGCGCGGCTGTCCACGCAGATCAGCATCGCCGGTCGGCTGCTGGTGTTCCTGCCGCAGGACGAGCATGTCGGCGTCTCCCAGAAGATTCCTGGCGCCCAGCGTGATGACCTGCGGCGCCGGCTGCAGGCGCTGGTGGGCGACACCGCCAATGGCGGCGGAGGCGGCGGCTTCATCCTGCGCACCAACGGCGAAGATGCCACCGACGCCGAGCTGGCCGACGACATCGCGTACCTGCGCAAGGCGTGGGCGCGCATCCGGGCCGCTGCGTTGCGCCAGCCCGCGCCCTCGCTGCTGCACCAGGACCTGAACCTGCTGCAGCGTGTGCTGCGCGACCTGGTGAACGAGGAGACGCAGTCGATTCGGCTCGACTCGCGCGAACAGTTCGACAACCTGTCGGCCTTCGGCCGTGAGTTCATGCCGGCGGCCGTGCACAAGCTGCAGCACTACAAGGGCGAGCGGCCGATCTTCGACCTGTTCTCCATCGACGACGAGATCACCAAGGCGCTGGGCCGGCGCGTGGATCTCAAGTCCGGTGGCTACCTGATCGTGGACCAGACCGAGGCGCTGACGACAGTGGATGTGAACACCGGCGGCTACGTGGGCGCGCGCAACTTCGACGACACCATCTTCAAGACCAACCTGGAGGCGGCCGGCGCCATCGCGCGCCAGCTGCGCCTGCGCAACCTGGGCGGCATCATCATCGCGGACTTCATCGACATGGCGCCGCAGGAGCACCGCGACGCCGTACTGGCCGAGCTGCGCAAGCAGCTGGCCCGTGACCGTGTGAAGACTTCGGCCGCCGGCTTCTCACAGCTGGGCCTGGTGGAGATGACGCGCAAGCGTACGCGCGAATCGCTGGCGCACATCCTGTGCGAGGCCTGCGAGACCTGCCACGGCATCGGCGCCGTGAAAACCGCGCGCAGCGTGACCTACGACATCCTGCGCGAGATCCTGCGCGAAGCCCGCCAGTTCAACCCGCGCGAGTTCCGCGTGATCGCCTCGCCCAAGGTGATCGAACTGTTTCTAGACGAGGAGAGCCAGCACCTGGCCGGGCTCTCGGATTTCATCGGCAAGCCGATCTCGCTGCAGAGCGAGAGCGCGATGGGGCCTGAGCAATACGACATCGTGTTGATGTGAGGTTCACCGGGGGCTCACCCGGTCCCAACAGGTTCTGGGCGACGCACGTGCCCGCGCCACGGCCGGCGGTTGCGCCATGAAGGGCATCACCGTCGTGGGCTGTGCACGTCTTTGCGCAAGAACTCGACCGCTTCAGATTGTGTTTCAAAGAGGTGCGCGGCCCCCTTGCGCAACGATAGCGAGGCGCCGAGCTTCATGCGCATGAACGCACTGGTGGTGTAGCGCATCGCGGTGCTGTAGTACTGAGCGTGCAACTCCTCGACCATGGCGAAATAGCTGGCGCTGATCGTCTCGTCGATGTGGAAACCGTCGTAGTTGGCAACCAGCGCCACCTTGCGTCCGGCTTGCTGGCAACGTGCCGCGAACACCCGACGCACGCAGTCGACATCCTCCACGTCATGGATCGCATGGCCTTGGAAGTTGACGAACAGGATGTTGCGGGCCGCGTCGTAGCTCAAGCGCTCGGTGAGCTGCAGATCGAGCAACTCGGCCGCGAGCCCCATCGGGCCGACGCCGTAGAGGCGCGCATCCATGCACTTCACGTCGCCGATCAAGGGCCGAAACGACATGTGCGCCAGGATGTCACGTTCGATGTCGATGCCCGGCGCCACCTCGGTCAGCTGCAGGCCGCCCGCCTGCAGGGCGAAGACGCAGCGTTCGGTGACGTAGTGCACCGACTGCTGCTTCAGCACCGCTTGCGGGCCGCTGAAGGTGATCTGCTCCACGGCCTCGACGAACTTCGGCGTGTGGCCTTCCCGCGCGATGTGCAGCCTGCCGTCCTCGATGCGCACCTCGAGGCCGCCAGCGGTGAAGGTACCGGCGAAGACCACGCGCCGCGCGTTCTGGCTGATGTTGATGAAGCCGCCCGAGCCCGCCAGGCGCGGGCCGAACCGGCTGACGTTGACGTTGCCGGCGCGATCGGTCTGCGCCATGCCCAGGCAGGCCAGGTCGAGCCCGCCGCCGTCGTAGAAATCGAACTGCTGGTTCTGGTGCAGCAGCGCCTGGGTGTTGACCGCAGCGCCGAAGTCCAACCCGCCGATGGGCATGCCGCCGATGACGCCAGGCTCGGTGGTCAGCGTGAGGTGTTCCAGCACGCGCTCCTCCGCCGCCACGGCCCCCAGCACCTCGGGCATGCCAATGCCCAAATTGATGACGCCTCCCAGCGGCAGCTCGAAGGCGCAGCGGCGCGCGATCAGCTTGCGTTCGTCCAGCGGCGCGATGGCGATCTTGTTGACCGGCACGCGCATCGCGCCGGCATAGGCGGCGTTGTAGGCGGTGCCGTAGGTCTGGTGGTGCAGCTCCGGCGTCGCCACCACCACGCAATCGACCAGCACACCCGGCACAACCACGCGGCGTGCGTCCAGCGTGCCGGTGGCCGCGATGCGCTCGACCTGCGCAATCACCAGCCCGTTGGCGTTGTGTGCAGCCATCGCGGCCGCCTGGGCATCGAGCAGCAAGGCTTCGTGCTCCATGGTGATGTTGCCGGACGGGTCCGCCGTCGTACCCCGGATCAGCGCCACGTTGATCGGGAACACCTTGTAGAACAGCCATTCCTCGCCGTCGATCTCCATCACCCGCACCAGCTCTTCCTGCGTGCGCAGGTTGATGCGGCCGCCGCCCAGGCGCGGGTCGACAAACGTGCCCAGGCCCACCTTGCTCAAGGTGCCGGCGCGGTGTGCTGCGGCGTCGCGGTACAGGTGCGAGATGGTGCCGAGCGGCAGGTTGTACGCCTCGATCAGATTGTCGACCGCGAGTTTGGCCAACTGCGGCACCAAGGCCCAATGGCCACCGATCGCGCGCTTGACGAGCCCCGCGTGCGCCAAGCGGTTGATGCCGCGCGCTTTGCCGTCCCCAGGTGCCGCCGCGAAGACCAAGGTCAGGTCGCGCGGCTCCTGCGTGGCCACGAAGCGCTGCTCCAGCGCCACGATCAGCTCCTCCGGCGTGCCGATGCCGACGAAACCCGAGCAGCTCACGCTGTCGCCATCGCGGATCAGCGCGATGGCCTCGCTGGCGCTGACGATCTTGTCGCGGCTGTGCACGTCGGTCAGTCGAACACGACCACCTGCCGGATCGCCCGCCCATCGTGCAGCATGTCGAAGCCGTGGTTGATGTCTTCGAGCGCGATGCGGCCGGTCAAGAGCTTGTCGACCGGCAGCCGCCCCTGTTGGTACAGCGCCAAGTAGCGCGGCACGTCGCGCGAGGGCACGCAGGTGCCGATGTAGCTGCCCTTCAGCGTGCGTTCCTCGGCCACCAGGCTTACGGCGGCCAGTGGCCAGGTCGCCGTCGAGGGCGGCAGGCCGGCGGTGACGGTGGTGCCCCCACGGCGTGTGATGCCGTAGGCGAGGTCGAGCGCGCGGATGGAGCCGGCGAATTCGAAGGCGAACTCGACACCGCCCGCGCTCAGCTCGCGGATCTGCTCCAGCGCATCGGCCTGGCCGGCGTTGACGGTGTGGGTGGCGCCCAACTCGCGCGCCAGCTTGAGCTTGTCGTCCGCCAGATCGATGGCGACGATCTGCCGCGCGCCTGCGGCGTGTGCGCCGATCAGCGCGGCCAGGCCAACACCGCCCAGGCCGACCACGGCCACCGAAGCGCCAGCCTGCACCTTCGCCGTGTTGACCACGGCGCCCACGCCGGTCAGCACGGCGCAGCCGAACAACGCGGCTTCGTCGAGTGCAATGGTGCGGTCGATCCGTACCAGCGAGTGGCGCGAGACCGTCGCGTACTCGGCAAACACCGAGCAGCCCAGGTGGTGGTGGATCGACTGGCCGACATGCGAGATGCGCCGCGCGCCCGACAGCAGCGTGCCGGCGCCGTTGGCGGTGGCACCGGGCCCGCACAACGCCGGACGGCCTTCCGCGCAGGGGGCGCAATGGCCGCAACTGGGCACGAAGACCACCACGACATGGTCACCGACCTGCAGATCACTGACGCCTTCGCCCAATTCTTCGACGATGCCGGCGGCCTCGTGGCCCAAGGCCATCGGCATCGGCCGCGGCCGGTCGCCGTTGATCACCGACAGGTCCGAATGGCACAGGCCCGCGGCGACGATCTTGATCAGCACCTCGTCCGGGCCGGGCGGCGCCAGATCGACGGTCTCGATCGAGAGCGGCCGCGATGTCGCGTATGGCGCGGCAAGACCCATCTGCCGAAGGACTGCGGCTTTAATTTTCATGGGACGCCTTTGAGGATGTGGAGGTGGCCGCGACCCGGTCGCGCAGTTCATCGACCAGCACCCGGGTGTTCTCCGAATAGTCGATCGGGACCGCGACGAGCTGCACCCCGCCCTCGGCGAATGCGTCGTTCAGCGCTTGCGGCAAGCCGTCGGCCGTCTCGACGCGGCGCCCCTTGGCGCCGTACGCATCGGCATATTTGACGAAGTCAGGGTTGCCGAACGTCATGCCCCAGTCGGCGAATTGATCGACCGACTGCTTCCAGCGGATCATGCCGTAGGCGTTGTCCTGGATGATCAACACCACCAGGTTGAGCTTGAGCCGCACAGCGGTCTCGAGCTCCTGCGAGTTCATCATGAAGCCGCCGTCGCCGCACACGGCAAGCACCCGGCGCTGCGGATACAGCAGCGCGGCCATCATGGCTGAAGGCAGCCCGGCGCCCATCGTGGCCAGAGCGTTGTCCAGCAACAGCGCATTGGTCGAGCGCGTCGGATAGCAACGCGCGAACCAGATCTTGTACATGCCGTTGTCCAGCGCGACGATGCCGTCGTCCGGCATGACCTGGCGTACGTCGTGCACGATGCGCTGCGGCGTCAGCGGAAAGCGCGACTCGGTGCCGCGCGCCATGGTGCGCGCCAGGATGCCCTCACGCTGCGGCAGCAGGGCCGCCGCGCGCGGCAGTTGCCCCACCAGGCGGTCAGCCAGCAAGTCCAGACTGCGACCCACGTCACCCACCACTTCGGTATGCGGGAAGTACACCTGCTCGACAGTGGCCGGCGTGTAGCCGATGTGGATCACCCAGGGTCCGTTCGGTCCCATGATGAAGGGTGGCTTTTCGATCGTGTCGTGACCGATCGCAAGGATGAGATCGGCGCGGTCGATCGCCTCGTGCACATAGTCGCGCGCGGTCAGCGCGGCTGTACCCATCCACAACCCGTTCGGGCCTTCGGCGAGCCCGCCGCCGGCGACCGTGCCCTTGCCCATCTGTGTGTTGAAGAACGGAATGCCGACCCGGCGCACGAACTCGGACAGCTGGCTCGCCAGGCGCGGCCGGTTGGTGGCCGCGCCGCACATGATGAGCGGCCGTTTGGCGTTCTTGACCAACTCGGCGGCCCGGGCAATGGCTGCTTCGTGCGCGACCGGCAGCTCGATGGGGTGCACGGGGATCACCACGGTCTTGTCGGGTACCTGTTCGGCCGCGACGTCCTCGGGCAGTTCGAGATGCACCGGGCCGGGCCGCTCCTCGGCCGCCATGCGGAAGGCATCGCGCACCATGGTGGGAATGCTCGCCGCGCTCACGATTTGCCGCGACGCCTTGGTCAGTGGCTTCATGGTCGCGACGATGTCGACGATCTGGAAGCGTGCCTGCTGCGCCGACATGATCGCCTTCTGGCCGGTGATCAGCACCATCGGCATGGCGCCCAGGTGGGCATAAGCGGCGCCGGTGACCAGGTTCAGCGCGCCTGGCCCGAGTGTGGCCAGGCAAACGCCGGGCTTCCCAGTCAGCCGCCCATAGGTGGCCGCCATGAAGGCGGCCGATTGCTCGTGCCGCGTGAGAACGAGCTCGATGCGGGAGTGCCGCAGCGACTCGACGAGGTCGAGATTTTCTTCGCCGGGAACGGCGAAGATGCGCTCGACTCCCTCGTTCTCCAATGCAGCGACGAACAGATCAGATGCTTTCATCGCAAACTCCGGGGATGTCGATTCGGATTCAGTACGCGGCGCGGTACCGTGGCCGCTCTGGGGAGCGGAGTTCGCCGTGGCCCTGCGGCTCGACACGGATCAACTGGTCAGATGCTGCGCTGCGACCGGCCGTGAGCACGTCGGGCTGCCCGCTGTTGCGCTGTAGGACGTGGCTGTCATCTACAGGTCCTGTAGTGTCGACATTCCTTCCAGCTGAATCGTGACCGGCTGATTTCTCTTGTCGGCTCAATGTGATTTCGGCATGGCCTGAGACTTGCACTCTTCCAGAATCCACTACACCAGGAGGACGTGAATGAGTGACCAGCGTTCGAATCACCAGGTTTCTAGGCCTCCGCCAGCACCTGGTATGGCCGCGCCCAGGACAGTGGTCAACAGCTCGGCGACCGCACCTTACGTGCCCGTCAAAACCGTGCCCATGAGGCGCGGCGCCGATGACCACAAACAACAGCAGACCAGAGGGCTGCCGACCTGACCAGAACCGTGTCTGGCCCCCAGGAACAAGAAAAGCCCTGCAGAACAAGTTCTACAGGGCTTTCTTGAGACTTTCTGAGGCTTGGAGAAAAGCTCAGAAATGTGATTTTGGCGGAGCAGGCGTCCGTAGCATCGTTAGGTTTCATGCGGGTTCCAGGACCATTTTTTTCGAGACCCCCCAAAAGACCCCCCAACAAAAAATCGCTTCGGCCGCAGCGGGCACGCATGTGCGTCGGTGCAAGGGTGAACGCCGGCAACGTCTGTTCGCGCGATCACCGTGCACGGTGCCTATTACTTCTGCGCTGCGCCTGCGGTCCATGTTCCGAGCCTCTTCGCCCAATTCATCAGCAAGTGCCGGATAGATCTCCTGGCTGCGAAGCCAAAGCGCAATTCGGCCAACTCGGCATGAGCATGCCTGGAAGCAGAGTCGTTGCCGGCGTCACGGCAGGGTTCGGGTCGCTGAAGGTGTAGCGGCTGCACGGGCGACGCTTCGTAATGCGGCGCCAGGCGAAGGAGGAGGTAAAGCCACTCGTCCGCCAGTGAGCTTGCCTTTTTGGCTTGACGTTGAGCCTCCAGGCGAGCACCCGGCGACAGCGCTTTCCAAGCGATCACGGAAAAGGTTCTGCAGCACCACAGAGAGCCCGGCCCCGAGCGGACGGCAGGTGCAGGACAAGAAGGCTGTCGTGGCCAAGCTCGAGCAGTGGCTTTCGAGCGCAGGCACGTACAGGGTGAACAGCTTGGTGATCAGAGCGGCCGCCCGAGAGACGCCTGATGAGCGCGAGTGCTAGCGCGACGGACGCCGCCGGCGCGCGCAACGGGGACAACTCTCGATGCAAACGAGGCAACTTGGTAAGCCGCCACAACGCCGCAAGAAGTGGAGCGATGCATGGGGCCGGGATCGTCCGAGAAGGCCAAGGGGCGCAGTTCCGGCGATTTCGTCGCCGCCTCCGGCGGCTGAGGCATGCAGTTCCTGCCCTGGCCCTTACGTCTTGGCCCTAGTCCTACATCAGCGCGGCACTCGGTCACCCAACGGTTTTCCGTCGAGTGTATTTTTTGGGTCGAGCAACTTGCTCGCAACTCAAAGGAGACGGAAATGGCGAACCGATCCAACCGGTCCACCGGCGGGACCAATCAAGACAATTCGGCACAGCCGAACCAGCGCCACCGAACCAACCCGGGCAGCAGGGCCAAGGCCAGAAACCCCAGGACCAGCAGCAGCATGACATCGGCAACAAGCAGGCCGGTCAGCAGGGTCAGAAGCCGCCAAGGATGGGCCAAGGCGGGAACTCAGATCAGCAGTCGGGGGGCAGCAAGTCCTAGCGGCTGGGCGGAGCAGGCGTAAATCCAGCTTGCTTGCGCCGCCGTCAATTGAGATTGGTACGGGGCGCGTGCGAGATCGGTTGCCTGCGCGTCAGCATTCCTTAGACTGCGTAGCAACCATTAAGGCGCGGTGAGGACAATTGGATGGTGCTGATTTCAGGGCAGCAAGTAGCAAGCGGGAGCCGCAGTTGTCATCAGGCACGTCGGGGTGGAAGCCCCCCGGATAGAACGGCTGCAACATACTCGATGTAGAGATTCACTTTGGGAGGCGCATTGCGCCCATGCGGAGCCAGGACCGCGGCGATCGTCTGCGGCTCGCCGGCCCAGTCGTTCAGCAGCACCCGCAGCTGCCCGGTCGCCACCAGATGGCGGGCGGCGACTTCGAACGGCCGCGCCAGGCCGCACCCGCTCAACGCCGCGTCCACCAGTCCAACGCCGTCGCGTGACACCACACGGACCGGCACATCGACGTCGCAAGTTTCGCATGCCTTCGAGAAGCTCCATCGTGTGTTCGGGGCTTCGTCGCGGCGCGCATAGACCACCGCGCAGTGCTGCGTCAGCTCGCTCGGGTGACGCGGCTCGGCGCGTGCGGCCAGGTACGCTGGCGCCGCGCAGACGATGGGCCGCGTCGAGCCAAGCGGGCGTGCGATCAAGCTGGAATCGGCCAGCGCTCCAATGTGCAGGACCAGGTCCAGGCCATCGTCGACCACCGCGGCAGCGGCATTGGTGATCACGGTTTCGACCTTCAGATCGGACTGCCTGTCGAGGAAGGGCTTCAGCGTCGTCATCATTGCGTAGCGCAACCCCGGATGCAGGCCGATCCGCAGCGTGCCGCGCGCCTGCACGCCTCCACGGCGACCGGTGCTTTCAGCGACGTCGATGTCCGATAGGATCTGCCGGCACTGGTCGTAGTACACCGAACCGTCCGCGGTCAGCGACAGGCCCCGGGTCGAGCGGTTCAGCAGCGAGAACCCAAGCTCTTTCTCCAGCGCAGAGATCACCTTGCTCAAGGCCGAGGGCACAACCTCCAGCGCCTGCGCAGCGGCCGCGAAGCTCCTGGCCTCGACCGCACGGCAGAAGAAGGTCATCGCGCGAAGCTTGTCCATCGCATCCTCCTGGCGTGGCGCCCACGACCGGTTCCGCAGCGGCACGGGTGAAATTCCGGCAGCCGCCTTTCGGATGGCCAACGCTGCCACTAGCCTACGTACGCTGGTCCTTGCCATCCAGCCCGAAAGGAGACTGTCATGATTCGACGCAATGTGCTACGCGCGCTTTCACTTGGCGCCCTGGGGGCCATCGGCCGCGATGCGCGGCCCCAGGCCTACCCGAGCCGGCCCATCACCCTGCTGGTCGGTGGCGCGCCTGGCAGTGTGCCCGATATGATGATCCGGCCCATCGCACAGCGGTTGTCGGCAGCGCTCGGCCAACCCGTCGTCGTGGAGAACCGGCCCGGCGCTGCGGGCAGCGTAGCGATGACAGCGCTGGTGCACAGCGCCGCAGACGGCCATACGCTGGCGCTCGCGACGATGTCGCAGGCCGTGTTTAACGCCTATCTGTTCGCCAAGCTGGCCTACGACCCGCTGCGCGATCTGGAGCCCGTCGCACTGCTCGTCTCGGGGGCGATGGCCTTGGTCGCGCACCCGTCGTTTCCGGCAAGCTCGCTGGGCGAGTTCGTCACCTTGGCGAAGGCGCAGCCGGGCAGGTACTTCGTCGCAATCCCGCAGTCCGGTTCGCCGCCGCACATCGTCGCGCTGTTGCTGAACCGCGCGACGGGAATCGACGTGACGATGGTGCCGCACAAGTCGGGCAGCGATGCAGTGAACGCAGTCGTCTCTGGCGAAATCGCCCTGCTGGTCGATGCGCCGACGATCGTCACGAATCACGTCCGGGCCGGCAGATTGAAGGCCTTGGCGGTCACTGGCCGCCACCGTGAGCCCTCACTACCCGAGAGCCCGACCGCAAGGGAAGCCGGATTTGACCTCCAGGGCGAGGCATGGATCGGGCTGGTTGCGCCGCGCGGCACGCCGGCCTTTGTCGTGCAGCGCCTCAGTCGCGAGGTGAGCACCATCCTCACGGAGCCGGAGATGACGGCGTCGATGGCCAATCTGGGTTTTCGGACGATGACTTCGACGCCGCAGGACTTCCGCACCTTGGTTCAGGACGAACACAGGAAGTGGTCCGAGTTGATCCGCGACGCCGGATTGAAGATCGAATGAGATGCACGTACGCGGCGACGTCTCCGACGGCTCCGGCCCTTCGGCGCTGGTGCGGGTGCTGCGCATCGACGGCATCGAGCTGCACTACACGGACGAAGGCAGTGGCGCCACCGTCATCCTGCTGCATGGCGGCATGGGCGATCTGTCGTCTTGGACGCATCATGTTCGAGCGCTGTCGCCACACTATCGGGTCGTCAGCTACAGCCGCCGCCGAAGCCACCCGAACCGAAACGGCAACGCGCCCTGCCTGCGCTTCGCCGACTGCTTGAACGAGGACATCGCCGACCTGCTCGCGCTGCAGGCCAGACTCCATGCGGGCCGGGCGCACTTGCTCGGCACCTCCTATGGCGCGTTGGTGGCGCTGGCGGTCGCCTTGCGTGCGCCGGACAAGGTCGCCAGCTTGGTGCTGGCCGAACCGCCGCTGCATCGTTGGGCACGCACCAGCGCAGGCGGCGAGCAACTGTTTGGTGCGTTCATGCAGGACGTGTGGCAGGCCGCGGCGCAAGCGTTCCGTCGAGGGATGCAGCGCCGTGCCATGCAGTTGCTGGCGGACGGGATGTGGGGGCGGCCGATGTTCCAGACATGGCCTGAAGAGCGCATCACGGCGGTGATGCGCAATGCACACGCCATGAAGGCGCTGACCCAGTCGCGCGACCCTTTTCCAAACGTGGCTAGGTCTGCGGTGGCAAGTCTGGCGGTGCCGACCTTGCTGGTGCAAGGAGACCAAACAAGCGCGCTGCATCGTCAAGTGATGACCGAACTGGGTGACGTGATGCGCGATGCGGTGCGAGCAACCATCTCGTTGGCCGGCCACGGCTCGCCGAATGAGAACCCGGCCGGCTTCGAGGAGGCGGTCGTCCACTTTTTTAATGCGATTCGGCGCGCTGACGGTGAGACGCGGTGAACGTCGCCTCGGAAACTATCAGAGACTGGGCATTGGCGGGCGAGCCGTTCGCATGGGTCCTGGCCGGCGTACTGGTCGCTTCACTGTTCATCATCTTCAACGCTGTGCGCGTGTTTCTCTACATTCCACAGATCGTTACTTGCTGGACAGACACTCAGGGTTGCAGGGCTGTCAACCTCTACACATGGACCGGTTGGATGATCGCCAACGCTTCGACCGGGCTCTACATGTGGATGTTCCAGTCAGACGTCCTCGGTTTGTGCCTAAACCTTGGGAATGCGTTGATGTGCGCAGTGACGGTGGCAGTCACTCTGATCAAGCGAAAACAGCATTACCGCGACCAATCGGCAGCTGAATAAAATCGCTGGCTTTGGGATGGCAAGGCAAGTGCAGCACACTGTGCTGAGGCAAAGCTTTTTTTGCGCCAAATGCTCATCGAGCTGGGCGAGGGTTTGCGTAGTGCAGCAAAACAGCAGCGCACTGGACCACGCCGCTTTCGAATTCGCTGGGGTCCGCGAAGTCGAGGACGATGGGCCGAGGCGTTGTCCCAAAAGTTGCCATTGCGGCTCATGCTGGCGATCAGGCCGTGCTGGGCCGATACGTCGGGGTGTCCAGTTGCTGGGGGGTCTTGCGGCTCTTGACATCGCGCTGCTGCCCGGGTTGGTTCGGCTGCGACAGATTTTGGCAGTGGAATTCGTCAGGGCGCAGCATCCACATGGCGGTGCAGTGGATGCGGCGGCCGCGTGCGGATCCTGCCCCCTGGGCAGGCAGGGATCGCACCCTGGCGCCACGATGTGGCCCGGCGCTCCCGCTGCGGCAGGTCCTTCGGGCCGTTCCTGTTGCAAAAGGCCGGTCACGAATGTAGGATTAGTCTTACAAATTGAACAAGTCCGTATGCCCACAGACCTTCTAAAGGCCCTCGAGCACGCCAAGTTTCCTCTGGTAGTGAGGGGCCGGTATGAAATGGATTGTCTGCGTGTGCTGGAAGCGGCAGAGCTTGTAGAAGTCGTCTTCACACATCATCCGGACGATGGCGCTGAGGTTGCGATGATCCTGCACATCACGCCGATGGGACGGGCAGAGATCGAGCGCTGTCGACATGACGCCGCGCAGAGCCAAGGTGATGTGTGAAGGACCCGTGGGCAATCGGACCGTGCGTCAATGCCATGTAGTCGTGCCGAGACGACCAGACCAAACACCAACGACTCCCGAGAAGCTATGCCTGGCTACCTGCTGGTGCGCGACACCGACAACGCAATTCACGTACTGGATGACGACTGCGACGGCCACGGCTTGGCCTCTCGCCGCGAGCGGCACGGCAACCCGAGAGCATGATTGACCCTGCACCGATGGAGCTAGATGCTCACGGGCGACCTGCCGGGCGTGGCGCTTCGCGGTGGTGTCAAGCGGGATGGCCAGTTCAACGGTGCCATGCCGGCCGACGACAAGCCGTTCAACCAAATCCCCACCCAACGCAAGGTAGGCCCTGCGCGGCGGTCTGGTCTTAGGCTGGCTCGATCTTGAGATCGGCGATGCCACCGCCTATTGGGCAGCGGCTTAACCACGTGCTCAAAGGCATCCTGGCGACGGGCAAGACGGAGAAAACGTCCGCGTCGAGAGCATGCTCAGTCTGCTGGTCAAGTGAGCCGAACAGTCCGCCAATCTGGTCTAGCTGCGACAGCCCGACCTGGCAGGGACTGGCCAGAACGCCAGACCAAAGCGTCGGTATCAGGTGTAGCGCCTCGACCGCATGGTTGTCGAGCTACCAGGGTTAAATGCGCCATCCGATGGGATCGCCTCAAGCCATTTTGTCCCCTGCGTTGCGCTTGCGAGTGCCGGCAGACTCCTTTGCAGACGTCTAGCGGTCGGCAGCTGAGCGTGATGCGGAGGCTTTTCCTCCAAATTTGCCCCCTTTTCGTTAGCGTCCAGGCACGCCGTCTTGACAGCGCCGTTCTTCAGCCGCCGTTGACTTCATCGACCACGGTGCCGTCGTCGTAGTAGCGGCCGAGCGCGCGGTCCAGCCGCCGGAGCAAGGCGTTCAGCGTCTCGCCGTCGCGGCGCGCGAGCATCGCCAGGCAGTTGTGGCCGTCGGCAGCAGTCGCCGCGCAGCCCACCCCATGGAGGTCCCCGACCGTGATCTCGCCGCCGTCATCGATCAGCGCTTCGATGTGCTTCATGCCGGTGCTGTTGCCTGCGGCTTTGGTGCCGACCACCGGTGAGGCAGCAACTCGTCGATGCGGTGGTTCGGATGGCCCTGCAGCCGCTCGAGCACGTCCTTGAGGTAGACCCACGGATCATGGCCGTGCAGCTTGGCCGACTGCACCAGGCTCATGACCACGGCCGCGCGCTGACCGGCCATCTCGCTGCCCGCAAAGAGCCATGCCTTGCGCCCCATCGCCCAGGGCCGCATCAGGTTCTCGATGTGGTTGTTGTCCACGCTGACAGCACCGTCGAGGAGGAAGCGCCCGAGCGCACTCCAGCGTTTGAGGCTGTAGTCCAGTGCGCCGGCGATGCCGCTGCCGTCGGGCACCCGGGTGCGCTCGTGCCGCATCCACGCATGCAGCTCGTCCCACACGGGCCGGGCGTGCAGCAGGCGATGCGCCAGCCTGGCCCGCGCGAGCATCCCGCGCGTCTGGGCCTCGATCTGGTAGAGCCTGGCGATGCGCCCCACCGCCTGCGCTGCCACGGGACTGGCATGGGCCTTGGCCAGTTCGTCGAACTTGCGCCGCGCGTGCGCCAGGCAGCCCGCCTCGATACAGCCTTCTCGTTTGAAGACGGCAGCGTAGCCGCCGTAGTCGTCACAGGTGAGCGTGCCGCGCCAGCCGGTGAGGAACTGCATCGGGTACTTGGCGCCACGTCCTGCGCAGAAGTCGTAGACGACGCCGGCCAGGGCGTCGTGCTCGCCGCGCGCATAGGCCCACACGTAGGCCTTGGCGGTCTTGCCCGCGCCGGGCACCAGCATCCTGACCGGCGTCTCGTCGGCGTGCAGCACAGGCGCACTCAGGATGAAGGCGCGGTGCGCCTCGTACAAAGGCATCAGGCTGGCACCGCCCGCACCCGACCAGGACGCCAGCGTGGAGCGCGGGGTGTGCACGCCCGAGCGCGCGTTGACGGCCTCTTGCCGGTAGTACGGCAGGTGGTCCACGAAGCGCGCCACCAGCGTGTGCGCGATGAGGCCAGCGCTGGGCATGCCCTTGTCGATGATCTGCGGCTCCACCGGCTCTTGCACGAGTTGCTGGCAGCACTTGCAGACCCACTTGCCGCGGATGTGCCGATGCACGAAGAACTCGGCGGGGACGATGTCCAGCCGCTCGCTCACGTCCTCGCCGATGCGCACCATCGGCTGGCCGCACGCGGGCGTGGGGCAGTGGGTGTTCTCGGGCTCGTGGCGGTGCTCGACGCGGCGCAGGTGCTCGGGCAGCTTCTCGCGCCGGGGCTGGCGCTTGGGCAGCGGTGGCGGGGCCGGTGCGGTGTCGCCCTGCAGCGTCTGCAGTTGGGCTTGCAGGTCCGCTTCGTCCTCGGCCAGCGTGTCCTCGAACATCTGGCGCTGCTCGGCGTTCATCGCCTCGGTCTTCGCACCGAACTTCCACGCCTTCAGGCGCGCCAGCTCGAAGGTGATGCGCTCGATCTTGGCGTCCTTGAACTTGATCTCGCTGTCGCGCCGTGCCAGCTGATCGTCCTTGGCGGCCAGTTGTGCCAGCAGCGCCGTGGCCAACTGCACTGCGGCATCGTGGCTCAGGCCTTGGAGGTCCTGGGCTTGGAGGGCACGCACGTCGAGCATGCGGCCATTGTGGGCACCAGCGTTGTACCCGTCATCGGGGGATCATCGGATTGCCTGGCGCACAGGCCTTCCCAGGCCGTGCGCCAGGGCGAGGTCACACGTGCGTCAAACGTGTGTGATGACCTGCGCTTGGACCAGGCTCTGCCATGGCAGGCCCAGCACGAGGGCATCGAACTGCGCCTGTGTGAGCGCAGGCACCAGGCCGCGCGTGGCACCGGGCCACACGAAGCGGCCCTGGTTCAGCCGCCGCGTGGCGCACCATACGCCGAAGCCGTCGTGCACGAGCAGCTTGATGCGTGTTCCACGCGCGTTGGCGAACAGGTAGCCGTGGTGCGCCTGGGCCGCGCCGAACACCTGCACGACGCGGGCCAGCAGCCGGTCGGTGCCCGCGCGCATGTCCAGCGGCGGCCGCCAGCCACATGGCGTCGATGCGGATCACCGCAGCAACTCGCGCATCCAGGCCGCGCACGCGCCGGCGGCCTCGCTTGGCCAGGTCACGGTGATCGCCGTGGCACCGCGGCGCAGTTCGATGCGGATGTCCGGCGCGCTCAAGGCATTCGGCGCGGGCAACTGCACGGGAACGAAGGCCGCTGCGTTGCCTTCGCGCCTGGGCGTCGCGAGGGCAGCAGCGCCAACGCCATCGCGCTGCATCTCGGCCTCGCGCACCCAGCGGCGCGGCAGGTTGGCGTTGATGCCATGGGCCATCGCCACCGCGGCCATCGAGATCCCCGGCTGCATGCACGCTGCGACTGCGTTGGCCTTGAATTCGTCGCTGTGCAGGCGACGGCGCCGCCGTGCGAGGGGCTGATCGGAGATAGTGTTCACGTGTCCACCAAGAGTTGAGGTGGACACGAGCGTCCTTTGGTGCCAGCACCAATTCAAGATGGGATGGCTGGCCGCTTACCCCTTTTCGAGAACACGCGTTGTTCTCTGGGCCGCCGCGGCCGGACCCGCTGGCATCGCCACCGCCAGACTCTAGCTGCGCTAGCCCACCGGTCAGGTTTTGCAGCGCACCCTTGATGGCGGCGTACGCGACGAGCGTTGGGTTCGGTTTGTCCGCGTTGGTCGGCCATCACCCAGGGGAGCGCTGTTCGCCATGCGGTCCGACGCCACCGCGCTCCACGCCGCGGTTCGCGAGTTCCTCCGGCAGTTGATGTCTTGCCCTGAGGCGCGGGACGTCTGAAATCTGCGGACCCGCCTTAGACGCCACCTAACGCGAGGGCAGGTCAATCACGCCAATGGATCTTTCTGATCGGCCCACACGCCCTGAGCATCAACGCCGTGCTGCTGACCAACCAGCGCGCACTGCGCATCTTCCCGGCCTGGTGGTCGAAGACTGGACCGAGAACCTCGATAGGGAAGGGCGCCACCTGAGTGTCTGCGGGTGGGCAATAGCTACATGATAAGTACAGCTATCTATGTGGTGTTTTCAGTTTTGGTCAGACTGTTACGGTTAAACATGTGCTTGGCAGTGGCTCAGCCGTTGATCGGAAGTAGGGCGGCTTGCACCACTCAAAAGTCAACGCAAGTGGCCGACGCTAGGTGTTCATTCGGGTCCGGGCCTTGAACAGCTTGCTTGCGCGAGTTGCGCCGGTGACAGTTTGGTTTGCGGCCGCGTTTGGGCATTCCTTCGGATCTGGAAGGTCGCAAGTACCACTGCTGTGGCGCTACTTCGTGCGCGGCGACCATCTGGAGTGGTCAGACTGGTGGGTGAGCGCCGGGATATGGCGACGAATGGGCACCGAGTTCGATGCAGACTGAAGGCGCGCGGATTGCCTCGACGAAGTGCCGGCCGGGAACGACCTGTCTAGGCGTCATCCCGCACGTGCGCCAGTGGGTGCTATCGGAGTCCATCCCGCTGCCCCCGCTGCTGGCCGCGCATGCCAACGCTGCCCTGCGCAGTGGCGCCAACGACCGCCAGGCACTGGCGCAACTGTGCCTAGCGACCGCTTGGAGCCGGTTGACCGGCCGCGCCGGCCGCGCCGGCCGCGCCGGCCGCGCCGGCCGCGGCCGGCGCGGGTGTGTGCTCTATCCGGTTGCGCAGCACGATCGCCAAAACCGTCATCAACAGCGAGGGGCCGGCCGCGGCCAGGAACAGTTCCGACAGCGACCATTGAAGGCTCAGCAGGTAGCCGCCGACGACGGGGCCGACGATAGAGCCCAAGCGTCCGATACCTGACGTCCAGCC
Source organism: Rhodoferax sp. RT4P68 (assembly GCF_056521305.1). NCBI lineage: Bacteria > Pseudomonadati > Pseudomonadota > Betaproteobacteria > Burkholderiales > Comamonadaceae > Rhodoferax > Rhodoferax sp. RT4P68. The sequence goes on from NZ_JBWMBB010000011.1 coordinate 226,839, forward strand.
GATACCGGTGGAGCGCAACGCGGTGGGGTAGTAGTTGGCCGCCATTGCCACCAAGGTAGATTGGGTGCCGACAACGCCGATACCGGTGATGAAGATCAATGCGATCACAGTCGGGAACGAAGACGTGAACTGACCGATGCAAGCGACTGCCACCGTTGCTGCCACCAGCGCCGGCAGCAACGAACGGCCGAAACCGAAGCGTTGGCTGAAGAGACCCAGCACGATCGCACCGACCAGCCCGCCTGCTTGCAACGAAGTACCTCCGAGCACCGCGGACACGTTGGAGTGGCCAGCCTGGCTCATCAGCAGCGGCAGCCAGTTGGCCAGGAAGTAAAGTACGAGCAAATCAAGGAACGAGATGCCCCACAGGAGCAGCGTAGGGACTGCCCGCCCGTTCGCGAACAACTGCAGTACCGGTTGTCCCTCCGCCGGCTTCTCGGCGACAACCAGGTTCGCCTTGGCCGGTGTCCTGGGGTCGATTTGGCGCAGCCAACGCAGCACGCGATCGGCGTTGCGTCCGTTCACGATTAAGAACCGTGACGACTCGGGCAACCACAACCACATCGCGAGCGCGATCAGCAAGGGCAGTACCCCGCCCGTAACGAACACGGCCCGCCAGCCGAACGCGGGGATGATCGCAGCCGACAGCAAGCCGCCCAGCATGGCTCCGAGGATGAACTGCGCTGCGACCACCATCGTGACCGAAATGCGCGAGCGCGCGGGCATGTATTCAGCTGCCAGTGCAATTGCGTTGGGAATGATGGCGCCCATGCCCAAGCCGGTCAAGAACCGCAGGACCAGCAGCTGCTCGACCGTGTTGGCTCGGGCAGTCAGTAAGGTGAACAGGCCGATCGCCAGCATGCCAAGCAGCAGCACCGGACGCCGGCCCACCTTGTCTGCCACGACACTCAGCACGACCGAGCCAAGGAACATGCCGACTAGGCCTACGCCGAACACGGGCCCGAGCAGCGTTCGGTCGATCCCCCACTCCTTGACGAGCGCAGGCGCGACATAGCTCATTGCCTGCACGTCGAAGCCATCGATGATCAGGCAGAGCCCGCAGAGCAGCACAAGGTTGAAGTGGAAGGGTCGTATCGGGCTGCGGTCGATCAGCTCGGACACGTTGACGGTTGGCGTGGAAGTCATGGTTTTTGGCTCCTGGTTTTATCGATAGGGCTTGGCATCGCTACTCGATGCGGATGGAGAACTCGCCGAGTTGTTCGATCCAATGCTTGACGACGTCGCCTGACTTGAGGAAGGACTTCCGTGCCATTCCGACACCAGCAGGCGTTCCAGTGAGAATCACGTCGCCCGGCAGCAGCGTGATCCGCGACGACAGGTGTTCGATCTGCTCGCCGATCGAGAAGATCATCTGGTTCGTGTTCGAGTCCTGCTTCAGTTCGCCGTTGACCCACAGCTTCATCGCCAGGTTCATCGGGTCGTCGACCAGGCGGCTGGGTGTGATTGCCGGACCCATCGGGCATGAGCCGTCGAAGGACTTTTGCCCGATCCAGTCCCATTTGAACGGCGAGTTATCGGGCACGCCTGCGCGCGCCATGGCATCGCGCGCGGACAGATCGTTAGCCACCGTATAGCCCGCCACGTAGTCGAGCGCTTCGGCCGCCCACACGTTCTTGGCGGCCCGCCCGATGACCACTGCCAGCTCGAGCTCCCAGTCAAGCATTGCCGAGCCGCCCGGCAAAGTGACGACGGCGTCAGGGCCGGTCACGCTGCTGCCGGTGGCTTTCAGGCAATGCCAGGGCTTGAGCCCCGAGGCCTTCGGCTCCGCATCCAAGTCCAGGCCCAGCACGGCGCGCATCTCCTGGACATGGTCGCGGTAGTTGGCGCCGGCAAAGTAGATGTTGCGGGGGTCCGGCAAGAGCGCCATCGCCCCGGCCTGCGGCCATGCCAAAGCGTCGCTCATTGCGGTACTCCTGCGGCGCGCGGCACCACCACGTCCATCGAGAAGCGGTCACCGAAATCGAACATGTCGTCGTGCTGGAATCCGTCGTAGTACTGCAGCTCCCACCAGTTGTGGTCCAAGTCTTCGATATAGAACGAGTAGACACCGTGTTGGAGTTGGATGTCAGTGACCTGACGAATGCCATAGACGTCCTTGTTCTCGAGGGCCGCCGCGTGCGCGGCGTCCACTTCTTCCCGGGTCGCCAGGTCCAGCCCCCAGTGATTGAGAAGCGTGGTGGGATGCAGGTGGTCACCCACCTCGACACAGACGATGTGAAACCGCAGCCCGCAGCGGATCACCATCGCCGGCTGCGCGTGCCGAATGCATTCGAGCCCGAGGAACTTCTCGTAGAACTTACGTGATGCACTCAGGCTGTAGCACTCGAGCGTGCCATGCGACATCACATAGGGCTTCACGACCGACTGGTTGTTGGGTGTCGCTACGCTGGCAGGTTGGGGAATCAAGGTTCGTCTCCTGAAGGTGAAGTTCAGACATTGGCCGGCGGGCTGGCGACGCCCGCCCTTTCTTTGGCCGTGAGGAATGAATCAGCGAAGAACTCGTCGGCCGGCAGGCCGCACGATGCGATGAAGTCGCGCCTGGCGACGTCCACCACCACCGGTGCGCCGCAGACGTAGGCCTGCATCGCCGACATGTCGGGAAAGTCCTCGATCGCGGCCCGATGCACGAATCCGCCGCGGCCGGTCCACGCGCATTCGGGGGTCGGGTCGGACAGGACGGGCGTAAAGCTGACATGCGTATGCTGGTCGGCCCAGCGGCGCGCGTGGTCGAGCATGTAGAGGTCGCGTCGCGTCCGGCCACCCCAGTAGACATGCATGGGCCGGTCGGCCTTGCGCCGCAGGGCGTCTTCGACGATCGACTTGATCGGCGCGAACCCGGTTCCGCTGGCCAGCAGCAGCATGGGCTTGTCGGAGTCGCGCGCGAAGAAGGTTCCCAGCGGCGCCTCGAACTTCAGCACGTCGCGTTCTCTCAGTGCGGTGAAGACGCGGTCGGTGAACTTACCGCCGGGCACGTGCCGGATGTGCAGCTCGATGTGCGGCAGTTCGAGCGGGTCGGGGGGGATGGCTATCGAGTAGTTGCGCGTCTCGCCATCGGGGAGCTGGATCGCGACATACTGGCCGGCCAGGAAGCGCATGTTCTCGTTCATCGGCATGCGCAGCGTGAGCGCCATGACATCCGGGGCGAGCCGCTCCAGTTTCACGACGCGCGCCGGATACTGCTTGGGCTGGGTCGCGGCGCCCTCCAGTTCGGCCACCTCTATCACCAAGTTCGAGCGCGCCTTTGCGCTGCAGATCAGCGCGTACCCTTGCGCGCGTTCAAGTGCCGGCAAGTACGCGTCGAAGACGTAACCCTGGTCGATCTCGCCTTCGAGCACCCGAACCTTGCACGTGCGGCAGACGCCGGTGCGGCAGCTGTACGGCAGGCCATGACCGGCCGCCAGTCCCGCCTGCAACACGCTTTGCGATTCGTCAACCTGATAGCGGTGGCCGCTGGGACGAAGGACAACCTCGAAACTCATGTCGATACTCCTGGTGCGCATGGCGCTGACGACCCGGGCTCAGGCGCCGGCGGTGACGACCGCGTGGAAATCAGCGGCGCCCAGGCGATGCTCGCGCGCTGCCTGGTACTCCGGCGAGTTGAAGAAGCGCTTGGCCGCTTCCATGTCGGCGAATTCGGCGATGACCACGCGCTTGAAGTCGAGCTGGCCTTCCAGCACCTCGCGCTCGCCCCCTCGCGCGAGGAAGTTCCCGCCGTACTTGCTGGCGGCATGGCCGGCGAGCACGGCGTACTGCCTGTACTTCTCGGCGTCGGTGACATTGATCATCGAAACGATGTAGGCGGGCACGGCAATGACTCCTTGTGAACTGAAGCTTCGGATGCTCAGGCGATGGAAAGTGCTTCGGCATCACCCGCTGTGAGAAACGCCCACATGCGGTCGGCAACGCCGCCGGCCCAGATGGCCCTGGCGGCTACCTGCTCGGCGGTGAAAGGCGAGCCCGAGCCCGCGAGGCCGGTGCTCAGTGCTGCCAGCTCGACCCGCGCCGCGTCTTCGAGGAACCACGCAAGGGTGACGGCCTGCTCGATCGATTCGGCGGCCGTCACTGCGCCGTTGCCGCGCATCACGACAGCAGGAGCCCGGTCCAGGGTCTCGGCCACTGCGGCGGCGTTCTCGTCGTTGCGGAGCAGGGCGGGGTTGTCCCAAAGCGGTACCTTTGGAAAGAAGTAGGAGCCGAAACCATGGCGGGCTGTCGGCGACAGACCCAGTGCCGACAGCGCGATGACCTGCGGCGGCAGCACGCGGCATACCGCCTTGACCTCTGGCCGACGACGGTAGATCTGCTGGTGAACGCGCACCTCGCCAAGCACGCCATCGGGCAACGGGCCGGTGGTGGGGACCACCGTGCCGGCTTCGCCAACAGCGATCAGGCCCATCGGCCTGGCCGCGCAGACGAGGAAGCTGTCGGCATCGATGCGCATGCTGCAATGCCCGAAGGCATTCACCAGCCCGCCACGGGCGAGCGCGCGGGCAGCCGCCCGAACCTTGCGTTGAATGGTTTCCACTTTGATCTTTCGCGTGTTCAGTTGTCGTTCGGGGCGGCAGCGTCGCGGGTTCCGGCGCGGAATTCGGGGATGTCCGGCTTGGCTCCCCAGAAGCAGATCGACCAAGGGTCCCAGGGGAATTGGCGCGGTCTGTAATGCGGCTCCTGCTCGGGCATGACGTGGCCCACCCCCACCGAGTACTCGAACGTGATGCCATCAGGTCCCCTGAAGTACAGGAAGGTCGCCCCCGAGGAAGGGTGGCGTCCGGGGCCGAATTCGACGTGCACTCCTCTTTCCTTCAGGAAGTAGAAGGACCTCATGACATCGTCGACCGACTTGACCTGGTGGTTGATGTGCTGGATGCCGGGTCGCGTCGAGGGAAACATCGCGATGGAGTGGTGCACCGTGCCCAGCCGCAGCAAGGCCGCGTCACCCACCCAGTCGGACACGCGCGCGTTGAACACCTGGGTCCAGAACGCCTCGTCCCGCACCGGGTCCATGGTGCGCAGCCCGACGTGGTTAAAGCCGACCACACCGGCGTTGCGCGTGCCGTGGTACAGGTGGCCGCTGAAGTACGGTCGGACGACGATCTCGATGGTGTTACCGGTCGGGTCTTGCAGCGAGACATAGGCACGCACGCGTCGCTGCTCGCATTCCAGCGCGGTGCCATGCGTGACCCTGTGGCCGGCGTTCTCCAGTTCGTCGGCCACGGCGGTGAGCTGGGCCGGGTCGTGCAGTTCCAGGCCGACGACATGGTGAAGGGGGTCGCCTTCGAAGTAGCACAGGGTGTGGTCGCGCTGGTCGCTCTTCAGATAGACCGAGTCCTGCGTTCTGTGTGCGACCTCCAGACCCACCACCTCGATGGCAAAGCGTGTCGCCTCGGCGAGATGGCGCGTGCCCAGCCGGACATAGCAGATGTCATGCAATCGAACCATGATGGTCTCCGCAGTTATGGGTTGTTCTCAGCGCATCATGGGCATGCCGAAATCGGCGCCGGCCCGGGTCCCCTGGCGCCAGCGCGCAGTGACCGTCTTGATCTTGGTATAGAAGCGGATGCCTTCGATGCCGTGCATGTTCGAGTCGGTGAAGGCCGAGTTCTTCCAGCCACCGAAGGTGTAGAACGACACCGGAACCGGGATCGGCACATTGATGCCGACCATGCCTACCTGCACCCTCTGGGCAAAGTTGCGGGCGGCGTCGCCGTCGCGCGTGAAGATCGAGACACCATTGCCGTACTCGTGGTTTGACGCCAATGCCAGCCCCTCGTCGAAACTATTCGCGCGCACGACCGACAGCACCGGGCCGAAGATCTCTTCCCGGTAGATGCGCATCTCCGGGCGAACGTGGTCGAACAGGGTCGGTCCCATGAAGAAGCCGTTTGGGTTTGCTTCGTCTCGGTAGCCACGCCCGTCCACCACGATGCGCGCGCCCTCTTCGATGCCGGAGCCCACATAGTCCTTGACCCGGTTCAGGTGTTCGCGCGTAATCAGCGGGCCCATCTCGGTCTGGGCATCGAACGGCGAGCCGACCTTGAGCTTCGGCAGTCGTGCGGCGATCGCATCGACCAGCCGGTCAGCGACTTCATCCGTGACGGGCACCGCTACCGAGATGGCCATGCAGCGTTCGCCGGCGGACCCGTAAGCCGCACCCATCAAGGCGTCGGCGGTTTCGTCGATGTCGGCGTCCGGCAGGATCAACATGTGATTCTTGGCGCCGCCGAACGCCTGCACCCGCTTGCCATGCGTCGCGGCAGCGAGAAACACCGACTTGGCCACCGGCGTCGAACCGACGAAGCTGACGGCCTGCACTCTGGGGTCGGCGATCAACCGGTCCACGGCCTGCTTGTCGCCATTGACCACGTTGAGTACGCCGGGTGGGGCGCCGGCTTCGACCAGCAGCTCGGCCAGGCGCAACGGACACGACGGGTCTCGCTCCGATGGCTTCAAGATGACGGTGTTGCCCGCCGCGATGGCCGGCGACATCATCCAGAGCGGCACCATCGCAGGGAAGTTGAACGGTGTGATGTTGACCACCACGCCAAGCGCCTGACGCATCGAATAGACATCGATGCCTTGCGAGATGCTGTCGGAGTACTCGCCCTTCAACAGGTGCGGAATGCCGGCGCAGAACTCGACCACCTCCAGCCCGCGCTGGATTGACCCTTTGGCATCGCTGATGACCTTGCCGTGTTCGGTCGACACCAGTTCAGCCAGTTCCGGCATGTGCTCTTCGATGAGCGTCTTGAACTTCGCCATGACGCGGCCTCGGACCAACGGCGAGGTCAGCGACCAGGCCTTAAAGGCGTCCTGCGCGTTCGCGATGGCCGCGTCGATCTCTGCGTCGCTGGCCAGCGGCACGCGCGCCTCCGCGGTGCCCAGCGTAGGGTTGAAAACTTCGGCATGGCGCCCACTGCGGCCCGGGACGCGCCTGCCCCCTATAAAGTGGTGCAGGTCTCTCACAAAAGACGCCTTGCCGGGTTGTGAAATTTGAGACAACGTTAGCTCCTGGTTCAGTTTTGTTCGTCCACCACCGGGTTGCTCAGCAGCCCGATCCCTTCGATTTCCACTTCGCAGACATCGCCCGGCTTCAGCCAGAGCTGGGGCTTGCGCGCGAAACCGACGCCGGCCGGCGTTCCAGCCACGATCAGGTCTCCGGGCTCCAGCGTCATCACCTCCGAGATCAGCGCGATCAGCTGATCAACCGGAAAAATCATGTCGCTCGTGCTTGCGGACTGAACCACCGCGCCGTTCAACCGCGTCGTCAAACGCAGTCCCGTCGCGCCGGGAGACAGTTCGTCAGCGGTGACGACTTCAGGGCCGAAAGCACCGGTGCCATCAAAGTCCTTGCCGACCAGCCATTGCGTCGACTTGAACTGGTAGTCGCGGATCGATGCATCGTTGAACACCGAATAGCCGGCGACCAGGTCCAGGGCCTTCTCTCGCGGTACGTACCGCCCGCGGCGGCCGATCACGGCAACCAGTTCACCTTCGTAGTCAAACTCATGTGAAACATGTGGCCGCACGAGTCCCGCACCATGGGCGACCAGTGAGTTTGCGTAGCGCGCAAAGAACACGGGATAGTCGGGCACCTTCTTGTATGGACTTTCGGCGGCATGGTCGACGTAGTTCAGCCCGACACAAATGATCTTGCCGGGGCGCAGGATGGGGGGCAGCAAGCTCAGGGAGTGCCGCGAGGCGAGGGCCGCCTCTGGCGCCTTCTGGATGGCGCGGCTGACGGCTAGCGTGCCGAGGTCGCCGAGCGCCAGGATGGCTTCAAGCGTGGATGGGAGTTCGGGCGCCGCAATGGACAGGTCCACGATCTGGTTGCCGGCGTGAACACCGACGGCGGTGGCGCCAGATTTGGCGAATGTCAGGTATCTCATCGCGGGGCTCCTTTGCGGGTCAAGAAAGGCGGGGCTCGTGACACAAGACGGTCGGCTCGGCAGTACCGGTCACATGTTGTTAGTTGCATCAGCAATCAAATGATAGACGCATGTATTTGCGAAAGCAAGTACGTTCGACAAAAAAAAACCCCGCATGGGCGGGGCATCAGGTGGCACCGGGGCAGGCGCTAGGGAGGACCGCCTCCTTTGCGCGAAGGCAGCGACGAAATGTTGGCGTAGACCTGCGCGAGCAGTCGCCGCAGCAGTGCGGCCTCCTGACTCGAAAGACCCGATAGCGCGATGCGCTCGTACACGCGGGCCAACGGGATGATCCGGGACGCCAGCGCATCGCCGGCCGGCGACAGCGACAGCAGAACCGAACGCTTGTCGCCGGTGTTCTGGCTCCTTCGCAGCAGTCCCTTCTCCTCCATGCTCACAACAAGCCGGGAAAGCGTCGAGAGCTCGACGGTCGTGTGCTCTGCCAGATCGCTCAGTGTCTGGCTCTTGAAGTGCGTTAGCGACGCCATCACGCGCCAGGCTGCCAACGTGACGCCGAACTGCTTGAGTTCCTCGGCGAACGCTTCGCCGATGCGCACACCCACCCGATTGGCCAGGTAAGGCACTGCGGCTTCCAGCTCGTACTCGTCGGTCATGTGTACTTCCTAGGGTTTTCCAGGAGGCCAGCATAGCAAAAAATTTCTTGCATTTCCAATCTATCCTCGACTACAGTTGATTGCAGTTGCAAGTAGTTATTTGTCATCTGCCGCCGAAACTGCGGCCTCAACCCACCGGAGACAGCCATGGAATCACTTTCTGCCCGACCCTCCTTCGCCGTCAAAGCGGGCGAACGCCCGACCCCAGACGAACTGCTACGCCGCGCGCAAAGCCTGGTCCCGACGCTTCGTCGCAATGCAGAGGTGACGGAACGTCTGCGTCGAGTCTCCTCCGAGACAACGCAGATGATTCGCGATGCCGACCTGTATCGCCTGATGCAGCCGGCACGCTTCGGAGGATTCGAGTATGGGTTTCCGGAGCTGATCGACATCACCGCCGAGATTGGCCGCGGGTGCGGATCCACTTCGTGGTGCTTTGGCCTGGCCGCAGTTCATCAGTGGTTGGTGGGGACCTTCCCGCTGCAGGCGCAAGAAGACGTGTGGGGCAACAGCCCGGAGGCGGTGGTCTGCGGCTCGTACGCGCCCTCAGCCAAGGCGGTTGCGGTGGGTGGCGGCTACCGGATTGCCGGGCGCTGGGGCTTTGCGAGCAACAGCCAGAACTCGCAATGGGCCATGCTCGGCGTGATGTTTCCGGCAGCCTCCGACGCTGACAAGCCGGAGCCCGGTTTCGTGCTTGTTCCGAGCAGCGACTACGAGATCGAAGACACCTGGTTCACGGTCGGCCTGGCCGGCACCGGCAGCAACACGATCGTCGTCAAGGAGGAGATCTTCGTCCCCGCGCATCGCAAGCTGACCTTTACCCAGGCATCTTCCAATAACCCGCCGGGCGCCGAGGCAAATTCCAATCCGCTCTACCGCATACCGTTCCTCTCGGCCGTGCCAGTCTCGATCGTCGCCCCGGCGCTTGGAATGGTGCAAGGCGGGCTGGACGAGTTTCTCGAATGGGTCGGCTCGCGAACGACGCGCGGGGCGGTCGCGGGCGGCGGCCACCACGTCGCGCAGTTCCCGCAAGTGCAAAGCCGCGTCGCCGAAGCTGCGGCGGCCATCGACGCAGCTCGCCTGCTACTGCACCGCGACACACTGGAAGTCCAGGCGCAAGCCGCAGCCGGGCAGCATATCTCGGTGGATGTGCGCATCCGCAACCGTCGTGATCACGCCTACGCGGCCCGCATCCTGGCCCAGGCCGCCAACGCAATGTTCGACGCTGTGGGGGGCGCAGGCCTGAGCCTGAGCAATGGCATCCAGCGCAACTGGCGAGATGCCAACGCCCTGGCCCGCCACATCAGCATGAACTGGGACGCCGTTAGCACCATGTACGGTCAGCACCAGTTTGGTCTGGAGCCCAAGGGCCAGTTCTGAGTCCCACTGGCCGTCCCACGATTCCATCGGGGACACATCAAGTCAAACCATAAGTACGCGCCGATCCGACCGGCGCACGGAGATGAACATGCCGATGTGGGAAGAACAATGTGTCACGGTGGGGCAGCCACTGGATATTCGGGACTTTCGCAATGCGTTGGGTGCATTCCCGACCGGCGTTTGCATCATCACCACGTGCCGTCCTGACGGCAAACGGGAAGGGCTGACGGTCAGTTCGTTCAACACCGTTTCGCTGGCGCCGCCGATGGTGCTCTGGAGTCTGACCCGCGGGTCCCCCAGCGCCGAGGCGTTCAGAAACTGCGAGTACTTCGCCGTCAACGTGCTCGGCGCCGAGCACAGCGAACTGTCCACTCACTTCTCGAAGAAGTCGACCGACAAGTTTGCAGCTTACGAAGGGCAGTTCGAAGCAGGCCTGGGGGGAGCACCTCTGCTCACGAACGCAGCGGCCAGGTTTGAATGTCGCAACAGCTTTCAGAACTATGGAGGAGATCACATCGTGTTCGTCGGGACCGTGGATCGCTACGCATCGAGCGGGCGCACGCCGCTGGTATTTCATCGGGGCAAGTACGCGCGGCTGGAGCCGGTCCCATGACAGCGTTCCACGCCGATGCCATCCACATTCAACCCATCAAGCCAGGAACACCAGTGAAGCAGACAAAAGGAAACTTTCGCGGCAGCGCCGTGACCCACAAAGCCATCGTTGCTGCAGTCGCAGTCATGGGACTCGCCAGAACTTCATGTGCGACCGAGGCGGGGGGGTCCTCTTATCCAGTCGGCGTGGAAGCGGCCTTTGGCAATGCCTTGCCTCCCGGGTTCTACAACCTAGCCTACTACAGTCACTCCGAAGCGAAGAGGGTCGTCGGAAACCAGGGGCAGAACCTGAATTGGCCCAAGTACGGTGTCACGGGTGATGTGCTCGCCTATCGATTCCAGTACCTCTGGAGCGTCCCGTTGATGGGTGCACAAATCGAATCCGTTGCCGCATTCCCAGTCGCGGACGTTGGTCTCAGCAAGCAGGCTTCCCCCGTCGCTCCCGACGTGAGCAGTATGCAGAAGGGACTTGCCGACCCGCTGTTCATTCCCATCCGCCTGGCGTGGAAAGGGGATGCGCTCAACCAGTCAACCTCAGTCGAAGTGGTGGCACCGCTCGGCAGTTATAGCGACGCCCGGGGCCGGGTCGGAGGCCTCAACATCGGCCGAAACTACTGGCAGATCGCGCCGACATACGCGGTCAGCTTCCGGATCGATCCGTCGACGAGCCTGGGTGTGAAGCTCAGGTACGGCTTTAACACGAAGAACAAGGCCACCAACTATCAGTCAGGCGATGAGCTCACAACAGAGTTCATGCTGAGCTACAAGGTGCGCCCGGATACTTACATCGGCCTTCAGGGCTACTACTACAAGCAAATGAGCAATGACAAGGTGGCCGGTGCAACAACGGTAGGCAGTGCCTGTATCCCAACCCCGGGCAGCAACTGCCTTCCAGGAACCGGCACGGGAAATCGGCTCCAGGCGATGTCTATCGGACCTTACGTGCGCTATGACATCTCAAAGTCGTTCTCCCTGACCTTCAAGTATCTGCCCGAGTTCCGGGTCGAGAACAAAGGAGTCTCGCGCAGGGTGTGGCTGCAGGCGCTGCTGCCGTTCTGACGAGAAGCGGCCCCCTGAGCAGTGTGAAACCTTGTTCTACCCGGCGGCGCGGAACAAGCGTGATGTGGTGGTCCTGGGCGCAGCCCGGTCGGCGATCGGCACTTTCGGCGGAGCGCTGGCCGACATGGAGCCGTCCGAGTTGGCCGGCATCGTGATGAAGGAAGCGGTCCAGCGCTCAGGCGTCGACCCGAAGGCGGTCAATCACGTGGCGGTGGGCAACACCATTCCCACCGACAGCCGCTTTGCTTACGTGCTCGCGTCGCGTCGATCCAGGCCGGGTTGCTGATGGACTCGGTGGCGATGACGGTCAAACGCCTGTGCTCGTCGGGCTTGCAGGGCGTTGTCACTGTGAAAGAACGAAATAACTGCGACCTTGAACGAATAAGCTGCGACGCTGAACGAATGATCTGCGAACGGCGCTCCATTGAGGGCGTCTGAGCGGAATCGGCTGGCCTAGTCAGTGGACCGACGCAAACAGGGCCGCACATCCCTTGAACTACCTGGGCGAGATGCTGAACTCCCGTCGCAACGCGTCTTGCTGCTGAACAAGATCGGCCGCTGGGGGACAGATCCATGCGCGCGTCCCGAAGGGCCGATTGCGCATCGATGCCAGCCGCTTGACGGATGCAGCTGACCAGGACGTCCAGGTAGTCGCCCTCATGAGATACGACGCTTGGACAGGTTGCGTGTGTCGAAATGCAGCGTCAGCCGCTCATGGCGCGCCAGCCACTGCGGAAAGATCGGGTGCCAGTCGCGCAGGTGCTCGAAAACGATGCCATCGCGACGCAACGTGCGGCTGATCGCCGGCAGGAAAGCGATCCGAAAGCGTTTCAGCGGCCCTGCCGGCAAACCCGGTGCCGGATGCAACGCCCAGGTACCGGCGGGCGAACCGCCCTTCAGGCCACGGTGCGGGTCCTCGTGGAGCGGCCTACGATCTGCTTCGCAAACCAGGCCTCGAGCTCGCCCAGGGTCAGCGCAGCGTGCTTGTCTGGGTCGTAGGAGCGCCGGGCCTTGGGCGAGCCACCGGTGGCCCCACGGAGGATCTTGAGCTTGCATCGTCGTGCCGATCAGCCGCTCGACGTGGCCGCCATGGTGCGTGCGCTCGCGGTAGACGAGCGCGACGCCGTATTGTCCGCAGCCGCGCTTGAGCGCCTTGCTCTTGAACTCGGCCGCGCCGTCCAGATGAAGTGTCTTGGCTAGCCCCGCCATCGGCCATTCGCCGGCGACACCGAGCTGCTTGGAGCCAGGCGGCCTTGGGTGACACGATCAGCGTCATGCAAAGCGACACCGTGCCGGCGCCGGCCGGCACGAACGAGATCACGAAGCCCAGGATGCAGCGTCGGTGGCCAGTGTCAGGTAGGGCTTGCCCAGGGGCTGGCGATAGAGGTCGTCGACCACGACGATGTCCATCGGCGTGTGGTCGATCTGCACGACGTCCAGAGGCTTGAGAACAACGAAAGATCCTGGAGAAATCTTTGGGTCTGCATTGCCTGGCGCGGCAACACCTCGACGATGAACCTTCAGGCCCGAGGAGCGCTTCAGGCGTCGGTCGATGGCTGGGCGGGAAGGGCAGGGCACGCGCAGCAGCCGGCACCTCGCAGCGACTTCCTCGACCAAGTCGACCACCCGGACAGGCCCATGCTTCTTGCGCAGGACGTTGATGGCCTCCTCGATGCCTCGCTCCGCTTGGCGGACAGGCGCGAGGCAAGTGGCTTCCAGCCTCGGGTGCCACCGGCAATGGCGGTGGCCTCGTCGATCTCAGCCAGACGTGCACGGTAGCGGTAGATGGTGGCCCAGTGAACGCCGAACCGCTGGGCCAGCCGTTCAGCTAGCGCCTGGGCCATCGGCTCGTCGCCGAGAGAGCGCAATGCTTGGGCAACGCGCTTGAGCTCGCGCCAACGCTTGTTGGCCACGCCCTCCAGTGCAACTCACGCGCGGCCGCGGACTGGAAGCGACTTCGGGGGTGACTTGGAAGCCATTGCAACCGCTCTAGAGGAGTGCTGCGAGCTCGCAGTTTATGCGTTCACAATCCAACGCATTCGCAAAATTTGCGTGCAAAGAGCGGCTGGCGTTGCGATTACGCAACCGGCGGCTCGCTGCAACAAACCTACCGGAAAGCCTTGTACCGATTGGCTCGGCAGCTCGAAACTGGCTAGCCGATCATTCGTTCAGATTTGCAGACTATTCGTTCTTCGACAGCCATCATCGAGCCCGGTCCGTAAGCGGACGAGTTCGGACCTCTGGTCACTTCGATGCGGTCGATGTCCTCGACGCCAATCGGCAACATCGTCCAGTCGACGAGGGCAAACGCGGGCTGGTAGACCGAGACACCGTCGATCAACACGTTCATGCGCCGGGGCGCCAGCGCGTTGGAACCATGAAGATTGATGCACTAGTCGCTGCCGCTTGCTTGTAGAACATCCATCCCAGGCACCAGCCTCAGCGCCTCGGGCACGCCGACCGCCCGACGGCCGCCGGCGTCATGTTGATCGGTGGCGGCCTGGTCGAATACTGGTGGCCCGCCATCGTGTTGGGCGTCAGCGCCTGGTCCTACTTCCAGCGCCCCTGCTGGATCGCGGCCATCGGCGCCTTGCTCGCGTGCTCCGCACTCTCCCCCCCCGTCGGGCTTCTGAGCTCCACGGGGGTCAACCAATGGGCGCTGCTGGCTGTGCCGCTGGTCGCCAGCGTCGGGCGCCTGCAGCTAGCGATCCCACGGTTTCCTATGGCTCTTTACGCCTACTACCCCGCGCACCTGGCGGTAGTCTGGCTGTACGCGCCGCAACGGCGCCTGCCGGCTTGTGACCCGTTGCACATCCGCCCCCAACCCCTGGACACACATGGAAAAAAGAACGTTCGGTACGGTGTTGACATCACCAAGTACGACGGCAACGCAAGAAGCTTCAAACGGGCGCAGGGGATGCCTACGACTTGATGGTGAGCTACATCGAGACGTCGGTTCAATCTGTGTGGATCACGCAACGTTCCGTGAATACCCCACCCGTGCGCGGCCTACGGCGCGATGCGGACCAGCCCGAGGCCGGTGCTGCTCCCGTTCGCCGCCGACCCGCCCACCAGCAGCCGGCCGTCACCCTGCACCACGATATCGCGCGCGCCGTCGAACGAGCCGAAGAACTCGACCGTCAGCCGGCCGTCGGTTCCAAAGCTGGTGTCCAGATCGCCGCGCGGGGTCCATCGCACGATGCCGAAATCGGGGTTGGACTGGTTGGAACTTTGGCCCGCAACGACGATTCTGCCGTCTGGCTGCAGCGCCAGCGCACGGCCGAAATCGCCGAGCGTGGTGAAGCTTGCCGTGGCCAGGCCGCCGGTGCCGAAGCCCGTGTCGCGCGAGCCGTCCGCGTTGAAGCGCGCGAGCGCGAACGCCTGGCTGTTGCCGAAAGGCGCGCTGCTGGCCACCGCCGCGAAGCCTGCCGCCAGGATCTTGCCGTCCGGTTGCAGCGCCAGGTCGGTGACCTGGTCGGTCCGGCCGTTGACCGCCATGTCGGCCCGCACCATACCGCCTTGGCCAAAGCCGGTGTCGAGCGTGCCGTTCGCGTTGTAGCGCGTCAGGCCGAAGTCCTCCGGCCCGCCCCCGTTCGACACCCTGCCGCCCAGCACGATCTTGCCATCGGCTTGCAGCACGGCGGCCAGCGCCAAGTCGCCCTGGCCCGCGATGTTGGTGGTGGTCTTGCCGCCCTGGCCGAAGCCGAGGTCCAACGCGCCATCTGCGCGCAGGCGTGCCACGGCGAAGTCGTTGTTGCCGTTGGTGCTGTCGGCCATCGCATGGCCGGCCACCACGATCGCGCCATCGGTCTGCACCAACACGGCGGTGGCCTGGTCCGCGCCCGTGGCGAAATCGATGCTAACCATGCCTGCGCTGCCGAAGGCCGTGTCGGCCGCGCCGTCCGGCAGATAGCGGGCGACCGCGAAGTCGTCGTTGCCAGCGACGCGAGTGAACCCGGCGACGATCAGCTTGCCATCGGGCTGGATGGCCAGCGCCTGGGCGGCATCGCCCGCGCCGCCGCCGAACACCACGGCCACCTGCCCGCCGGTGCCGAAGCTCGCGTCGATGCTGCCGTCCACGTGGTAGCGCGTCAGCGCGCGCTGGGCGCCGAGCAGCACCGACTTGCCGTCGCCTTGCAGCACCATCGCCACCGCGCCACCCCCTGCGCCGGTGGTCACCCTGCCCGCACTGCCGAAACTGGTGTCGAGGGCGCCGCTGGCCGGTGGCGCCGTGCAGTGCACGGTGACGTTGCCGACGTTCGCTGAGCCCACCGTCCCGCTGGCGTTGGCCAGCGTGCAGATCTGCGCAGGACCCGTCGGCTGCGTGCGGACCTGCACCTGGTAGGCCGACTGCGAAGCGACGGTACGGGGCAGCACGAACGCGCCATTGGCGCTCAGGGGCAGGTCGGCGCCGCTCTCCGTCAGCACCAGCCCGCCACCCACCAGGCCCGTGACCGTGCCGCCGATGGTGAAGCGCAGGACCGGCGCCGTGCGCTCGTCCACGATCGTCAACACGGCACTCGCCTGCGGACCCAGGCCTGCGCAGGCTCCGGGCTCGGACAGCGACAGCCCTACCGTCCTGGCGGGCCGCAGCGCCCCGCCCTGGACGATGGGCACGCCGATCACCTTCGGCCCGACCTCGCCATCGCCGAAGAAGACTGTCGCGCGCACCGGGGTGTAGTCGGTACCGCCGACCGCCGTTGCGTCGGCTGTCGCAAAGGTGGCGGTCACCGCACCGCGGCTGCCGCCGGTGCGGACGATGGCAATGCTAGGCACGCCGGGCAGCACGCCCGTGGTGAAGGCCGGGGCACTGAACTGCAGCAGGCCGGCTGCGGGCTCAGGGGCCGGCCCGGGCACGCAACTTTCAGGCGGTATCAGCTCTGGCGTCGACGGCCCGGGGTCGGGCCGGTTGGTCGGCTCCAGGCCGCTGAAGCTGTAAGACCCACCGATGTTCAGCGGATCGCGCAGGAAGGCGATGACGGCTGACCCCTCGCAATCGCCGACGGCCCCGCCGCCTCTGCGGTTGAAGGCCGTTGCGGAGGCGCTGAACCGCACCGAGAACTCCGTGCCCTTGGCCACGCGCGAGAGATCGATCTCGTAGGTCTTGGAAACCTTGGACTTGAGTTCGGCGAACGTGCCTTCGCAGCCGCCCGCGACAGGCGTCTCCACCAGCCCGCCGCCTCCCGTGGCCATGAAGATGCGCCGGGTCGAGAAATCGAAGTCGCCAGCGCCCCACAGCGCCAGGTCCTTGCCCGCCAGGGGCGGTACATGGGGCAGCCACAGGTGCCCCGCACCCAAGAGGTAGACGTCGCCAGCGGCGCCGTAGAACCCTTGGCCAAAAACGGGCTGCGACGGATTGCCGCCAAACCGGGCCGAGACACCGACGCGCACGACGGCCTGGAGGTCATTGGCCGGCTCGTTGAGTGCCAACGGCAGGAAGTCCACCGCCCTGAGCACGACGCGCGTGATCGTGTAGCTCAGCCGCGCATCGTCAGAGCGCTTGATGAAACTCTGGCCGTGGCCCAGCTGGGCTTCGCCGCCGATTGCGGACACGGCGGTCTGGCGCTCGAAGGGCGCCTCCGCCGCCACGCTCCAGCAGACGCCGTCGGCCGATGCGAAGATGTGGCCGTTCGCCTGCCCATCGACGGGCAGCGACGTGCCATCGGTCAAGGGTGGTCCATCGAATGCCGTGCGCCCGAAGCTGATCTTCTGATCCAGCACGCCGCCGATCTGCAGGCCACGGCCTTGCGGGGCGGGGATGTCCTGAAAGCCGAGGATGTTGACCTCGACGAAGCTCCAGGCGCGCTCCGGATCGTTGCGCTGCAACGGCGCCAGCACCACCTGAGCATGCGAAAAGCCGGTGACCTGCGCGCTGACGCTGTCCGCGCCGAAGGTGGCGCTGGCCAACTGCTCCCATTCGTTCTGCGCGTTGGTTTTGTACAGCGCGGGCGTGCGGCCGGCTGGCACGGAAGCAGGATCGAAGGGCAGCGTGATGGTGGCCGGCACGCCGAACACCGTGCCATGCGGTGTGAACGCAAACATCGCGCCCAACGCCGAGAGCCCATCGGTCAGCGGCGGCGCTCCAGCGTCGGTCTGCGTGACACCGATGAGCGTGTTGCCGGCCAGCGCACCCGGCGGAATGGACACGCGCGCGCCCTGCGCGCCGGTGACGGTGCCCCCCGCGCTGCCGACGGCGGTCGCGGGTGCGCCGGCCGGCCCGGTGCCGGCGTCGTCGTCCCCGCCGCCACAAGCCGCCAGCACCAGGCACAGCGCGAGCACCGGGATGCGCCAGGAGGCGGTTGTAATGGCGGGCAGGAAGGCGCTCATGGCGGGGCTTTCGAGATCGGAAGGCGCCAGTGTCGGCTGCGCGTCGGCCTGCCACATCCCCTCTTTGCTGTACGGCGGCAGGCTTTTGATGTCACAGCTCGTCCAGGGCGCGGCCCGCACGACCGCGGCGCCCAATTGCGCGCCGCCCGTCGGCGTGCAAGTCCGCGGCAACATGGCGGACATCTTCGAGCGCAATCACGCTAGTCGCTGCGTCCGATTACTCGCGGGGCTCCATACCCCCCGGCTTACCGACGAACGTCCCCTGGGGGGTCGTTTTGCCCTTCTTGTCGAAGTACGAATGAAATGGCAGTGCGAACGAAAAAACTGTCAGTGGTGCCGACTGCCACGGCTGAATCGTGCCAGGTGGTCATCTTGAAGGGCGGTGGTCTGCGGGCAGATCCACTGCAGTCGCCCGCTTGGCGGGGACGAGAATCGAGAGCCTTGACGGTCCAGTCGGGTAGCGTGCGCAGCATGGGTCTGCGCCCTGGCGGCTGCCTCAGACCGTGACCCACAGCAGTCATCAACCACCGCCGGTGAATCAGGCCTTGCGGCAGGGTCATTCGCAACATCCCGCCGCCTTCGGGCTCAACCCGGAAGTCTTTGGCCTGGGATCGCTGCCAACCGCTGGGCAGGCCAAGATCTGCCGACTCCTGGTCCGAGGCCGAGGCCAGTGAGTTGTCCACGACAGGCAGGACCCGCATGAGGGCCGGCACTCCAGCTCTTCCCCAAGGCGTTCGGGTGCCCGTCCGGGAGAATGCAGCCCGCTGAGCCCACAGGGCATCACGGATGTTCTCGCGTTCAACGGCGTGGGCCGGCTCAACGAGTGAGCGGATGCTGAGCAGGTCGTCAGTACTTCGGATGCGGACAAGATCGTGGGTCGCCACTGGCGTCAGCCAGCGCCTTTGGACCTGGCATGTGACCGACAACGGATGCATCCACCGCAGCGACCAGCCCAAGGGCAGTTGGGCGACAGCGGCATCCTCAAGGCAGGCACTGCACATTCCGAGCTCGGTTGGCCAGTGTGGCCGGCAGCGGGGCGGCACCATCGCGCTCAGCCGCCTGGTTGAACCCGCAGTGCGCTGGCCAGCGGTGCCATGTTGAGGACGCACGGGCGCAAGGCAATCCAATGGGGTAGGGGCACCGACCTGGGGTTTGTGGCGCCAACCCGAGACAGCAGCGCGTCGAGGCTCAGCCCATAGAACTGCGATATGCGCATCAGCCATGAGCCTAGCACCTCGTCCTTGGCCGGCGGTAGGACGATCGGTAAATCGGTGCTCGCGCAGAACACGGATCAGGCGGCCAGACGGCGGTTGGCCGTGTCGCGTACAAGCTCCAGCGTGATGCATTCGCGTTTGGATCGAATCGCCGCTTCCGCCGTGCGCGACAGCAGCTCGCTGACCTGACCAGTGATACCACCCGTGGCGTTCATGATACGTAGACCATGGCGCGGTTGGTGGCGATACGCGACGGATGCGGGAGCGGCAGCTGGCGCTCGAAGCCGGCGAGGAAGCCGCGGAAATCCTCGTTCTCCTGCCAGCGGGGGATCTCGATGCCCGGAAAGCCGCGGGCGATCTGCGGATCCGTTTGCATCGCTGTCAGCGCATCGCGGGTGCCGAGCACGACCACGGCGCACTTGATCTGGTTGGACAGGAGCTTCAGCAGGTTCAGCGACGATCGTTGCTCGTGTGCAGAGCCTGCCAGCAGGTTGTGGACTTCGTCGACCACAAGCATTCGAGGCGCGACCTTGCGCAGCAATGTGAGCGCAGTGAACTCTACGGCAGCCAGCCGGTCGCCAGGCCGGTACGGCGCGTTGAGCGCCATCACCAACTGGCCGTACAGCCGCCTCTCCTGCGGCGCCGAAGGCATTTCAACCGGCAGCACGTCCACCTGCAGAAAGCCCGTCTCGGCGTTGAACTCCCGTGCGGGATGCGCCCGCAGGAACTTTTGGATGATCATCGACTTGCCGATATTGGACTTGCCGTGAATCAAGAGCCCCGGCATTCGGGTGCGCTGCGGTGATCGCACGAGGCGTTCCAGTTCCTCCAGGATCGCCCGGGCACGCGGGTAGTCGATCCAGCGGTCTTTTGCCAGGTGAGCCAGGCGGCTGGCGTCGTCTTGAGCCGCCATCGCATGGGCCTCGTCGGCAGATGGTCAAGTCCGTTGACCACCATTTCCCTCCTGCACTTTTACCGATGACGATGCCAGACCTCGCCGTCGAACGGCACGGGTGGCTTGCTCCAGTCGATATCTGATCCAGATGTCGTTGCCAGCGCCCGATTCAACGGATCGATGGCGACCGAAGCCTGGCGCGTCGATTTACTTCTTGAGACGCATCTTGCGTGCGCATTTCAGCGATCGTGGACGCCTGTTTCAGGCTGATCGTGGACGGCGTTTCAGCGCCATCGTGGACGCGCGGGGGTTGCGCGCAAGCGAGGTGTTCAATGTATCTCAGTCGTC